>DATFPF010000164.1:0-29675 GCA_035264945.1 Rubrobacter sp.
CCCGGGGCACACCCGGGACCTCCAATTACGCTATGCTTTTGTGCTGCAAAACGGTGGTTTTCTTCCGGTGGGCCTGCCTGGACTCGAACCAGGGACCTCTTCCTTATCAGAGAAGCGCTCTAACCACCTGAGCTACAGGCCCGGAGTAATCGACGCGACAGACGCGCGACGCCGGGATAATGTACAACACGCCCGTGTCCCTGACAACCCGATTGCAGGTACAGGGGGCGGGAAGTAAAATCGGCCAAACTCGGAACATTCGCCGCGAGCGATTCGCGGAGTGAGAGGAGCGTATAGCCAGTGAGCGCCGACGGCTTCACCAAGATGTCCATCTACGGCATGAACATGGACCTCTTTTCCTCCAGCCCGATCGTCATCCTCAAGGTCGAGGACGAGAACCGCTACCTTCCCATCTGGATCGGCCAGCCGGAGGCACGTTCGATCCTGATGAAGCTCCAGAACCAGGAGTTCGTCCGCCCCCTTACCCACGACCTTGCCCTGAACCTCGTCAACGAGCTCGGCGCCTCGATGGAGCGCATCACGGTCACCGCGCTCAGGGACCAGACGTTCTTCGCCACCATCCGCCTCGACCTCGACGGCCGAACCGTCGAGGTGGACTCCCGCCCCTCGGACGCCATAGCGCTTGCGATCCGCTCCGGCGCCGAAATCTTCGCCTCCGACGAGGTGATCCAGGAGGCCGGCGTCGAGTTCGAGGAGGCAATGGAGGAGGCCCCCGAGGACGAGGTCGTGGACAAGTTCAAGGACTGGATGAACCGCGTCTCGCCGGAGGACTTCAAGTAGAGGTATCAGGCCCTAGGCTTTAGGCATCAGGTCTGAGGGCATCTCCCGGTGCTCGATCTCCGGCTCCTCGAGGAACTTCCTTGACCCTCGAACCTAGAGCCTCATACCCGGAATCTAGTCTTTCGATCTTCCGAAGAGGCCGCCGCGCTCCTGCTCGGCTTTCTTGGCCCGTTCGGCTGCGCGGCCCACGTAGATGGTGGCGACGATGACGATGATGGTGACGAGGATGGCGTAGAAGAACTGGCCGACGAGCTCGCCGCCGGCCTGCCCGAAGAGCTTATTGAAGAGGTTCTGGATGGCGGTGTTCCAGGCGAGCGCTGCGACGAGGCCCAGGGCCGTGGTTATCAGGGTGGAGAACTTGTCGAGGACTTCAGCGGTCAATGGTCTCTCCTTCCGGTCGTTCTGGCCTGCCGCCGGTCCGGTCGTCGTTGACGGGACCGTATTCTGGGTAGGAGTTAAGGAAGTCCTCGACGGAGTCGGCGCCCCAGCCCATGATCACCTGCTGGGTCTCTTCGGAGAATTGGGTGCGGATGTGTGCCTCGCGGCGGACGCTGCGGCGCACGTACTCCCACGAGGTCTCCCCGGGGCGGCGTTCGAGGCGTTCGGTGTAGAGGAACCGGCCCGTTGCCAGATCCCTGACCATCAGCAGGTCCACCTTTAGCGCTCTCCTCCTGTCGGGTCGAGGCTCGTCCAACGCGCCAGCAGGCCCGCTTCTTCCCAGGGCCACAGGCCTTCGCCTTCAGGCACGCCGAACGGGGGCGCGCTCCGCCACATCTTACCCGTCCCGGCCGCCACCACACCACCCGAGACCATGGCCCCCCCCTCCCCCACCGCCGCGAGGTTGTCGCGGTGGACGAGGAGCCCGTCCCGATGCTCGACCCCGCCGACCTTCCACGAGGCGCGGAGGTCGAGGCCGCCGACGACCCTATCGAGGACGCGCCGCAGCGCGTAGAGGGCGCGGGCCGCCCTGGCGTCGGCGAAGTTGGCGGCGGCGTTCGCGGCCGAGACGAGGTCGGCGGCCTCCTCGGTCTCCAGCGGGGCCGCGGGCGGGTCGTCCCCCGACCCGAAGTCCACGCCGGCCCGGATGCGGGTGGAGATCCTGGCCCTGTGCGTGCCCAGCGCGAGCCGTCCGAGGTCCCCGGCCCCGGCCCGCACCACGAACACCAGCGCGCCATGCCGCAGGCCGAGCGTCTCGGCGCCATCCGTGTCGAACACATCGCCCACGACCGCGGCCTCAAGCCCGAACGGACCCTCCCAGTCCCTGGTGCCGGCCGTGAGCGCCCGCCGGCCTAGAGCGTCCGGGTCGCCCTCGATGGGACCAAGGTGCGCCAGGTCTTCCTCCTCGACGAGGCCGTCCTCGGCCCCGGCCGCCGCCCCCTCCTCGCAGGCCCTCCGCACGCCTGCCTCGTTCAGGACCGGCATCGAAGGGCCAGCCTCGGCGAGGCCGCGCAGGGCGAGATCCGTAACGTCGCCTACCGGCACGCCGAGGCTGGCCGCGTCTACGTCGGCGACGAGGAGCAGGCCGCGGGCAGGCGCGGAGAGGAGGTCGGGAGAGGCGTGCGTCCCGGAGACGGCGACCAGGCCGAGGTTCTCGGCCGAGGCGGCGGCCTGCACGGGGCTCCTGACGCCGGGGAGGCGGGCAGCCGGCAGGGTGCGCCCGAAGGCGCGTTCGGCCGTCTCCTCGTCTGGGGCGTGGATGAGGATCTCGGCGTCCTCGCCCTCCCCCCCCCACACGAACTCTTCGGCCCGGTCAAGCACAGGGGTACCCGTCCTACTCCAGCACCACCAGGGGCTCGCCGGAGCGGACGGTCTTGCCGGCCTCGACGAGGACCTCTGCGACGCGGCCAGCCCTCTGGGCCCTGACCTCGCTCTCCATCTTCATCGCCTCAAGCAGGCAGACGGCGTCGTCCGCCGCGACCTCCTGCCCGACCTCGACGAGCACCTTGACTATAGTCCCCTGCATCGGCGCCGCGATGGCACCCTCAGCGGAGGCCGTCCGGCGCGTGGTCCTGCCGCCGCGGCGCGGCGGCGTCCCGCCCCCGACCGCCCCCTCCCCTTCGCCGAAGACCCGAACCCGGAAGAGCCGGCCGTCCACCTCGACCTCGACCTCGCGGGAGGCCTTCTCCTCCGGCGCGCCGTGGCCCGCCGTCTGGGCCGAATCTATGGCGAGGCCGCCCATCCTCTCGGCGACGAAGCCCGTGGTGTAGTCGCCCGAGGAGAAGGCCTCGTCTTCGAGGATGGCGCGGAAGAACGGCAGCGTCGTGGCCACACCCTCGATCCTGAACTCCCCCAGCGCCCGTCGCAGGCGCCGCAGGGCGGATTCGCGGTCGGGGCCGCGCACTATAAGCTTGGCGAACAGCGGGTCGTAGGACTCGGGAACGGTCCCCGGGCCCCTGAGCGACGAGTCCACCCTCACCCCGGGCCCGCCGGGCTCCTCGTAGACGGCGACGGCGCCGGGGCTTGGGGCGAAGTCCGCCCCCGGGTCCTCGGCGTTCACGCGGACCTCGATGGCGTGGCCCCGCCAGGAGACGTCGTTCTGGGAGAAGGGCATAGGCTCGCCGGCGGCGATGCGGATGCCGGTCTGGACGATATCTACGCCCGTCACCTCTTCCGTGACGGGGTGCTCGACCTGCACGCGGGTGTTCATCTCAAGAAAAAAGAACTCGTCGCCGGCCTCGCCCTTCTGAAGCAGGAACTCGACCGTGCCGGCCGAGTCGTACCCAACCGCATCGGCGGCGGCGACGGCGGCGCGTCCCATCGACGCGCGCATCTCGGGTTCGAGGGCTGGGCTCGGGCACTCCTCGACGAGCTTCTGGTGGCGGCGTTGGATCGAGCAGTCCCGCTCGCCCAGGTGGACGCCGTTGCCGTGCTTGTCGCGGAAGACCTGGATCTCGATGTGCCTGGGGTTTGGTAGGTACTTCTCGAGGTAGACCGACCCGTCCCCGAAGTACGCCTCGCCCTCCCGGCTCGCCCGCGCGAAGGCGGCCTCGGCCTGCGTCTTGTCGTGGGCGACGGCGAAGCCCTTGCCGCCGCCGCCGGCCGAGGCTTTGACCGCGACAGGGTAGCCGTGCTCGGCGGCGAACTCGAGGACGGCGGCCGGGGAATCCACCGGCTTCTCGGTGCCCGGCGTGATCGGGACCCCGGCCCTCGCCATGATGCGGCGGGACTCGACCTTCGAGCCCATCGCCACTATCGCGTCGGGGTGCGGCCCGATCCAGACGAGCCCGGCCCCCGTCACAGCCCTTGCAAACGGCGCGCTCTCGGCCAGAAAGCCGTAGCCGGGGTGGACGGCCTCCGCGCCGCTCCTCTTCGCTACCTCGATGAGCCTCTCTATGTTCAGGTAGCTCTCGGGGGCGGGCGTGGGGCCCACGTGGTAGGCCTCGTCGGCGACGAGGGTGTGCAGGGCGCCGCGGTCGACGTCCGAGTAGACGGCGACGCTCAGCATCCCCATCTCCCGGCACGCGCGGGCTATGCGGACCGAGATCTCACCCCTGTTCGCGATAAGGACCTTTCCGAACACCTAGAGACCGCCCTCCCAGCTGGAGTAGGACCACAACGCGCCTTCGAGCTTCATCCCCGGCGGCACCGGATGCCCGAGCATCCCCGCCAGCCGCCACCGGCTCCGCGCCGGAAGCCCGGATTCGGGCTTCTTCCAGCCCAGGGCTTCGAGCGCCGCCACGATGGCCGCGGCCTCCTCCGGCGTCGGGGCGGGTTCTATCCGGGCGCGGGGCGCCTCCGTCATGCGGCGAAGGCCCGGATCAGGGGCACCAGCGCGTACTCCAGCAGCAGGAAGAGCATGAAGAGCAGCCCAAACAACCCCGCCACCGTTGTCAGGATCACCGCCACCACCTTGAGATCCGGGGCGGACGAAGACCGGCGCTCCCCCGACGCGGCCAGGCCGCCGGGCACGCCGACCAGGAACCCAAGGGCGAGGCCGTGGATCATGGTCCCCGCGTTGCCGCCCTCGGCCGTGGGATAGGGCGGGATGCCGGCGAGGGCCGTGCCGCCGAAGATGATCACGAAGACCGAGGCCAGCCCCACGAAGAGCCCGACGATGCGCCAGATACCGGCCCCCTCCGCCAACCTTCTGAACGGGTAGGTCGCCAGGCGGGCGGCGACCGCGCCGGCGAGCATGCCGGAGAGGAAGATCAGGAGGTCGAGCGCGAGGTCCGACCCCCACAATGCGAGCAAGTCAAGCACGAAGAACGTGAGGACGCCGAGCACGACGAAAGCCCACGCCCTCCCCGTCCTGGGCAGGAGCCTGCGTATCCCGGTCGAGACCCTTCCCGTCACGGCGCTCAGAGGGGGATGTTCCCGTGCTTGCGCGGCGGGCGCTCGGGGCGCCTGGTGCTGACCATCGAGAGGGCCTTTATGAGGTATGGCCTGGTCTCCCTGGGGTCTATTATGTCGTCTACGAAACCCATCTCGGCTGCGACCATCGGGTTGTTGAACTTCTGCTCGTAGTCGGCGATAAGGGCCTCGCGCTCGGCCTCGGGGTCTTCGGCCTCCGCGATGCGCCTGCGGTGGATGATACCGACGGCCGCGGACGCCCCCATCACCGCGACCTCGCCGGTCGGCCACGCCACGTTGACGTCGGCGCCTATGTGCTTGGAGTTCATGACGTCGTAGGCCCCGCCGTAGGCTTTCCTGGTGATAACGGTCATCTTGGGGACGGTGGCCTCCGAGAACGCGTAGAGCAGCTTGGCGCCGTGGCGGATGATCCCGCCCCACTCCTGCCCCGTCCCCGGCATGAACCCGGGCACGTCCACGAAGGTAAGCAGCGGTATGTTGAAGGCGTCGCAGAACCTCACGAACCGCGCCCCCTTGACGCTCGCGTCGATGTCGAGCGTCCCCGCGAGCACCATCGGCTGGTTCCCCACAACCCCTATCGCGTGCCCGTCGAGCCTGGCGAACCCGACGACGAGGTTCTGGGCCCACCCCTCCTGCACCTCGAAGAACTCCCCGTCGTCGACGACCAGCCCCACCGCCTCCCTGATGTCGTATGGCTGGCGCGGCGAGTCGGGCACGAGGGAGGCGAGCTCCTCGTCCATCCTCCCGGGGTCGTCCGCGGGCGGGAAGTAGGGCGCAGTCTCCAGGTTGTTCTCGGGCAGAAACGAGAGCAGGAAGCGCACGTCGGAGAGGCACGTCTCCTCGTCGGGCGACGAGAAGTGGGCGACGCCGCTTTTGGTGTTGTGGGTGACGGCGCCGCCCAGGTCCTCCTGGCTCACCTCCTCGCCCGTCACGCTCTTTATTACGTCGGGGCCGGTGATGAACATGTGGCTCGTCTCCTCGACCATGAAGACGAAGTCCGTTATGGCCGGCGAGTAGACGGCACCCCCGGCGCAGGGTCCCATTACCACCGAGATCTGGGGCACCACCCCGCTCGCGAGCACGTTCCTGTGGAAGATGTCCGCGTACCCGGCAAGAGAGACGACGCCCTCCTGTATCCTCGCCCCGCCCGAGTCGTTTATGCCGACGATGGGGCACCCGGTCGAGAGTGCTAAGTCCATTACCTTGCAGATTTTCTCCGCGTACACCTCACCCAGGGACCCCCCGAACACCGTGAAGTCCTGGCTGAACACGCAGACCTTCCGCCCCATCACCTCGCCGTACCCGGTAACTACCCCGTCGCCCAAGGGCTTGTTGTCCCCGAGGCCGAAGTTGTTGGAGCGGTGGACCCTGTAGCGGTCGAGCTCGACGAAGGACCCATCGTCGAGAAGCGTCTCTATGCGCTCGCGGGCCGTCATCTTGCCCTTCTCGCGCTGCCGCGCCACGGCGGCTTCTGAGGCGGGATGGGTCGCCCGCTCGCGCAGCCGCTCCAGCCCCTCCAGTTTTCCGGCGGTCGTGTCCTCGCCCAATCTCTCACTTTGCATGGTTCGGCATTCTAGCACGCGAAAAACCGCCGCTTACCGGCGGGGGAAAGGGGCGGAATAGTAGAATGGATGCGAGGGGCTGGGAAAGGAGATGCGCATGCACGTCTTCGAGCAGCTGGCGGAGTTCCGCTACGAGCAGCTGGTCTTCTGCCACGACAAGGCGACGGGCCTGCGCGCGATCATCGCCGTCCACGACACCACGCTAGGGCCGGCTCTGGGCGGCTGCCGCATGTACCCTTACGCCTCAGAAGACGACGCCATAGTGGACGTGCTGCGCCTGGCGCGGGGGATGACCTACAAGGCCGCGGCGAGCGGCCTCAACCTCGGGGGCGGCAAGTCCGTCATCATCGGCGACCCGCGCACGGACAAGTCCGAGGCCCTCTTCCGCTCCTTCGGCCGCTACATCGAAACGTTGGGCGGACGCTACATAGTCGCCGAGGACGTCGGGACCTCGACAGAGGACGCGAACTTTATCCGGGTCGAGACGGGGCACGTCGTAGGCGTGGACGTCACGCGCGGGGGATCTGGCGACCCCTCGCCCTTTACCGCCCTCGGCGTGCTGCAGGGGATGCGGGCTTGCGTCGATGACGTCTTCGGCACCACCTCGCTCGAAGGGCGGACGGTGGCGGTGCAGGGCGTCGGGCACGTCGGCTACCACCTTTGCCGCCTGCTCCACGAAGAGGGGGCGCGCCTCATCGTCACCGACGTGGACGGTGCGGCCCTCGGGCGGGCTGTGGGCGAGTTCGGGGCGAAGGCGGTTGAGACGGATGAGATCCTGACCATCCCCTGCGACGTCTACGCCCCCTGCGCCCTGGGCGCCACGGTGACCGACGCGACGATCCCGAGCCTTCGCTGCCGCATCATCGCCGGCAGCGCCAACAACGTCCTGCTCGAAGCGCGCCACGGCGGGGCCCTGGCCGACCGCGGCATCCTCTACGCCCCGGACTACGTGATAAACGCCGGCGGCCTCATAAACGTCGCAGATGAGCTCGAGGGCTACAACGAGCGCCGCGCCACCAAGCGCGTAATGCGCATAGAAGGGCGCATCCGCAGCATCATCGAGATCTCCAAACGCGACGGCGTCGCCACGAACGTCGCCGCCGACACCCTCGCGCTCGAACGCATAGCCGCCATAAGCTCGATGGAGCGGCTGCACACGGGCCACCCCTACGGCCAGTTGAGCCGGCGCCGGGAGACGATCTAGAGCTGTTCAGCTTGTCAGCACTTCAGCCTGTCAGCTCTTGCCGACCGGCCGAGAGCCTCCGAAGGAGGCGCTGACAGGCTGAAATGCTCTACAAGAGCCACGCCACGACCATCCACGCGGTGACGAGGAGCAGCGCGAGCCAGTCCGAAGGGCCTGCCCTCATGACGCGGAGCTTGGTCCGGTTCCTTCCGCCGCGGTAGCTGCGGGTGTGCATGGCGGTGGTGAGGGTGTCGGCGCGGGCGAAGCCGTTTACGAAGATCGGGACGAGGAGGCGTCCGAGGCGGCGGGCTCGGGTGACGGCGCCGCCCTCGTCGAAGGGCACGCCGCGGGCGGTCTGGGCGCGGGCGAGGCGCTCCATCTCCTCTATAAAGATGGGGACGAACTTCACGGCGATGACGAAGACGAGGACCAGCTCGTTGACGGGCACCCGGATCTTCTGCAGCGGCGATAGCAGTAGCTCCAGGCCGTTTGTGAGGTCAACGAGCGAGGTGGTAAGCATGAGCAGCGTCGTGGTGTAGTAGAGAAAGACGACCCGCAGGCCGAGGACCCCCGCCGTGTACAGGCCCTCGGTCGAGACGGAGAGGATGCCCCAGCGCCACAGGTAGCCAGACGTCTCCCCCGTGTAGAAGAGCACCTGGAAGACGAGGATGAAGATCAGGAACCCGAAGAAGAACGCCGAGCCCCGCAAGAAGAACCCGAGCGGTATGCGGGAGAGGGCCTGTATGCCGACCACCAGCGCCAGCGCGAGCCCGAAGCCGAGGAGGTCGCCTATGAGAAACGAGGCCACGATGCAGACGAAAGCGACGGCTATCTTTACCCGGGCGTCCACCCGGTGGACCGCGGACCCGGTGTCCACGAACTGCCCGAAGACGACGTTGCGCTGCAGCTCCAGCATTACGCCGTACCGAGCCTCCGGGCCAGCTCCCGCTCGAGGTCGTCCTCGGTCATGAGGTCGGCCGGCAGGCCGGGGAAGAGCTGCCTGAGCTCGCGGGCGGCGGCGATGGGCTCGGGGAGCGTGATGTCCAGCGACGCCAGCTCTTCGCCGCGGCGGAGCACCTCGCCCAGGGGTCCGTCCATCACCACGCGGCCCCCGTCGAGCACCACTACCCGGTCGCAGAGAAGGCTAGCGTCTTGCAGGGAGGCCGAGCAGACGACGAGGGTGAGGTCGCGGTCGTCGGCCAGGCGCCGCAGTAGGTCGAGCAGCTCCCGCCGCCCCCGCGGGTCGAGGCCCGCCGTCGGCTCGTCTAGCACCAGCACCGGCGTGCGCATCGCCAGGACCCCCGCGATGGCGACCCGCCGCCGCTGGCCGCCAGAGAGAGCGTGCACGTACCTGAGCCGGAAGTCCCTGTAAGGCAGGCCCACGCCGTCCAGGCTCACCTCCACGCGCCGGCGGGTCTCCTCGGCCGGCAACCCCGCGGCCGTCGGGCCGAAGGCGACGTCGGCGCCGACCACGTCCTCGACGATCTGGGTGTCAGGCTGCTGGAAGACGATGCCGACCCTCCGGCGCAGGGCGCCCCGGTCGTAGCCGGGCGCCGCCACGTCCTCTCCCCCGAAAAATACCTGCCCGGGCTTCAGGCGCAGGAGGTGGGCGAAGGAGTCGACGACCGTGGACTTGCCGGAGCGGGTTGGGCCGACGACGGCGACCCGCTCGCCGGCCTGGATCTCCAACGAGACGCCGCGCACCGCCTCGTTCGCCTTCGGCGTCCCCTCCAGGTACGTGTACCTGAAGTCCCGCAACTCCAGGATCGGTGGGCCGTTCACGGGCCCGAGGCCCCCGCGCGCGAGCCCCCGGACACGACGGCCGAGAGGGCTTCGCGCAGGTCCGCGTCAGAGAGGACGTCGCCGCGGAGGGGGATGCCGCGGGCGCGCAGGCGGTGGGCGAGGGACGCCGCGAGCGGGACGTCGAGGCCGATGTCGCGCAGGTCGTCCACGCGCCGGAAGACCTCTGCGGGGGCGCCGGTCATCACGGCGCGGCCTTCGTCCATCACGATAACGCGGTCGAAGAGGGCGGCCTCGGGCATCGAGTGGGTGACGTGCAGGACGCCCATGCCCTCGCGGCGGTTCAGGTCCGTGACCGTCCGGATCAGGCGTCCCGCCAAAGGCGCCGGCAGCAGCGAGGTCGGCTCGTCCAGGATCAAGAACCGCGGGCGCATGGCGAGCGCCCCGGCTATCGCGACCCGCTGCTTCTGGCCAGGAGAGAGGTCCTCGATGGGCGTCTCTGAGATCGACTCCAATCCCAGCGCCTCGAGGGCGAAGGCGACCCGCCCCTCTATCTCTTCGCGCGGGAGGCCTAGGTTCTCGGGCCCGAAGGCGACGTCGTCGGCGACGCGGGTCATGACTATCTGGTCGTCGGGGTCCTGGAAGACTACGGCGACCTTCTCCCTGATAGTCCACCGGTTCTCCTCGCGCACGGGGACGCCGTCTATCCGGACCTCGCCCTCGGTAGGGTACTGGATCGCCGTCAGAAGCTTGACGAGCGTGCTCTTGCCCGAGCCGTTGTGGCCGATGATCGCGACCCGCTCACCCGACCCGATGGACAGGTTCAGGTCCCGCAGCGCCGGCACGGCGTCGCCCTCGCCCGTGCGGTAGGCGAAAGAGACGCCGTCGAGCTCGATCACAGCACGGCCCGCCGGTCCTTCGGATCCTTCAGTAGCGGCGCTCCCGGTCGGAGTCCACCTCCGGCGCCGTGGTCCGGCCGCTGCGGAAGAGCATCACGCCCCTCACCACCACTACCGTCACGATGGCCGCGAGCACCGCCTCGGCGATGGCCTGGGGCAGGACGACCGGGACTATCGAGAGCGGCAAAAGCCCGAACAATACGGCCAGGCCGAGCACGCCCACGGTGTTCGCCAGCGACCCTAGCAGCCCGGCCGCCACCGACGCGAGGTCCACGCTGAAGCGCCTGAGGCCAACGAAGACGGCCCACGCGACCACCCCGATAAGCAGCCTCGGCAGTATCGCGACTATAGGGTTGGCGAAGACGGGGCTGTCGGCGTAGAGAAAGGAGAAGATGCCGAAGATCAGGCCGGCCAGGATGCCCACGACGGGCCCCTCGAGCACGCCCCCGACGATGGCAGGGATGTGCATGATCGTCGCGCTGCCTATGAGGGGTATGGGAACCGGGATCAGGCCCAGGCGCGTCGCCCCCAAAAAGAGCGCAACCCCCCCGACGACGCCGGCAACCACAACCTGGCGCGTCCCGAGCCCCGAAGACCTTCCCCCGTCTCCACCCGCGTTAGCCGTCACCCAGGTCCCTCCCTCTCTCCTAACCGTCCGGCCCCGGAAGTATCCGCACCCGCGCGCGGGCTGTCAAACGGGCGCCTTCGGCGCGCTGTCAGCTTTCAGCCCGCAGCTTTCAGCCCCTTTCCGCGACGGAGAAACCGGACAGATGCCCGCGTTGCCCCGCGCGAATCAGGCTACGCACGCTCCGTCACTCCGACGAAACCAAGTCGCTCCAGCAACAGAGAAGCTGACGGCTGATAGCTGACGGCTGATAGCGCGGTTCGCGAAGCGAAGCGCTACAGCGGCGGCGTGAAACGTCCGTCTGCGGCCGTCCATCCGCCGTCCACCAGCATGAAGGCCCCCGTGACGTATGAGCTCGCGTCTGAGGCAAGGTAGACGACCATGCCTACCATCTCGTGCGGCCGCGCCCACCGGCCGAGGATGCTCTTGTTCGCGTAGGCGTCGTACCAGTCGGGGGAGTCTTTGATCTGGGCCGTTAGCGGCGTCTCCACGACGCCCGGGGCGATGGCGTTGGCCCGCACACCCCGCGGCCCGAGCTCGGCGGCCAACGCCCGCAGCATCTGGACCGTCCCCGACTTTGTGGCGGCGTAGACCCCCTGCCCCGGCTCGACGACCTGCCCCCTGATGCTCGAGAACGCGATGATGCTCCCGGAGCCGCGCTCCGCCATGCCCCGCCCGAACTCCCGGCACAGGCGGAAGGTGCCTTTGAGGTTCAGGTCTATGACCCTGTCGAACTCGTCGTCGGTGATCTCGAGCAGCGGCTTCCTTACGTTGACGCTCGGCGTGCTGACGAGCACGTCTGGGGCCCCGATCCTCTCCGCCACCGACCCGACGCTCTTTGAGTCGAGCATGTCCAGCCCGAGCGCCACGGCTTTCTTGCCTTCCTCCCTTATGCCGTCCGCCGTCGCCTCGGCGGCCTCGGCGTTCACGTCCGCGGCGAACACCTCGGCCCCGAAGGCCGCGAGGCCGCGGGCGCTTGCCTCGCCGATGCCGCTGCCAGCCCCGACGACGAGGGCCGTCTTTCCCGTGAGGTCGAACATGGAACCGTAGTCGTACATGGCTATCCCTTTCCGTAGGCGTAGTGCATGGCGGTAGCGGCGAAAAGCCTGCAGGCGGCGAGGAGCTCCTCCTCGTCCACCCACTCGTCTTTGTGGTGCGGGATCTCCCGGTCCCCGGCCCCCGTCGTGACTATCGGGATGCCGGCCCAGGCGCTCAGGAACGTCCCGTCGGTAGCGCCCGGCACGCCGTCGTAGCGCGGCTCCAGGCCCGTGAGCCCACGATACGCGGCGGCCGTCGCCCGCACCAGGGGTTCGTCGCGCGGCGTCCGCGTCGGGGGGCGTTCCTCGATTACCTCGAGCGTGGCGTCGAAGTCAGGGTCCTCGGAGGCGAGGCGGGATAGTATGGCTTCGAGCTTGCCGACGAGCCCCTCGTGGAACTGGGCGGGGATGGTGCGGATGTCGAGGGCGACGTAGGCGCCCGCGGGGACTACGTTGATCTGGGGCTCCCCACAGTCGGGTCCCATGAATATCGTCGGCGTGAGGCTCGGGTAGCCGAGCAAAGGGTGCTCGCCGTGGCGCTCCATCTCCTCGCGTTCGAGTTCCTCGACCGCTACCACGAACCGGGCCGCGCGGGTGACGGGGTTCACGCCGCTCAGGGGCATGGCACCGTGGGCCATCCTGCCCCGCACCGCGACCTCAACGCGCATGGCTCCCTTCTGCTCCACGCAGATCCTGTTCTCCTCGGGCTCGCAGATCACGGCGGCGTCCACCCCACCGGCGTGCCCGCCCCGGATAAAGGCCTTGATCCCGGCCATCATCCCCTCCTCGTCCACAGGATGGCAGAGCACGAGCCTCCCGGGAAACGGGACGCCAGACTCCTTGATGGCCCTCACGGCGAGGACGGCCGCGGCCAGGTTCCCCTTGGTGTCGCAGGCCCCGCGGCCGTAGACGCGCCCCCCGACCCGCTCCGCCGCGAACGGCGGATGCTCCCAGGCCTCCGCATCTCCCTCCGTAACCACGTCCGTGTGCGCCTCGAAGAGCAGGGTCTTCCCCGGCAGATCCCCCTCCCACACGGCCCACACGTTGGGCCGCCCCGGCGCCACCTCCTCCCGGCGGACCTCGAACCCGCTCCCCTCCAGGTACTCAGCCACGAACCGCGCGGCTCCCTCCTCGCTGCCGGCCGGGTCTTCCGGACGGTAGACGCTCGGGATGCGGACCAGCTCCCGCGCCAGGCGCACGAGCTCCTCGCGGTCGACCAGCGCGAGCACCGCGTCGAGAAGCCCGTCGAAATCGAGCGTGTCCTGCTCGTTCGCCGGCTCAGGCAACGCTTGCTCTGCCGCCGGTCGGTTGTTTCGCGTCATCTTGGAGGCGTGCCATCCTTGCCGCGGTCGGTGGCGTCGGACCGGTCACCCGAGTTCCTTCGCGGAGATCTTGTCGAAATCCACCCTACCGTCGGCTGTGAACGGCACGCCCTCTCTCAGCAACTGGTGCCTCTGTTGGTCCGGGCCTTCGGGAAGGTCCGCGAGCCGACCGTCCGTCCTGACCACCCGGTTCGTCAGCCGCCGATAGCCGTGGTTCGCCGCGCCCCTCAGCAACGAGCGAACGGGCTGGTTCTGGTTCCTGGTGCCGTACCCCCAGAGGGATACCTGAGCATAAGTCGTTACGCTTCCCGGCGGAACACGACGCCCGCGCGTCGCCACCAGTTGCTTCCAGTCCATAGCCCCCCTCTAGCCTAGGCTACTCCCCTGTCCGTAGTTTTCCAACCGGCGCTTTACCGCGTTCAGGAACCGGAGTGCGGCGCCGCCGTCGAGGACGCGATGGTCGAAGGAGACCTCGAGGTTCATCATGCTCCGGATGGCTATGGCGTCGTCGATCACCACGGGGCGCTTGACGATTGCCTCCGCCTGCAGGATGGCCGCCTGCGGGTGGTTGATGATCGGGGCCGAGGCGACGCTGCCCAAAGATCCGGGGTTGTTCACGGTGAAGGTGCCGCCGGAGACGTCGTCTGGGCCGAGTTGTCCGGCCCGGGCGCGCCTCACCGCGTCTTTTATGCGGCGGGCGAGGCCCGTGAGGTTCAGCTCGTCGGCGTCGGGGATGACGGGCACTACCAGGGCGCCGTCCAGGTCCACCGCGATCCCGACGTTTATCCTCTTGCGGAGCACTATCCTGTCCCCGTCCCATACGGAGTTGAGCACGGGGTTTTGCTTGAGCGCCTCGACCGCCGCCAGGACGATAAACGGCAGGTACGTGAGCTTCGCGCCCTCGCGCTCCCGGAAGGCCGCCTTCTCCCCCTCGCGCAGGGCGACGAGGCCCGTCACGTCGACCTCGACTAGGGTCCAGGCGTGCGGGATCTCCTGCTTGCTCAACGCCATGCGGCCCGCGATGGCCCGCCGGATGCCCGTCAGGTCCTCGACCCTGTCGCCCTCGTGGATCGTCACGCGCCGCGGGGCGGCCCCGGGCTCCGCGACCTTCGCGGGCTCGGGGGCCTTGCGCTGCTCCTCGACGAAGCCCTCAATGTCCTTCTTCGTCACCCGGCCGCCGATGCCGGTGCCGGGGATCGAGGAGATCTCGACCCCGTGCTCGGCCGCGAGCCTGCGCACGACAGGCGAGGACCGCCGCAGCCTTAGCTCTTCGGCGCTCGCCGCCGCCCGCCCGTTGCCGCCGGACACCGGCCTGGCCTCCGCGGCCGGGCTCGCCGGCGCGACGGGCTGGGCTTCGGTGTGCGCGGCTGGGAACTCCTCGGTGGGCGCATCGGCCGCGGCGTCCTCGCGCGGATGGAGGCCTGCGTTCCCTTCGACGCCGGTGGCGACCAGCGCGATCTCGGCCCCCACGTCCACCGTCGTCCCCTCGGGGACGAGGAGCTTCTGGAGCTTCCCTGCCAGCGGCGAGGGCAGCTCGGTGTTTACCTTGTCGGTGTCGACCTCCGCTATCGGCTCGTCCTGCTCGACCTCGTCGCCCTCGGCCTTGAGCCAGCGCGTTATGGTGCCCTCGGTGACGCTCTCCCCGAGTTGGGGCATGGTTATCGGTTTCGCCACGGCGCCCTCCTCATGGCTTTATCGCCCGTGTGGCGGCGAACGTTGGCATGTAAGCCGCGATCGGGTCGTCGCGACGGCGATCCTCGTAGAAGCCCGAGATCACGAACCCGGCATCGGTCTGACCGCCGGTCTGATCTTCCACGGGGGACCAGGCTCTTGTTGACGGATAGCAAGCCGGTTCCGAAGCTTCCCAGCGTCCACGCCGCGCGGCTTCGATGACGTCGGAGCTTACCGTTACGGTCCACCGGTTGCCGAGCTCGACCTCCCTATCCCATGCTTCCTGGTCGTGACCCCTGACATCCACCTAGTACCTGGCCAGGTCCAGCATGGCCGCCTCTAGCGCCGCCGCCGAAGGCACGAAGGCTTCGGTGAGGTGCCTGGCGAAGGGTGCGGCCGGGGTGTCCGGGGCGCCGATACGCCTGACCGGCCCGTCGAGCCACTCGAAGGCGTGCTCGGCGACGAGAGCCGCGATCTCGCCCGAGACGGACCCTTCGAGGTTCGCCTCTGAGACCACCAAGGTCTTTCCGGTCTTCTTCGCGGAACGGAGGATCGTCTCCCCGTCCAGCGGGTAGAGCGAGATGGGTTCCACCACCTCGGTCTCTATCCCGTGCTCGGCCGAGAGCTTCCCGGCCGCCCGCACCACGCCGTCGAGCATCAGCCCGTAGGAGACGACCGTAAGGTCGGTCCCCTCCCTGTGGACCTTGGCCCTGTCGAGCGGCAAGGAGTAGTCCCCGTCCGGCACCTCGCCCTTGAGGAGCCGGTATGCCTTCTTGTGCTCTAGGAAGAGGACGGGGTTCGGGTCGCGGATGGCGCTCTTGAGGGCGCCCTTGGCGTCGGCGGGAAAGGTGGGCGCCACGACCTTGAGGCCAGGGGTGTTGCAGAAGTAAGCCTCCACGGACTGGGAGTGGAAGAGGGCGCCGCCCGGGACGACGCCGTAGGGGACGCGGATGGTTATGGGGACGGCGTAGGCGCCGTTGGACCTGTAGAAGAAGAGGGCCGCCTCGTTGACGATCTGGTCGAAAGCCGGCGGTATGAAGTCCGCGAACTGGATCTCGGCCACGGGCCGCATCCCGTTGACGGAGAGGCCTATGGCGGAGCCGACGATGAGGCTCTCCGCGAGCGGCGTGTCGAAGACCCGCGCCTCCCCGAACTCCTCCTGCAGCCCCTGCGTCACCCGGAACACGCCACCTGCCCGCCCCACGTCCTCGCCCAGCACCATAACGGTCTCGTCGGCCCGCATCTCCTCGGCTAGGCCTTCGTGGATGGCCTGGAGCAGGCTCTTCGTCGCCATCGGCTATACCCTCGCGTAGACGCCGGAGAACCCCTCCTCGGGGTCGGCGACGGGCGCGCCCTCGGCAGAGTCCGACGCCTCCCTTACCTCGGCCTTCACCGCCTCGTCGAGCTCCTCCCTCTCGGCCTCGTCGATGACGCCGTTCTCGAGCAGGTACCTCTCGAAGCGGGCTATGGGGTCCTTGAACCTCCACGCCTCGATCTCCTCGCGCTCCCTGTACCTGCGGTCGTCGTCGTCTGAGGAGTGGGCGGTCATCCTGTAGGTTTTTGCCTCTATGAGCGTCGGGCCGTCGCCCCGTCGAGCCCGCGCCACGGCCTCCCTGGCGGCCTCGTAGACGGCGAGCACGTCGTTGCCGTCCACGGACACGCCGGGGAAGCCGTAGCCCTCGGCGCGGCCGGCGATGGAGCCCGCGACCTGTAGGCTCTCGGGTACGGAGATAGCGTAGACGTTGTTCTGGATCAGGAAGACCACAGGCAGGTCGTGGATGCCGGCCATGTTCATCGCCTCGTGCCAGTCGCCGCTGCTGGTCGAGCCCTCGCCGCCGCTCGCGAGCACCACCCCATCCTCGCCACGCATCTTGAAAGCCAGCGCCGTGCCGGCCGCCTGCGGATACTGGACGCCTATGGGCGCCGAGGAGGTGACGATGTTCAGCTTTCGGTTGGAGAAGTGGCCCGGCATCTGGCGCCCGCCGCTGTTCGGGTCGTCCCTCCTGGCGAGCAGGGCCAGGAACTCGTCGCGGGGTGTCACGCCGAGGGTAGTGACTATGGCGTGGTCCCGGTAGTACGGGTACACGTAATCGTGGCCCGGGCGGAGGTTGTACGCGGCGCCGACCTGGGCGGCCTCCTGGCCCTGGCAGGAGATGACGAAGGCCGCCTTGCCCTGGCGGTTGAGGATCCAGGACCGCTCGTCGGTCCTGCGCGCGAGCAGCATAAAGCGGTAGATTCTCCGTAGGTCTTCTTCGCCCAGGTCGAGCACCTCGTGCTCGGCCCGGGTCTCCCCGATAGCCATGATCAGAGACCTCCTCTTTGCGCTTTCCCCGGCACCGGAGCGGAGAGCTCCTCGCACGTTAATGCTACCAGACGCCCAGGCCCCGGGCCGCCCGCCGAAGGCCGCCCCGGGGCCGAGTACCACCGGTCTGGGGATGCGCCTCGCCGCCCCGGCCGGTCCTATCCGTCGCATGCCCGGAGAGGAAGATCTCGCCCCGCCCAAACACGCCGTCATGGCGAACGCCGGGCGGTCGTGCCGGCTGGATGAGAGGCCCGACGGGCGTCGTCCCGAGCGGGCACGCTAGGGGCACGGCGTGAGACCGGCGCGCGGTTCCATGTCCCTGAGACCCACGCCCGGACGGTGGAGGAAGGTAAAGGGGTTCGAGTCCTACGTGGACACCGCGCGGGCGCGCCCGGCAGGTCAGCCTCAGACCATGAGGCTCACGTCGTAGTGCTTGCGCACGGGCGTCTCGGTAAGGAGGGCGGCGAACTTCTCTATCTTCTCGTCGTAGAAGCCGCCGTCCACCGCCGCGTCCCGCTCGGCCTCCGTCTCCCAAATGGTTACGGAGATGCCTATGCCCGTCTCCGGGTCCGTTAGCAGCATCGCCCCCTTGAACCCTTCCTGCTCCCTGGCCGCGGGCACCACCTCATCCCTGTAAACCCGCACCATCTCCTTCGTGTCGAACGACCTCACCCTGAGGTCGACAACCCTTGCGTGCACGACTCCGCTCCTCTCTCCACTCCTCCACCGTATTGACACAACAGTGCCAACAAGATTATAACCCGCGACACCGGACGAAGGTGCCTCACGGGTTCGCGGTCTCGACGGGCGAGAGCGAGACGGTCTGCAACACGGCCGCGCATAGTCGCTCGCCTTTAGCGTCTACGGCATAGACCTCGGCCTTGCAGACGAAGAGACGGCGGCCGGCGGTGACGACCTCGCCGCGGGCGACGAGCCTATCCCCGAAGGCCGGCGCGAGGAAATTCACCTTGTACTCGACCGTCAGCACCTCGCGGTCAGGCGGGGCGAGCGTGAGGGCCGCGTACCCGCCGGCGTTGTCGCCGAGCGCCCCGATCACGGCCCCGTGGAAGTACCGCTCCTGCTGGGTCGCGCCTTCGCTGAAGGGGACCTCGATCGTGCAGCATCCCTCCCCCGCCTCCACGACGCTCGCGCCGAGCAGGCGCATAAGGCCCTGCCTCCCGAAGCTCGCTCGCACCCGCTCCAGCGGATCAGGGGTCCCCGAAGCACCCATCGGCTGCCCCGCCTCACCGCTCACAAAGCTGACCGCTGAAAGCCGGCGGCTAACAGCCCTAGATCACCGGCGTCTCGCGGTAGCTTCCGAAGACCTCCTGCATGGCGGCGCTGATCTCCCCGACCGTGGCGTAGGCCCTGACGGCCTCGATGATCGGGTACATAGTGTTGTCGTCGCCTCTGCAAGCCTCCTTCAGCTCTTCGAGGCGTCTCTCGACCAGGTCGTTGTCCCGCTTCTTTTTGAGTTCCTCGAGGCGGTCCAACTGCCGCTGGGAGATCTCGGGGTCTATGCGGTGGGTCTCGACGTCCTGCTCTTCCTGCGGCTCGTAGATGGTGACGTTGACCATGTGGCGCCGCTTCTCCTCGAGCTCCCGCTGGTAGCGGGCCGAGGCCTCGGCGATCTCGCGCATCGGGAAGCCGGCCTCGATCGCCTCGATCATGCCGCCCATCTCGTCTATCTGGCGGAAGTACTCGTAGGCCTGCCGCTCCAGCTCGTCGGTCAATGCCTCGACGAAGTACGACCCGCCCAATGGGTCTATTGTGTTCGTCACCCCGGTCTCCAGCGCCGCTATCTGCTGCGTCCTTACGGCTATCCGCACCGTCTCCTCCGTCGGCAGGGCGAGCGCCTCGTCCAGGGAGTTTGTGTGCAGGCTCTGGGTGCCGCCGAGGATGGCGGCCATTGCCTCGAAGGCAGTCCTGGCGACGTTGTTGTACGGCTCCTGGGCCGTGAGCGAGACGCCCGCGGTCTGGGTGTGGAAGCGCATCCGCAGGCTACGCTCGTCGTCGGCGCCGTACTTCTCCTTCAGCACCGTGGCCCAGATGCGGCGCGCGGCGCGGAACTTGCAGATCTCCTCGAAAAAATCTATGTGCGAGTTGAAGAAGAACGAGAAGCGCGGGGCGAAGTCGTCAACGTCGAGGCCAGCCTCTATGCCCGCGTCCACGTAGGCGAAGCCGTCGGCCAGGGTGAAGGCGAGCTCCTGGGCCGCCGTGCTCCCGGCCTCCCTGATGTGGTAGCCGCTGATGCTTACCGTGTTCCACTTCGGCATGTGCTCCGTGGCGTAGACGAGCATGTCCTTAAAGACGCGCATGGAGGGGTGGGGCGGGAAGAGCCACTCCTTCTGGGCTATGTACTCCTTGAGGATGTCGTTCTGGTTGGTGCCGGCGAGATCCTCGGGCCCGACGCCCTGCTTCTCGGCGGCGACGACGTACATGGCCAGCAACACCATAGCGGGGGCGTTTATGGTCATGGAGGTCGAGATCTCACCCATCGGTATCCCGTCGAAGAGCCGCTCCATGTCTTCGAGCGAGTCGACGGCGACGCCCTCGGTGCCGACCTCCCCCAAGGAGAGCGGCGAGTCGGAGTCAAGGCCCATGAGGGTAGGCATGTCGAAGGCGACGGAGAGGCCGTTCTGGCCGTGCTCCAGAAGGTACTTGAAGCGCCTGTTGGTCTCCTCGGGGTCCCCGAAGCCTGCGAACTGCCTGACGGTCCACAGCCGCCCGCGGTACATGTTCGGGTAGACGCCGCGGGTGTAGGGGTACTCGCCGGGGTAGCCGAGCCTCTCGTCGTAGTCTCCCTCGACGTCGTCGGGGGTGTAGAGCGGTTTGATCGGCACGCCCGACATCGTCGAGAACTCGGCGTCGCGCTCGGATGCCTTGCCCTGGGCCTCTTCCCAGCGGTCTTTCGCGCCCTTCCTGGTGTCCAAGGCGTGTTCCTCCGTCCTCTCGCCCCTATGCGAAAACTGTAGCATAGCGGCAGGCGTGGCCCGCGGCCTGCCGACTTTACGGGGCGTCCTTCAGGAGGTCGAGAGGATAGAAAGGATCCCGCACTCGGTGCCGCCCCTCGCAAGCGTCGCGGCTACGGACCTGAGCATGACGTAGAGCAGGACGCCCCGAACGGGTGCAGCGCGGCGTAGGGTACCGGAACCCCGGAAAGTCCCTGCCCCCGAGCGTACATGGCGAACATCAGCGCCACGTTGGAGCCGAAGAACAGCCGCGTCGCGTCACGCGGCGCGAAGAGGTGCCCACTATTGCTCACCTTTCGGGCAAGCGCCGCGCTCGTACGCCCCACGGATCGTCCCGGTCGGAACGGGACAAAAATAGGGACTCTGCCTCATGAAGGCGGGACACCGTTTTGCGTAGACTGTCGGTACAAGCCCCGAAAGGTGGGGCCGAACTCGGGCACGGCCCGTGGAAGAAGCAAAGCGAGCATGTCCTTACACGCCACGTCCCAGCAACCCCCTCCACACTCGGCGCTCAGGCGCCTGGTGGTCCGCCATCCGGTGGCCGTCTTCCTGGCGATGGTTTTTTCCGTCAACATAGCGGTTGCGTTGGTGCCGGTCCTGACCCAGCGCGACATCTTGCCTTTCGACCTCGCCTTCTACGAGTCGCTCGGTCCGATCTTCGGTGTGGCGCTCCCGGCCTTCCTCGTGGTGGCGGCCACGGGCGGCCGGGAAGGCGTCAGGGACCTGGCAAGCCGGTGTCTCAGGTGGCGCGTTGGTATTCGCTGGTATCTCTTCGCGTTCTTCAGCGTGCCAGTCGCGGTCCTGTTGTGCGCCAGCGCGGTCTTCGGAGGGGCGCTGCTGGACGTGCTGGCGGAGAAGTGGGCGCTCCTGTTCACGGCGGTATTGCCGCAGCTACTGTTCCTGATCCTGTTCTTCATCGTCGCCGAGGAGATCGGCTTCATGGGGTTCTTGCAGGCAAGATTGCAGGATAGGTACGGTCCCTTGAAGGCCAGCGTCATCGTCACACTCCCATTCGCGCTCTACCACCTGCCCACCTTGATGGTCGAGAACGGATTGGGTCTGGCCCGGCTTCACATCGCCCTCGGGTTCCTGGGCATCCTGGCTGTACTTCAGATGTTCGGGCGGATCGTCATCATGTGGCTCTACAACAACACCGGATACAGCGTGCTGCTGGTAGGGCTCTTCCACTCCAGCTTCGACGCGACGACCTCGGCTTTTGGCCGCACGTTCGTCGTCCCCGGACCCGCAGAGACCGCATTCTTATCCGGGTTCGTGATACCCAGCGCCGTAGTCGCCGTGTTTGCCGGGCTCGTCGTCGTGTTCACCAGGGGACGCCTCTCGTACAGGCCGGAGCGTGCGTCTCAACCGGCGGATGTGGCTCCGCCTCAGGCTCACGGCTGATGTTCTACAAGAAAACCCTCGGAAGAAGAGGAGAGATAACTATGTCTTATCGACTATTGGAGCGGGAGCGGATGGGGGCTGCCAGCGGCATTCTGCTCGCAACGGGTGGGGTGCTCTTCGTTCTTTCCTTCGGTCCCGAAGCGATCGGCCTGGTGCGGGCGGAACGTGGTGGCCAGATCGTCAATTTCCCCCTCTATGCTTTCTTTACCGGCCTTATGGTCGTGGCGACTGTTTTGCTGGGTGTCGGGTTGTGGCGCATGCGCGCCCGGGCATCTGGAATCGGTAGGATCGGCCGTGCAGGGCTCTACGTTTGTATTGCATCTGTCGCAGGCATCGGGCTGACGGCTCTCACTCTTTTCGTCTCCGCCGTCCGGACGGCGCAGCCTCCTGGATACACTTTCGTGTTCTTCGCCTTGGGCCTCCTTCTTTCGGTTATCGGACCTGTTCTGCTTGGTACGGGACTTCGGCACGCCGGTTGGTTGGGGCCGGGTCGGTTCCTTCCCTTTGCTGTTGCCGGGGGCACGGTCCTCGCCTTGGTTCCCATGGATCCCTGGCATGACATAGGACTGCTGATACTCGGGATCTCCTGGGCGGGGTTGGGAATCTCGATGTTGCTTCATAGAGCGGTTGAGGGTGAAAGGGCGGCCTTTTCTCGTGGGGCGTGAAGCTGTCTATCCATGCTGCATTGCAGGGCAATGCTATTGCGGACTTCTGTCAGGCGTCCGGGTCCGATGTCCGTTGATGGCATTCCTGGTCCCGGGAGGTGCGCCTTTGTCCCACGTTTGATGCTCTGTACGCAACAAGCCCTCTAAAGAAAGGAAACGTTATGTCTGAACGGCTATGGCAGCGGCTCGGAGCCGCCTGCGGAATCCTCTACGTGGTACTGCTCTTCGGTCCGAGTAGCACCGGTATCGACTCGCCGGTCGTGATCGTACTGGAGTTGATCTCGCTGCTCCTCTTCATCCCCTTCCTCGGCTATCTCTGGAGCGTCCTCCGGCGGGGCGAGGGTCAGGGAGGTTGGCTATCGGCGACCTTCTTCGGAGCGGGGCTGGTAGCCATCACTATCAAGCTAGGCAGCATCGGTCCGGGCTTCGCCGCCCAACAGGCGGGGCTGAACCCGCAGCTTCACGAGGCGCTGGACAAGATGAACAGCGTCGCCTTCATCACCACCATGCTCCCCTTGGGCGTGCTGATGGCGGCCGCCGCGATCGTGATACTCAGGACGCGCGCACTGCCCCTCTGGCTCGGCTGGCTGGCGGCGATCACCGCGCCCGCTTTGCTCGTAAACGGCATGTTCTTCGACGCGGAGTTCGGTCCGGCGTTCCTGCTGTTCCTGCTCTGGACGGCCATCGCAAGCGGCGTCCTGATCCTGCGCGCGGGAGAACCTCGCCCGGTCGAAGCGGAGGCGCAGACCGGACGTGCCGCCCCCGTAGGGTGAGAGAAAGGAGATAGCTGTGTCCGGGCGGATATGGGAGCAGGCAGGGTTCGCCATGGGCATCGTGTTCGTGGTGTTGCTGTTCGTGGGCGAGGTGGCGCTCGGGGACACGACGCATCCGCCCGCCAACGCTCCTGGCGAGAAGGTCGTGGCGTTCTTCAAGGAATACGGTACGGGCTCGCTGATCGGAGGCTACATCCAGGCCCCCGCCACGATGTTGCTGCTCTGGTTTGTGGCGAGCGTGGCTACGGCCCTCGCTTCGTGGGGACAACGCACGACGGCGGTGCTGGTGGCCGCAGGCGGCACGGTGGCGGTGGCCGTATTCCTACTCTATCTAGGTTACGTCATCTGGCCAGACAAGAGCGTGCCGGCCTGACGAGCCGTACCCGTTGGGTGGAGGAAAGAAGACCAAGAAACATGAACAAGCGAACATTGCCATTGGCGAACCGGATCAGCCGCGGCGTTCTGCTCGCGATGTGCGAGACATCGTACTCAGCGTCCGAGGGATAGAATGGTGGAGGGGAGAGAGGAGCATGAAAGTGGAACCACGGCCGGTTCCGGTGGGCGAGCGTCAGCCTGGCAAGCGGGGAGCCCGCGCGTGAGCCTCCCGTCCACGCCGACGAAGCCTTCCATGGTCCCGGATCGGTCATGGGCCGACACGCGTCTGCGTGGCCGCTCCCTCGCCCTCGCACGCGCGGCATGGGTGGCGGTGGCCGCGCTTGCCTTGGGACTCTTCGTCGCGGGCATCCCATCCGAGCTCGCGCAGTTGCGTATCCCGTGCCCGACCCCCGTATGCGCCACCGGGCAGCTTCCTCCGGCCGGCCTGCGCGCGCTGGGGGATCTTGGACTCTCCCCGAACCTTTACGCTGCGTACACGGTCGCGATGGACGTCATCTTTGCGACCGTGTACGCAGCGGTCGCGGCGCTCATCTTCTGGCGAAAGTCGGAGGACCGTATGGGGCTGTTCGTCTCCTTCTCCCTGCTCACCTTCGGGACGGCGACCTTCACTTTCACCCTGGCCGCGCTGGTCGCGCGGCACCCCGCCTGGGAGATCCCGGTCGCCATCCTCCACTTTCTCGGTGCGGCCTCCTTCGGCCTCTTCCTGTACCTTTTCCCGGACGGACGGTTCGTGCCCCGCTGGGTGCGTTGGGTGGCGCTGGGGTGGATAGGCTGGCAGTTGGCCGAACACTTCTTCCCGCGATGGGTCTCCGACCCGAACGCCTGGCAGGCCGCCACCGAGACCGTGGTGTGGCTGGGCGCTTTGGGCACCGTGATCTACTCTCAGGTCCACCGCTACCGGCATACCTCAAGCCCGGTCGAGCGGCAGCAGATCAAATGGGTGGTCTTCGGCATCTCGACGGCGTTCGCGGGATTTCTCGGGATAAGCATGGCGCTGGAGGCTTTCACGACAGCCCCGACGCCAACGGCGCCGGGCGAGTTGGTCGCGTTCCTCGTCGGGTACACGTTCATCGGCTACCTCGTCGTGCTTCTGATCCCGGCGACGATTGGCATCGCCATGGTGCGCTACCACCTCTTCGACGTTGACCTCGTTATAAACCGCACGCTGGTCTACGGTGCCCTGACCACCAGCGTCGTCGGGATCTACATCCTGGCCGTGGGAGGACTGGGCATCCTCTTGCAGGCGCGCGGAAATTTCCTCGTTTCGCTGCTTGCCGCGGGGCTCGTCGCGGTCCTGTTCGCGCCGCTACGTAACCGCCTGCAGCGTGGTGTCAACCACCTGATGTACGGTGAGCGCGACGAGCCGTATGCGGTGCTCTCTCGTCTCGGGCAGCGGCTCGAAGCCACGCTTGCTCCCGATGCGGCGTTGAAGACCATCGTGGAGACGGTCGCCCAGGCGCTGAAGATTCCCTACGCCGCCATAACCCTCAAACAGGGCGACGAGTTCGCGATGGCCGCGGAGTACGGAACCCCTGCGGGCGAGCCCGTGATCCTGCCGCTCACCCACCAGGGCGAGCCTGTAGGACAAATGATCCTGACACCGCGCTCGCCGGGAGAGGCATTCACTTCTTCGGATCGGAGTTTGTTGAACGACCTTGCGCGTCGGGCGGGGGCGGCCGTGCACACCGTGCGACTTACCGTCGATCTGCAGCGCTCGCGCGAGCGGCTGGTGGCTGCGCGCGAGGAGGAGCGCCGCCGCCTCAGGCGCGACTTGCACGACGGACTCGGACCGCAACTCGCCGCGCAGACCCTCAAGGCCGGCTCCGCCCGGTCTCTATATCCCCGGAACCCCGCCGCGGCCGACACCCTACTGGCCGAGCTGGAGGCCGACATGGCGGTGGCCCTCGCCGACGTCCGCCACCTGGTCTACAACCTGCGTCCGCCCGCTCTTGACGAGCTGGGACTTGCGGGCGCCATCCGCGAAGCCGCCGCGCGGTGCGACACGTGCGTTACCGTCGCAAGCCAGGGGAGCATCCGTGGCACGCGCATAGCGGTCGACGCGCCGGAGCGGCTGCCGCGCCTTCCCGCCGCCGTCGAGGTGGCAGCCTACCGCATAGTGCAGGAGGCCCTGACCAACGTGGTCCGCCACGCGGACGCCGGTTCATGCCTCGTTCGCATCTCGCTGGACGGCGCCCTGGAGTTGGAGATAGCCGACGACGGCATAGGGCTGCCGCCGGATCGCCCCGCAGGGGTGGGGTTGACCTCGATGCGCGAGCGGGCGGTCGAGCTGGGCGGGGCGTGCGAGATCCTCCCCGCCCCAACCGGCGGTACCCGTGTGCTCGCCCACCTGCCCTTGCCAATGGACGAGCGGGATGATGGAGGGTCGAGATCCGGTCCCGCGCCGCCGACGAAGCGCCGAGAGTAACCGTGGACCCTTTACGCGTCCTCATCGCCGACGATCATCCCCTCTTCCGCGCCGGGCTGCGGGCGATGCTTGCCTCCGTTCCCGACACGGAGCTTGTCGGAGAAGCCACCACCGGCGAGGAAGCCGTGTCCCTGGCCGCCGATTTTCAGCCGGACCTGGTCGTGATGGACGTCCAGATGCCGGAGACCGACGGTATCGAGGCGACCCGAAAGATCACCCGTTACAGTCCGCACATCAACGTGCTGGTCGTCACCATGTTCGAGGACGACGGTACGGTCTTTCAGGCGATGCGCGCCGGGGCGAAAGGGTACGTCCTCAAGGGGGCAAACTACGCCGAGACGCTCCGCGCTATCCGGGCGGTAGGCCACGGCGAGGCCATCTTCAGCCCGCGGGTGGCCGTCCGGCTCGTGGGCTTCTTCTCCAGCATCCATCCGACCACCCCGCCCCAGGCCTTTCCGGAGCTAAGCGAGAGAGAGCGCGAGATCCTCGACCTCATCGCCCGGGGTCACAAGAACCCCGAGATCGCCAAACGCCTCTATCTCAGCCCCAAGACGGTGCGCAACCACGTCTCCACCATCCTCCACAAGCTGCAGGTGGCCGACCGGGCGCAGGCCATCCTTCGCGCCCGAGAAGCGGGCTTGGGATAAAATCGCGCCCCACCGCTTCGATCCGGAAGGTTCACCCGACGACCGTGCGGGAACCCTCCACCCCGCCAGGCTCCTCCAGGGCCTCGCCCTGCTCGCGCAGGATGGCGCGGGAGATGACGAGGCGTTGGATCTCGCTGGTCCCCTCGTAGATCTCGGTGACGCGGGCGTCGCGGTAGTACCGCTCTACAGGGCTCTCGTCCTTCATGTATCCGTAGCCGCCGAGTATCTGGACCGCCTCGTTCGTCACCTCGTTCGCTACCTGCGAGGCGTAGAGCTTCGCCCTGGCGCCGGCCTCGGTTACGCGCATCCCCTGGTCCTTCATCCAGGCGGCCTCGTGGACGAGAAGCCTGGCGGCCCGGATCTTCGTCTGCATGTCGGCGAGCTTGAACGCTATAGCCTGGTGCTCCCCTATTGGCTTGCCGAAGGTGGTTCGCCTGGCGGCGTAGCCAGCGGCGTACCTGAAGGCGGCCTCCGCGATGCCGACGGCCTGGGCGGCTATCCCGATCCTGCCGGGGTCGAGCGTCCCGAGCGCCACCCGAAGCCCCCTCCCCTCTTCCCCGAGCCTGTCCTCCTCGGGCACGAAGACGTCATCCAACAGCACATCGTCCGTGGTCGCGGAGACGACGCCCATCTTTTTCGCGTGCTTGCCGAAGGAGATGCCCCTCGCGTCCATCGGAACCACGAAGGCCGTGACACCATTCGGGGCGCGGGCGAAGAGGATCGTGGTGCCGGCGATGCGGCCGTTCGTGACCCACTGCTTGCGCCCGCTTACCCTGTACCCGCCCTCGACCTTCTCGGCGGCCGTCTCTATGGCGGCGGCATCGGAGCCCGTCGTCGGTTCGGTAAGTGCGAAGGAACCTACCTTCTCTCCACGGGCCAACGGCGGCACCCATTTTGCATTCTGCTCCCCCGTGCCGAAGAGCAGTATCGGAAGCGTCCCCGCGCTCGTGTGGACTGCGAGCGTCACCCCGACGCCGGCGTCGGCCCGGCTGATCTCCTCGATCAGGAGGCAGTAGGAGAGGAAGTCCATGCCCGCCCCGCCGTACTCCTCGGGCACGCAGAGGCCCATGAAGCCCATCTCCGAGAGCTTCCTTAGGGTGTCGAAGGGGACGCGGTCATCACGGTCCAGCTCAGCCGCGCGCGGCGCCACCTCCCGGTCGGCGAAATCGGCCGCCCTCTGCTTGATCCCCCTCTGCTCTTCCCCTAAGCCGAAGTCCATGCACCTCTCCCGTGACCTCTACGGCGCCGACCCTCGGGAGTATAGTGCGGGCGGGGCCGCTGGATGGGGGCTGGTCTAGAATGGCCCTGATGGAAAGGTAACGCGACGGGGAGCGTGGCGATGCTTGCCAAGGACGAACTTCTCGACAGGGTTGTTGACAGGGTCCGGGAGCAGATGCCGGACGACCGGGCCTCTCAGGCGGAGGAGTTCGCGCGGCAGTATTTCGCCTGGATCCCGCGCGAGGACCTAGACGGCCGATCCCCCATCGACCTCTACGGCGCCGCGATGAGCCACTTCGGCTTCGCATACCAGCGCTCGCCCGGCGAGGCGAAGGTGCGGGTGTACAACCCGCTCTTCGAGGAGCACGGCTGGCAGTCGACCCACACGGCCCTCGAGGTCGTGACGGACGATATGCCGTTCCTCGTCGACTCGACCCGCATGGAGGTCAACACCCGCGGCTACTCCATCCACCTTATGCTCCACCCCATAATGAAGGTGAGGCGCGACGACGGGGGCCGGCTCGTGGAGGTACTGCCGGCCGACGCCGAAGACGAGGACTCGGTCTCGGAGTCCGTGATCCACGTCGAGGTCGACCGCCAGACCGAGCCCGAGAGCCTCGAAGAGCTTCGCGCCTGCACGGAGCGCGTGCTCTCGCAGGTGCGGGCCGCCGTCGAGGACTGGCCGCAGATGCTGGATCGCGCGGGCGAGGTAGTCTCCGGCTTCGAGGAGAACCCGCCGCCGCTCGACGAGGAGGATCTTGCGGAGGCGAAGGCTTTTCTTGCCTGGATCTCGGACAACAACTTCACCTTCCTCGGCTACCGCGAGTACGACCTGAGCGCCGAGAACGGCGACGACGCCCTGATGAGCGTGGAGAACAGCGGCCTCGGCATCCTGAGGGAGACAGGCCGCAAGCCCCGCTCCCGCAGCTTCGCCAAGCTGCCGCCCGAGGTGCGCCGTCTCGCCCGCAGGCCTAACCTCCTCAACCTCACGAAGGCCAACTCCCGCTCGACCGTCCACCGCCCCTCGTACATGGACTACGTCGGCGTAAAGAAGTTCGACGGGGAAGGCAACGTGACCGGCGAGCGCCGGTTCCTCGGCCTCTACACGTTCTCCGCCTACAGCATGAGCGTCTTCGAGGTGCCAATCGTGCGGCGCAAGGTGCGTTACGTGCTAGAGAAGGCCGGGTTCTCGCAGGAGAGCCACAACGAGAAGGACCTCGTCGAGATCCTGGAGACCTACCCCCGCGACGAACTCTTCCAGATATCGAAAGAAGAGCTCTTCGACATCGCCATGGGCATCCTGCACCTCCAGGAGCGCCAGCGGGTGCGCCTCTTCGTCCGCCGCGACACCTACGGCCGCTTCTTCTCCTGCCTCGTCTACGTCCCCCGCGACCGCTACGACACGGAAGTAAGGCGCAGGATGCAGGAGATCCTCCAGGACTCTTTGGGCGGCATAGGCTCGGCCTTCGACGTCAGGCTCTCCGAATCCGTGCTCGCCCGGCTCCACTTTATAGTCTACGTGGACCCCGTCGGGATCCCCGAGTACGACGCCGCGGACATCGAGGAGCGGCTCGCCGAGACCACCCGCTCGTGGGCTGACAACCTCTACGACGCGCTTATAGAGGGCGTCGGCGAGGAGCGGGGCACCGAGCTCTTCCACAAGTACCGCGACGCCTTCCCGCCCGGCTACAGGGCAGGCTTCCTCGCCCGGACGGCCGTCGCGGA
>DATFPF010000165.1:0-7520 GCA_035264945.1 Rubrobacter sp.
AACACCTCGGAGACCCCGCCCTTCGAGATAGAGCGCGACCGCCCCGTGGACGAGACCCTGCGCCTGAGGTACCGCTACCTGGACCTGCGCCGCGAGAAGATGCGCGAGAACATCCTCTTCCGCCACAGGGTCGTCAAGCACATGAGGGACTTCCTGGACGCGCGCGAGTTCGTCGAGATAGAGACCCCGCTCCTTACGGCCTCCACCCCCGAGGGGGCGCGCGACTACCTGGTCCCGGCCCGCCTCTACCCCGGGCAGTTTTACGCCCTGCCGCAGTCCCCCCAGCAGTTCAAGCAGCTCCTGATGGTCGCGGGCTTCGAGCGGTACTTCCAGATAGCCAGGGCGTTGCGCGACGAGGACCAGCGCGGCGACCGCCAACCCGAGCACACCCAGCTCGACCTGGAGATGAGCTACACGACCCAGGATGAGGTACTCGACCTCATCGAGGAGCTTTTCACGGAGATCGTCGAGGGGATGACGGAGAAGACGATCCTCGAGAAGCCCTTCCCGCGCCTCACCTACGCCGAGGCCATGGGCCGCTTCGGCTCGGACAAGCCGGACATCCGTTTCGGGCTCGAGATAAGGGACGTCTCGGACGTCGCCGCCGACTCGGAGTTCAAGGTGTTCAGCGGGGCCGTCGCCTCCGGCGGCTCGGTGCGGGGCATCGCCGTCGGCGGGCTCGGAAACCTCTCGCGGGGCCAGATCGAGGGCGACATCACAGACGCGGCCAAGACGGGCGGCGCCCGCGGCCTCGCCTACATGAAGGTCGAGGAGGGATCCTTGAAAGGCCCCATCGCCAAGTTCTTCTCGGACGAGGAGCAGGGTTCCCTGCGCGAATCGCTCGGCGCCGAGGAGGGCGACTACCTCTTCTTCGTGGCGGACAAGGACCCCGTGGTCTTCGAGAGCCTCGGCCGGCTCCGGCTCCACTTCAGGGACAGGCTTGGCCTCGCCGACGAAGGCGCCCTCGGGCTGTGCTGGGTTACGGACTTCCCGCTCTTCGAGTGGAACGATGACGAGGGCAGGGTCGAGCCGATGCACCACATGTTCACCATGCCGAGGGAGGAGGACCTGCCACTCCTTGAGACCGAGCCGCTAAAGGTAATCGGCCAGCTCTACGACCTCGTCGCCAACGGGACCGAGCTCGCCTCGGGGAGCATCAGGATCCACCGCCCCGACATCCAGCAGCGGGTCTTCGATGTGATCGGCATCGGGAAGGAGGAGGCCGAGCGGCGCTTCGGGGCGATGCTTACGGCCTTCCGCTACGGTGCCCCGCCGCACGGCGGCATAGCGCCCGGGATAGACCGACTGATCATGCTCCTCAGGGATCAGACGAACATCCGCGAGGTGATGGCCTTCCCGAAGACCCAGGCCGCCCGCGACGAGATGATGGACGCCCCCGGTCCCGTCTCCGAGGACCAGCTCAAGGAGCTCCACATCGCCCTCCGCCGCCGCCCCGAAAACCCAAGAGGCTCCGACCCCGCGGCCCGCCCCTCGGAAGGGAACAACTGAGGCGGTTCGCCTCGCGAACCGCGCTGTCAGCTATCGGCTTTCAGCCGTCAGCTACTCGGTGAGGCAAGGATGCCCCGTGACGACTACCCGACTTTATCCGGGGCTCCGACGAGACGAAGAGGTGAGGCTTGGCCGGACGCATCGCGCTGACCTTCGACGACGGCCCTGACCCGGTCTGGACGCCGCGCGTGCTGGACGCGCTGGCGGAGGCGGGAGCGCGGGCCACCTTCTTCGTCGTGGCGCCCCTCGCCGCGCGTCGGCCGGGTCTTCTACGCCGGGCGGCGGCGGAGGGACACGAGGTCGCGCTCCACTGCAACCGGCACGAGCGCCACGACCGAATGGACGCCGGGGAGATCGTGGCCGACGCTGAGGAGGGGCTGCGGACACTGGGCGCGCTCGGCCACGAGGTTCGAGGCTGGCGCGTGCCGTGGGGAGTCGTTACCCGCGACACGGAGGACGTCGCGGCGGGCCTCGGCCTCCGCCTGGTAGGGTGGACCGCAGACAGCGAGGACTGGCGCGGCGAAGACGCCGACCGGATGCTCGGGCGGCTGGCGCCGGGAATAGAGGAAGGGGCCGTGGTGCTTATGCACGACGGGGTCGGCCCGGGGTCCCTCAGAGACGGGTGCGGTCTGACGGTGGATCTGGTCGCGCCGCTCGTCTCGCTCGCAGCCTCCCGCGGCCTGACGCCGGCGCCCGTCGGCCGGATGCCCGCGCCTCTTCCGGCCCGCAACCCTGGGAAGGTCGCCGGTGTGTGAGCGTTCCCCTTGCACCGGGCACGCGTTCGGATAAAGTCTGCCCGTTATGAGGACGAGAGCCCCACACCACGGCCCGCGCACGACGCCCCGGGTGTTGGACGAGGTCCTGGGCGATATCTCCGCGGGCGCGACGGCCAGGGACGCTGAACCCGGGTTTCCCGAGGGGCCGTTTGCCGGCCTTGCCGCCTCTGGTATCCTCGGCATGACCACGCCTGGGCCCGAGGCGGAGCGCCCTGTCTCCTTCGCCGAGGAGTGGCGCGTGCTGCGCGCCGTCGCCCGCTCAGACGGCTCGGTTGGGCGCATCCTGGACGGCCACTTCAACGCCGTGGAGCGGGTCTCGGTGCTCGCGCCCGAGCCCCTGCGCTCCGCCGAGCTCGAGGCCGTCGCCGCCGGGGGGCTGCGCCTGGGCGTCTGGGGCGCCGACCCGATCCCGGGCGAAGGTGAGCCGGCCCGCCTCGTGGAGGGCGGCGGGCGCGTCTCAGGCGTCAAGACCTTCTGCTCGGGCTCGACGGGCCTCGACCGCGCCGTCGTCCTGGTGCGCGGGGAGGACGGCGCGCCCGGCCCGCCGCTGGTCGCCTACGTCGACCTCTCGGATGGCGCCGAGGTGGATACCACGTGGTTCCGCGGGCACGGGATGCGCTCCTCGGAGAGCCACAGGGTAGTCTTCGACGGAGCGCGGGTGCTTGCGGTGCTCGGCGGGCCGGGTGAGCTCCTGCGCGAGCCGTACTTCTCGCGGGACGCCGTCCGCACAACCGTCACGTGGGCGGGCATCGCCGACCTCGCCGTCGACTCAGCCCTCGACGTCCTCGCCGCCAAGACCGCCGGCAGGGAGCCGGACGACCTCGTCTCCCTCGCCGCCGGCAGGATGCTGGCCGCGCGGGGCACCATAGACCGCTGGCTGGAGTTCGCCGCCGCCAGGGCCGACGCAGACCAGGGGGCCTCGCTCTCGGGCTTCTCGACCGGGCTCAGGGAGACGGTAGCGTCCGGCTGCAGGGAGATCCTCGACGAGGCCGCCAGGGCTGTCGGCTCGCACCCGTTCGCCACCGCAGGGCCGCTCGACCGGGCGCGCAGGGACCTCGAGCTCTTCCTCCTGCAGCACCGCCTGGAGCCGGCCCTCGCGCGCCGGGGCAGGGAGGCCATAGTGGAACGCCGCCCGTGAGCGAGCGCCTCGACAGGGAGTACTTCGAGGAGCTCTACGCGGCCTCCAGCGACCCCTGGAACTTCGAGACCAGCGAATACGAGCGGGAGAAGTACGCCCGCACCGTAGGGGTCCTCGGCGAGAGGCGCTTCCGCCGCGCGCTGGAGGCCGGGGCCTCCATCGGGGTATTCACGGAGCTGCTCGCGGGCCGGTGCGACGAGCTGCTCGCCGTGGACGTCTCGGAGAAGGCGGTTGCCGCGGCCCGGGAGAGGCTTCGAGGGCTGGATCACGTCCGGGTGGAGCGACGGACCTTGCCCGAGGAGATGCCGGAGGGTCCGTTCGACCTGATCGTCGCCTCCGAGGTCCTCTACTACTTCCCCAGGGAGGAGATGCTCTCGATGCTCGACGCGTTCGAGGACGCTCTGGCGCCAGGCGGCGCCTTGCTCGCCGTCCACTGGCGCCACGAGACGCGGACCTACCCTCTGCAAGGGGACGAGGTGCACGAGCTGCTCGCCGCGCACACGGGCCTGGCACTGACGCGATCCGTGGCCGAGGCGGACTACCGCCTCGACCTCTTCGAGGACCGCGCTTGAACCGCGACGGTCGGCTCGTCATCGTCGGCGGCGGCCCGGCGGGGCTCGCAACCGCCAGGGCCTACAGGGAGACGGGCGGCCTGGGGCGCGTAGCGATCCTCTCGACGGAGCCGTACCCCCCGTACAACCGCCCGCCCCTAACCAAGGATTTCCTGCGCGGCGAGTCGGAGAGGGAGGATCTGCCCATAGTGTCCGAGGGCTGGTACCAGGAGAACGACGTCGATCTGCGGCTCTCAACCGTTGTCGAGGCGGTGGACCGCGAAGGCGCCGTCGTCGAGACCGACGCGGGCGAGCGGTTCCCGTACGACGCCTGCGTCCTCGCGACGGGCTCCGAGCCCGTCCGCATCCCCGTGCCCGGCGCCGACGACCCGGAGATACTGGTGATGCGGACGCTCGAGAACTCGGCCCGCCTCAGGGAGAGGGCCGGCAGCGGCGACGTGGCCGTCGTGGTCGGCAGCGGGTTCATAGGGTGCGAGGCCGCGGCCTCGCTCTCCATGCGGGGGGCCGGGGTGACGCTCGTCAGCCTCGAGGAGGTACCGCAGGGGGAGCGCCTGGGAGGAGAGGTCGGCGGGCGCATCCGGGGCTGGCTCGAGGGATACGGCGTTGACCTGCGCCTGGGCACGGCCCTCGAGGGCATAGAGCGCCGGAAAGGCGGCTACTCCGTCGCCCTGGGGGGCGGCGAGGAGATCCCCGCGGGCACGGTCCTCTTCGGGACGGGCGTCGTGCCGCGCACGGGGCTCGCGGAGGGGGCCGGCCTCGAGGTGGACGGGGGCGTGGTAACCGACTCGGCGATGCGCACGAGCGCCCCCGGCATCTTCGCCGTCGGGGACATCGCCAGCGCCTTCAACGAGGCCGCGGGCAGGCACGTGAGCGTCGAGCACTGGGGCGACGCCCTGGAGCACGGCCGGATCGCGGGCACCGTCATCGCCGGCGGCGAGGCGGCGTGGAGCATGGCCCCAGGATTCTGGTCCACCATCGGGGAGAAGACCCTCAAGTACTGGTCTTGGGACGGCGGGTGGGACGAGCACGCCTTCGAGGACCGCGGAGAATCGTTCGTCGTCAGGTACGGCATGGACGGAAAGCTCGTCGGCATCCTCGCCCACGGCGCCGACGAGGACTACGAGAATGGGCGGCAACCAATCGAGCGGGGAGCCCCCTTCCCCGGGTGATGCCCGCGGCCCCGAGCGCGTCCCTCCGGGCCAGCGTCGTCGTGCCCGCGCGCGACGAGGAGGAGCTCGTCGGCGCGTGCCTGCGGGCGCTGGCCGGGCAGGCCGGCGTAGGCCCCGAGGAGTACGAGGTGCTACTCGTGCTCGACGGCTGCACCGACGGCACGGAGGCGAGGGCCGGGGAGGTCGCGGCCGCCCACCCCGGGTTGCGCCTGTACGCGCTGGAGGGCCCGGGGGCGGGGTCGGGCCTCGCCCGCAGGGTCGGGATGGAGGCAGCGTGCCTGCGCCTCCTCCACGCCAAGGGTCCTGACGGCCTGATCTGCTCGACCGACGCCGACACGGTGGTCGCGCCGGACTGGCTCGCCGCCCAGCTGCGGGCCGTGGACGAGGGGGCAAGGGCGATAGGCGGGCGCATCGACCTCGCCGACGCCGACACCCTGCCGCCTGGCGTGCTCCGATGGCACGCCGAGAACAGCCGGCTGCGCTACCAGAGGCTCCTTTCCGAGCCGGGGCGATCCGGCAGGGCCGAGCACTGGCAGTTCTCCGGCGCCTCCCTCGCGCTCACCGCGGAGGCATACAAGAAGGTGGGCGGCTTGAGGCCGTCGGAGGCGCTGGAAGACGAGCATCTCAAGGAGGTGCTGCGCGAGAACGGCGTCCCGATCGAACACCTACTCTCCGTCCGCGCCACGACCTCGCCACGCCTGGAGGGCCGCGCGACCCGAGGCCTCTCCTACGACCTCTCGCGGGCGGCCCTCGGGTACCCGGCGCGGGCTGCGGGCAACCCCGACGCCTAGAATATCGTGCTACTGAGCGTCCCGTCGCTCAAGCCCCCGGAGGATACTGTCCATAAGCTGCGGCGCGGGCCGCTCCGCCAGAGATGAGCCCGCGCCGCATCTCCTTTTGTTCTAGGTTGGGACCGATACTACCGTGCCGGCGCCCGGGCTACCGGCGGGCAGCTGGCCCCGAAGCTCGGCGTCAGGAGGCCTTGTGCGACGTGGCGCATCTTTATCCAGCACCACAAGACGTATGGTCGTCTTCCATGATTCCCGACGTCGGTAGCGACGCCCTACCCCCGATTCGACCTAGGCTATACGGGATGCTGCATCCGGACTTCGGAGAACACCGACCTTCCAGGCACTCCGGTTAATAGAGTAGGACCGCGCTAGCGTTGGTCTTGCGCACCCGGGGGTGGCCCGAGTATCTCGATGCCGTGCTGTTGCTGGGCGGCCCCGACCTTCTCCATGTCGATCAGGCCCTCCGGCGGAAGGACTCGCTCCTGCGCCGGCTCTCCTGCGGCTCGCATGAAACGCTCGTGCTGGGGGGTGGTGAGATCGAGCCACCGCGCGGTTTCGGAGTCCACCCGGAAGGCGTGCACGAATCCCCCGGGGATGTGAACGAACGCGCCCGCGGAGACCGGTACGGGGCGGTCGCTATCTTCGAGGTAGACGGTGATCTCTCCTTCTATGACGTAGAAGGACTCATCGTCCTCCCGATGGACGTGAAGTGGCGTGGCCATTCCTCTGGTAGCGGCCTGCTCGACCAGCGCGAAGCGCCCCCCGGTCTGCTCGGCGGTGGCCTTGAAGGTCGCGAGTGTCCCGAAAAACCAGAGGGCCTCTCCATCCTCCGAGCCGAGCGCGTAGGGGGTGGGGTTGGTATCCATGCCCTTCTCCTTATCCTTGTGGAAGGGAGAGAGCCTTGAGCGCCGCCCCGCCGTGGGTTGGTATCACTTGGAGCATATTCCCCATCTGAGCACGGCGGATCACCCAAATGAACTAGTTGTTGAAGACTTCTTGACGAAGTTTCGAGACCCCCCCTCAGCACGCAGTTCGGAGAATGCCGCTTCCTGAAACTGTTTGAAAAAGCGAGCGGGGTAGGTCGATGACGTACGCTCCCGAGCATGAAAAGAAGCTACTCGACCGACCCATCCGACGCCGAATGGGGATGCCTCTAGCCCCACGTCCCGCCTCCGAACAAGCGAGGACGACCGAGGTCCCACGCTGCTCGCGAGATCCTCGATGCCGTCTTCTACGTGCTCAAGAGCGGTTGTCCCTGGCGCCTCTTGCCCCGGGAGTTCCCGCCCTGGGAGACCGTCTACTGTTGGTTCGGGATGTGGCGCGCAGACGGGACCTTCGAGCGGCTCGACGCCGCGCTACGCGAGCGCTTACGGGCCCGCTCGGGCAGGAACCCGCTCCCGAGCGCGGGTATTGCCGACTCCCAGCCGGCCAAGACCACAGGGGTCGGCGGCGAACAGTGGGGATACGACGGGAACAAGAAGGTGAGGTGCAGAAAGCGTGACCTATCCGTGCGTACGGAGGGCTTGGTGCTCAAGGCCAAGGTCCACAGCGCCAAGGTGCCCGAC
>DATFPF010000166.1:0-3667 GCA_035264945.1 Rubrobacter sp.
ACGAGGTCCTCGTGGTCGCCGTTCTCGGGCCTGAGCCGCACGAAGTCGCCACCCTCGCCGCCCTCGCGGAATATGCGCTTCACGGTGACCTCCTCGCCGCCCCGCAGCAGCACGACGACGACCTCGCCGTCGGCCGGGTCCTCGTCCTCCTCCACGACGAGCACGTCCCCGTCCTCGATACCTGCCCCCGTCATGCTCTGACCGACGGTCCTGAGGGCGTAACGCCGCCTGCCCGAACGCGAGAGGCGCAGCTCCGGCGGCAGGTAGAAGGACTCGTCGTCCACCGCCACGGCCTCCAGGCCCCGCCCGGCGGCTATGCGGCCCAGCAGCGGCATCTCGGCGGCCGCCTCCCAGCCAAGCTCCGTGAGCCTGACGCCCCGCGCCCTCCTCGACGCCCCCTCCCGCTCGACGTAGCCAGCCTCCTCTAGCCTCTTGAGGTGCTTGTGGGCCGTCTGGGAGCTGCGCAGGCCAACCGCCTCCCCGAGCTCGCGCACGGTCGGAGCCCCCCCTCCCCCGGCGCTCAACCGGGCCAGGTGCCGGAGCATCTCCATCCTCTTACCCCAGTTCTCCGGAACCATGGCCGCTCCCTTCCTCGCCGCGCCCCGGGGACACTCTAACGGATCGTGCCCTAGACTGCAAACTATAGTTTGTGGTAGCGTGAGAGGGAGAAAAAAGAGGAGCGCCCCCACCCCGGGCCCCTAAAGACCGACCGGCGACCAACCAGAAGCGGTCTTTCGGGGATTGAGGAGGCGAGGACGCCCTTCGCCCGGATTATACCGGGCGCGGCGCGTCCTCCCCACCCCCGGCTCGGCCACGGCCCGGAGCCCTGGTCGCAGGCCATGGCCGCGGGCCATGGCCGCGGGCGTTCCGGGGAGGAGGGTCTCTTGGAGACGAGCGTCGCAGAGATACACGCCTACCCGGCTAGGCCGGGGGGGTTCGAGGAGCCGCTGTTCCCCACCCGCGAGTCGCGGCGGGCCGTGGCGGAGCACCTGCTTCGGGCGCCCTGGCTTGGGCGGGCCTCGGATCTCGAGGGGGGATCCGGCGGCTCGGCTCGGGTCGCGCGGGAGCCGGTGAGGCTCGATGGCGTCGCCGAACGGGTCGGGGTCTCGTGGTCCTCGGGCCGAAGACGGTGCGCGAGGAGGAGGCTCGTGGTAAGGGAGCTCGCCCGCTGGCGGGAGGTGGCGGCGTGGTGGGACGAGGGCCGGTCAACCGACAGGAGCGTCCACAGGGTTCTCCTCTCCTGCGGCTCTGTGGTGGACCTCGCGAGAGAGAGGCCCGGCGGCTGGTTCCTCGTGGGCGTGGTGGATTGAGCGGGCCCCCCGCCCGGGACTTCGTCCACCTGCACGTGAGGAGCGGCTTCTCCTACGGCTACGGCGTGGCAACACCCGCGGAGTTGCTGGAAGGGGCGGCGCGCGTGGGGATGCGCTCGGTGGCCCTGACGGATAGGGACGGGCTGTACGGCATCCCCCGCTTCCTGGAGGCCGCAGGCGAGGCAGGCCTCTCCCCCGTGGTCGGGGCTGAGGTGGGCGTGGAGGTTGGGGCGTGTCCTGGAGGGCACCTGGTCCTGCTGGCCGAGGGGATGGGGGGGTACCGTTCGCTGTGCCGGCTCATTACGGCGTACAGGTGCTCGTCGGTGGACAGGCGCAGGCCTGCCTGCCCGCTGACGACGGTGCTGGAGCACGCCGCGGGGCTCGTGTGCCTCACCGGGGCGATCCCCTTCGGGTTGCTGCCCCGTCTGGTCCTCTCCGGACAGGGGAGCCGGTCCGCGGAGGTAGCGGGCCTCCTGAGGGAGGCGTTCGGGCGCGACGGCGTCTTCGTGGAGCTCACGGACGACGGGACGGCCGGGGGCCGGGGGAGGCTCGCCAGGCTCGCGGCGTTCGCGAAGGAGGGGGGCCTGCCGGCCCTGGCGACGAACGAGGTGGCTTACCTGCGGCCTGGGGACCATCGTCTGCACGAGGTAATGGTGGCGGCCTCCAACCTCTCACGCCTGCCCGGGCCTGGGTACCGTCCCACGGACCAGCTCTACCTAAAGCCGCCGGAGAAGATGCGCCGGCTCTTCGCGGGCCACCCTGAGGCTCTGGCGAACGCCGTGGCGGTGGCGGAGCGGTGCGCCGGGGCGGTGGACCTCTCGGGCCAGGTACACGTGCCCGTCGCCGGGGTACCGCGGGGGGCTTCGGCGCGGGGGGTCCTGAGGAGGATGGCGTTCGCGGGGGCGAGGAGGCGCTACGGCAAGGGGGGCGAGGACCCTACGCCAGCCGAGGTGGCGGCGCGGCTCAGGCGGGAGCTCCGGTGCATAGACCGTCGCGGGTTCGCGCCTTACTTCCTGGTGGCGTTGGAGGCGCGGAAGATCGCCAGGGACAGGGGCATCCCCGTGACGGGGAGGGGGAGCGCTGCCAACAGCCTGGTCTCGTACTGCCTGGGGTTGACCCAGCCGGAGCCCTTCGGCAACGGGCTGCTCTTCGAGAGGTTCATGCACGAGGGCCGCCTGGACCCGCCTGACATAGACCTGGACTTCTGCTCCGCAAGAAGGGACGAGGTGAGGTTCGAGATGATCCGTCGCCACAGTAGGAGTGGTGCTGCGGAGGCGGCCACCGTCCAGACCATGTCCCTGCGCGGGGCGGTGAGGACGGCGGCAAGGGCGCTCGGGCACCCGCCGCGCGAGATAGACGCGCTCTCCCGCCGCGTCCCCACCCGCTTCAGGGACCGCAACCGGGTGTACATGGGGCTCTCGGGATGGGAGGAGGCGCTGGAGGAACCGGCCATGCGCGGCCATCCCCTGCAGGACACGAAGAGGTACCGGCTTCTACTGGAGATCTCCGCGGGCCTCCTCGGGCGCGCCAGGGAGGCGGGGACCCACAGCGGCGGGATGGTCTTCGGCACGGCCGAGCGCCACCTCTCCGAGATGGTGCCGCTCGAGCCTTCTGGGACGGAGGGGTTACTGAGGTGCCAGTACGACAAGGACGACCTGGAGCGGGTCGGCCTGCCCAAGCTCGACCTGCTTGGCCTGCGGATGCACACAGCGCTGCACAGGGCAGGCGTCCTCGCCACGCGGAGGACGGGCAGGAAGGTCGACCCCTACGACCTGCCGCCCGAGGACGGGGAGACCTACGCCCTCATCCGGACAGGGAAGAACGCCGGGATGTTCCAGTTGGAGTCGCCGGGACAGATGCACCTGAGCCGGCGGCTCAGGCCCGAGAGGTTCACGGACCTTGTGGCCCAGATCTCGCTCTTCAGGCCTGGCCCCGTCAGGGGGGACCTCATAACCCCTTTCGTCGAGAGAAAGAACGGCGAGGGGCCGCACGAGGCCATCCTGCCGCAACTCGAAGAGGTGCTGCGCCGCACCTACGGCGTCCTCGTCTACCAGGAGCAGGTCCTCGCCGTGGCGAACGCCGTGGCGGGCTTCTCCCTCACCGAGGGGGACCTGCTCCGCCGCGCCATGACCAAGGACCGCGGGCCGAACGCGATGAAAGGCCTCCGCCGCGAGTTTCTGGGCCGCGCCGAGGGCAACGGCGTCCCCGCCGCCAAAGCGAGCGAGGTCTTCTCCTGGATGGAGGGCTTCTCCGTCTACGGCTTCTCAGCCGCCCACGCCGCCTCCTTCGCCGAGCTCTCCTACGCCAGCGCGTACATGAGGACGCACCATCCGGCCGAGTTCTTCTGCGCCCTCCTG
>DATFPF010000167.1:0-2482 GCA_035264945.1 Rubrobacter sp.
GGGGTTCGATCTGCTCACGATCCACGCGATCCCGGGCGGCCTGTGGGAGGTGTTCGTCGGGGTGTGGCTGATCGTGAAAGGGTTCGATCCGTCCGCGTTCACCTCCGAGTCTGCCGACCCTGATGATGATGGCGTATTGACGGGCGTTGACCAGCCCGCCGCGGTCGTCCCTTCTAACGGTCATGTCCCTTCTAAGGTTTAGCGCCACGTAGCGCGAAGGAGGGCCGGGGCGTAGCAGCCTTGGCCCTTCTCCTTGCCCTTATTCACCGGAGTGCGTGGAAGGACCATTCTCGGAACTTCGCGCTGAGGGGGTTCTCAGAAGTTCTCTTGCTGTAGATACTCGGCCATCCGTGCCATTTTGGCTTGGGCGGGGGGCGGAAGCCGAAGCCCGTTGTGATCCGGCGCGAATGCCGCCCACGTAACCCGTCCCAAGTCATCGTGTTGTTTGGTCCAGGGCGATCCCTGGCCTCCGCCGCAGAGAAAGAGGGTACGGATATGGCCGAAAATCGACCGCAGGGGGCCCCGTTGGTCCCGGGCGTAGAGGAGGGGCAGAGGCTGTCCTCCCGCAAGGGGTTCCTCGCAAGCTCGGCGGCGCTGCTAGGAGGCGGCGCGCTGTTGACGGTCCTCCCCAAGGCGGCCGGGGCCCAGAGCACCGGTAGCCCCGGGTGCGCCGAAAGCGTCAAGGACATCGTAACCATCGCAGCCGTGGCCGAGGCGCTTGCGACCACGTTCTACTACAACGGGGTTACCCGAAGGGTCGGCAGGCAGCTCGACGAAGCCGACCTGGTGTACTTCAAGGCGGCGCTGGCCCAGGAGAAGGACCACCTGGACCTGCTGGTCGGCGCGGGAGCTTCGCCTCCGCCGAGCACGTTCTACTTCGAGGAGGGCACCTTCTCGGGCGTCGAGGAGTTCACGACCGTCCTGCTGGCGCTGGAGGAGGCGTTCATCGGGGCCTACGCGGCGGCGATCGAGAGGTTCTGCCAGCTCAACCGTGGCGACCTCGCCAAGCTAGCCTCGCGCATCCTTGGCGTGGAGGCCGAGCACCGGGCCCTCGGAAGGGACGTCGCCGGCAAGCGGGTCCCGAACAACCTCTGCCTGGAGCGGGCGCCCTTCACGTGCGTGTCGGAGGCTGCGGACGCACTCGCCCCGTTCCTGTCCGACGGACCCGGCAGGACCGCCTTCAGGATGCCGACCGACGCCCAGATCGAGGCGAACTGGATCCCCTGCAAGGACTGATCCGACAGGACACGGCCCCTCCATCGTGCGTCCCCGCAAGGCTGCGGGGGCGCACGCCCGGGAGACGACACGCAAACGAAGCAAAGGATAGCCGCCAATGTTCACGGGACTCGCATCACCCTCCCACCTGCTCATCGTGCTCGTGGGCGTCTTGCTGCTCTTCGGGGCCAAGCGGATACCGGAACTGGCCAAGGGCCTTGGGACGGGGGTCAAGGAGCTGCGCGAAGGCTTCTCCACCGGCGAGGACGCCACCGAGGCGGGGGCGCACGAAAGCGGCGAAGCCAGCGCCGGCGCTGAGAATGAAACGGTCCGCGCGCATGCCAACCAGAGCGGGCTCTAAGCCCCGTGTTCGGCGTCGGTGCCCCAGAGATGGTGGTCATAGGACTCCTCCTTTTGCTCGTCTTCGGTCCCAAAAAGCTGCCTAGCATGGCCCGAGACATCGGACGGTTCGTCAGCGAAGCGCGCCGATCGGTTGAGGAGTTCAAGAAAGACCTCGTCTCCGAAGAGGAGGTCGGACAAGAGCCCCGCAAGGGCCGGGGTCCGGAGGAGCACCTGGAGCTAGAGGCGCGGGGTAAGCCCGAAGAGGGCGAAGCGGTCGCCCCGAGCGCACAACGCTCAGACTAGGGGCGCGCGCTGCTCGGGCTGCGGAAGCTGCGCGATCACCGCGCGCTCCGGGAGATGGCGGTCGGGTTGCCGTTCCGTCGACGGTCCCGGGTCGTTATACACCGGAGTGCGTGGAAGGCTCTTTCTGCGAACTTCGGCAGTAGGGGGTTCTAAGAAGTTCGACCTACCTTAGGCGGGCCATGGAGCACGCGTCCACGTACCCCCCGTCGCGGAAGGCGTAGCGGCGATGGGTGCCCTCTACCTCGAAGCCGAACTTCTCGTATAGGGCCACCCCGGCGGCGTTGTCGGCGTACACGACGAGCTCGACGCGCGTAAGGCCGAGCCAGTCGTCCGCCAGCTCCATGGCCGCCCCCATCAACGCCGTGCCCACGCCCCTGCCCTGCCAGTCGTCGCGCACGGCCACCCCGACCTCGCCCGCGTGCCGCCGGCGCGGCCGGACGAAAGCCTCCAGCCCCAGGTGCCCGACGACCTCCCCCTCGACGCACGCCACCAGGTGGTAGACCCCCTCACGCGCGTTAGAGAAGAACTGCTCGCGGACGGCCTCGACCGGCTGGAGCGGCAGCTGCAGCGTGCCCGCCGCGGCCCGCGGTCCGGCCAGGACGCGGTGCACGGCCTCGGCGTC
>DATFPF010000168.1:0-13155 GCA_035264945.1 Rubrobacter sp.
CTCGCTTAGCCCTCCGGCGAGGGGGGCGAAAGCTTCCCGCTTCCTTCCTCGATCTGGCGCCGGATGGATTCCAGGGTGGCCTCCAGCGACTCTTCGAGCGGATCGCGATCGTCGCTAGAGTCTTCCTGGATCTCGCCCTCCACGGACCGCGGGTCGAAGGAGAGGTGGACGGTTACCTCGCTCTGGCCGTCGCCGGCCTCGGCGACGGTGAGCCTGCCTGAGTAGTCCCTGCCGGTCTCCGCGCCCCAGCGCATGGTGCGGGCTTCGGCGTCCACGTCGAAGTAGCCCTCGCTATCGAACTCGCCCCGGTCGGGGATCTCGACCCGCATCTTCACCCGCTCCCCCGGGCTGCCGGCCGCCGCCGAACCCTCGATGCCGGCGTCTTTTATGGGCGGCAGGTATTTCGGCAGGTTCTCCACGTCGGAGACCCAGGCGAACACCTCGTTCGCGGGCGCCGCCACGGCCTTGCTCTGCTCGTACTCTTGCATCTCTATGCTCCTCCGGTCCTAGACCCTGGTCGTCGTGTCGGTCAGCGCGTCGCCCTCCGAGCCGAGCAGGGCGCCGAGCCGCGAGAGCTTTCCGCCCACCTGTTCCCCGATCTCGGCCCCGGCAACCTGCCGCACCTGATCCCCGAGCGACATCAAGAGCGCGCCGACGCTGACAGGGTCAAGCCCGGCGGCATCCAGCTGCGCCTTGAGCTCGCCCAGCGTCCCGGCCACGGCCTCCAGGCTCGGGTCGCCGGAGCCCGCGAGCCTCTCTTGCCAGGCCGAGATCTCCGGCAGCGCTGCCTCCACGCCCAGTCGCAGCACGCCATCCCTCAACGACGCCACGGTAAGATCTAGCGCCCCCCCGATCTCCTTCGCCGCCACCCCGGCCTCCTATCGTCCCACGGTCAACGTCGGACCTATTCTGACCCCCGACCCGATCCCGCGACTGTGGCAGAGAACACCCGCCCCTGCGAGGCCCCCGCACCCGAGAATATGGCACTATTGTGTGTCAAAGTACGCTAAAGTACAGCGCCGAAGAGGTTGAGGTTCGTCCGCACGCGGAAGGAAAGTGCGAAAACAGGCTTGGGTTCCGACCGGAGAAAGGAACTGTTGGGGGTGGCAGAGGTCGCCGAGTACCTGGGGGTGGGCACGGTGACGGTCTACCGCTGGTGCCGGGAGGGGAGGCTCCCCTGCCTGAAGGTCGGCAGGTCCTGGCGCATCAGGCAGGAGGCGCTGGAAGATTTTTTGGGGCGTGGGGAGCGGCCGGCGACGCTCGTGGGACAGTTGCGGGGTTTCCTTGGTGTGCCAGAATGCGTGATAGCGGTAGCAGAGACGCCGGACCTGCTGCACCGGCTCGACGCGGCCTTCATGCAGGTGGGGGAGGCGCGCGGGGGGTTGCTCGTCAAGTTCCACGGCGGCGAGTCGGAGCCCGCGGGGGAGTTGCGGGCCGCGATGGAGCGAAACGGCCTCGACGCGACCCGGCTGGAAGGGGAGGGGCGGCTTCTCATGGTCGCGGAAGACCCGGCCGAGGAGCGCACGGATGGCCTGCGCCGATTCCTGGATGTGGAGGCCAGGGGCGGGCGCACCGTCTGGGCCTCCTTCGACTGGACGGAGAAGCTGGGCGTGGACAGGGCGCTCGCGCAGCAGGGGGCGCTCATGGAGCTTGCGGACGCGAGGCAGCTCGTCATCAAGACGGCGGTGCTCGAACGGGTGGCGGACGGCTGGGAGCCAAGAGAACGGCGGAGGGCGCAGGGCTCGCACTCGGGCACGATCTCGCTCTTCCGGGCGGGCCTCTCGCTTGGCCGCGTCACGCCGGTCCTTCCGGGATAGCGGTGCGTCTGGCAGTGTCGTAGCGAGAAGAGAGGGGACGTTGGCAAGAGCGCGGGGGGAGAATCGGGAGATGCACGCCGGGACGGTGTACTGGTTGATCTGCGACGGCGCGGAGCCGTCGCGCGCGTTCGTGCTCGACCTCGCGGGCGTCGGCCGGTCCCTGCCGGTGTTCAGCTTCAGGGAGGAGGCCGAGCTCTTCCTGGCGCTGGGCGGCCTCGGCGGCGGCTGGGCCGTGAGGGAGGGCGGGACCGGGGACTTTCTCCCGCTCTTCTTCGGGCCCCACGCGAACCTGAAGGGCGTTGTCCTCGATCCGCTGCCGGTGATGCTGCGCGACAGCATGGCGGGTTTGATCAGCATCAGCCCGGATCGCTTCCTGGCCCGCTTCCTGGGCGTCTCGGACCCCGGCGCGTTGCCTGGTTAACCTTTTAACGGCCGGGCGACGGTCCGCGTGCGATACTCCTCCTGTTGTACGGGCAGAGGGAGGTCTTTTGACGGCGGAGTTGTGGCAGTTCGCGGCTTTTATAGGGGCTATCTTAGTGGTGGCCGTGCTGTGGCTCTGCATCATCTACCTGCCCGCGCGCACCATGGAGTACTCCGAGGCTCGACGGGCGGAGTCCCGCGACCGGGACGACGGGTCCTCCGGGAGGTCCGTCTAGTTCAGCGGGGCCCGTGCCCCGCGCGGAACGCCCTCTCCCGCCGGAGATCCAGCGCCTCCCGCAGCAACCCGTCCAGCGGCCCGCCGGACTCCTCGTGGGCGTCCAACACCTCGCTGAACTCGAGCACCCGGTCCCTTGTACCGACCTCGCCAAGGAACCCGGCCGCCTCCCCGACCCCCATGCCTTCCAAACGGGCGAACTCCCGCACAACGCTGTTCATGAGGTCCATCAAGAACCGCCGCGCGCCCGCCTCGTCGGCAGCCGCGGGACGTTCGGAGGCGCTCTCCTCAAACTGGCGGCCGAAGACGACGGCGGCAAGCACGATCCTGCGCCGGTCCTCGGCCGAGGCCTCCTCGCCCCAGGCCCGGACCATCGTCTCCTCACCCAGTTGTTCCAGGTACGCCAGGGCCGCGTCGTTCGCGTAGCGGATCCTCCGCCTCCTCTCGCCGACGGCGGGGACATGGTATCACCGGGTGCCTCGGCAAAAGACGCGGAAGGGGGCGGAACCGTGCCGACGCGACTCGACCACCTCGTGATACTCGTCCGGGATCTCGAAGAGGCCGTCAGAGACTACGGGCGCCTCGGGTTTCGCGTGACGCCCGGCGGGGAGCACGCCGACGGCCTTACGCGCAACGCCCTCGTACCCTTCAGGGACGGCACCTACCTCGAACTGGTGGCCTTCGTCGACCCCGAAGACGGGCGGGACAACGTCTGGGGCTGGCGGGGGTTCATGCCCCGCGAAGGGCTCGTAGATTACTGCGCCACCTCGGACGGACTGCTCGAGGAGATCGGGAGGCTCAGGCGTCTCGGCCTCCGGGTGGAGGACCTCGGCGAGGGCGGCCGGCGGCTTCCCGACGGCGGGGAGATACGTTGGCGCAGCGCCAGCATCGCCCAGGAGGGGAGGGTCATGCCGTTCCTCATCGAGGACGTAACCCCGCGCCGGATGCGCGTCCCCGGCGGGACGGCCGCCGACCACCCCAACGGGGCGACGGGCATCAAGCGGTTGGAGATCTCTGCCCCCGATCCGGCCAGAGCCAGAAGAGACCTCGCCGCCCTGACGGACGCGCCGCCCGAGACGCCCACGGAGACCCTCAAGCTCGGGGCCTGCGAACTCTTGCCCGCGAAACGGGATGGGGAACATAGGGCCGGTCCGACGGCCGTAGGGCTTTCGACGAACGCGTCGAAGAACGTCGGGGAGTTGGATCGGGGACTCGCCCACGGGGCCCGGTTGACGTTCACGCCGGAAGTCGTTAGCTGAAAGCTGACGGCTGATGGCCGGGCGCTATATCTGCTGTATCATTCGGCGGGACGGAGCTTGCTACCGAGAGGGGAGAACGTGAACGACGCGACGAGGCAGCGCGTGATCACCATAGTGGCCGCGGGCATCGCCTACATCATAAGCTCGATGGTGACCAACCGGTACATCAACATTCCCGAGCAGCGCGGCCTCAAGGACGACGCCCTAGAGGCCGTTCTCAAGGGCGCCACGACCGCCGCCTCGACCATCCTCGCCTCGGTCCTCGTCCGGCGCTTCTTCAAGGACTAGGTCTGGCCGCGACCCCGGTCATCGGGCATTTCCGCGTTCCGGGCCGGATGACGCGCTGATGCCGGATCTCTTCGGGCAGAACCACGGACGCCGGGACCTCATGCGCCGCGTGGGGAGGCTGGAACAGGCCGCGGGCGTCCGGCTCGTCACCCTGGGCGACGGCGCAGAGCGCGGCGTAAGGGTCCTGGAGTTCCGAACCGGCACAGGCTTCGCCTTCGACGTGGTCGTGGACAGGGCCATGGACATCGGCCGCTGCGAGATGGGCGGACGCCCTTTGGGCTGGCTCTCCCCGGTCGGCTTCGCGGGCCCTTGGTTCGACGAGCCAGCGGGCCTCGGTTTCCTGCGCAACTGGGGCGGCGGCCTGCTCACGACCGCTGGCCTCGACCACGCGCTCTTCATGGCCGAGGACACCGCCGAGCATTACCATTACCCGCCGAAGGGGACCGAGAGCCACGGGCTGCACGGGCGCGTCTCGAACCTTCCCGCCCGGCTCGTCGGCTACGGCGAGCGCTGGGAGGGCGACGAGTGCGTCCTCTGGGCCGAGGGCGAGGTCCGGCAGTCTGCGGTCTTCGGCGAGAACCTCGTGCTCCGGCGGCGCGTCGAGGCGAGGGTAGGGGAGTCGCGACTGGAGATCCACGACAGGGTAGAGAACGCGGGTTTCGACCCGACGCCGCACATGTACCTCTACCACGTCAACGTCGGATGGCCCGTCGTGGACGAGGGCGCGGACCTCCTCGCGCCCGCGGGCGGCATCTCGCCGCGCGGCGACTACCCGGCCGAGGGCTACGGGAGCTTCCACGCCCCCGAGGCGGGCTACGTCGAACAAGTATTCGAGCACGACCTCGCCGCGGAGGGCGACGGCACCGTGCCGGTCGGCGTGGCCAACCGAAGGGCGGGCCTCGGCTTCTACCAGCTCTACAATCGGGACCAGCTCCCGCACCACTTCGTCTGGCGCATGCTAGGCGAGGGGACATACGTCGTTGGCGTCGAGCCCAGCACCAACCGCACCGCGGGACGGCTCGACGCCAGGGAGAGGGGGGAGCTGATCGAGCTCTCCCCGGGCGAGGAGCGCCGCTACGACCTGGAACTCGGCGTCCTGGACGGGACGGAACAGATAGATCGCTTCGCCTCCCGCGTCGAGGCCCTGCGGCCGGCGTAGAAGGGTTCCGTACGGAATAGTATGTGGTTCGGCGCGTCGGCGGCTACGTGGGAGGTCGGGTGTGGGAGGGCGGGATCTTCGGCCGTCGGTGGAGGCGGTGGACCTCGCGGCGATCTCGGCCAACGTCCCGGGACCGGGGACCGTGTGGACGGAGCGGGAGGGACGGGACCTGAACGCCAACCTGGTCCGTTTCCCAAGAGGGGAGGGCGTCGGGGAGCACGTCAACGGGGAGTTGGACGTCCTCTTCGTGGGCGTGTCGGGCTCGGGCACCTTGGAGGTAGACGGCCGGGGGCGTAACCTCGGGCCAGGGGTCCTGGTCCTTGTTCCCAAGGGAGCGCGGCGGGCCACCCGGAGCGCTTCGGACGACTTCTCCTACCTCACCGTGCACAGGAAGCGGGGGCCGGTACGCCCCCGCGCCGGCCGTGGAGGGCCGAACGCGTGAGGCGCCGCCGGGGCGGGTCAGGCCCGGCTCAGGGCCGCGGCGTGGTGGCGGATATGGTCCTCCATGAAGGTCGAGATCGCGTAGTACGAGTGGTCGTAGCCCTCGCGGCGGTTGAGGGTCAGCGGCTGCCCCGACTCCGCGCAGGCCTCTTCCAGGGCTTCGGGCAGGAGTTGCTCTTCGAGGAACTGGTCGGAGAGCCCCTGGTCCACGAGGATGCTCCTTCCGTCGGCGAAGGGATGCTCGCGCACGAGCTCGCTCGCGTCGTAGGCCTTCCAGGCCTCCCTGTCCTCCCCGAGGTAGCCGGCGAAGGCCTTCTCGCCCCAGGGGACGCGGGTCGGGGTGGAGACGGGGGCGAAAGCCGAGACCGACCGGAAGAGATCGGGGTTCTTGAGGGCGCAGACGAGTGCGCCGTGTCCGCCCATAGAGTGCCCGAAGACGCCGCGGGCGTCGGGGCTGGCTGGGAAGTTCTCCTCGACGACGGACGGCAGCTCCCTTGTCACGTAGGAGTACATCCTGTAGTGGCTGGCCCACGGCTCCTCAGTGGCGTCCACGTAGAAGCCGGCTCCGGTGCCGAAGTCCCAGTCCTCGTCCTCGCCCGGGATGTTCGCGTCGCGCGGGCTCGTGTCGGGAGAGACGAGCATCAGGCCGTGCTCGGCGGCGAGGCGCTGGGCCCCACCCTTGATCATGAAGGTCTCCTCCGTGCAGGTGAGGCCGGCCAGGTAGTACAGGACCGGCACGGGCCCCTCCGCGGCTTGAGGAGGTGCGTAGACGGCGAAGCGCATCTCGCCGTCGCACGTCTCGGAGCGGTGGGAGTAGAACCCCGTCTTGCCGCCGAAGCTCGCGTGCTCGCTGTTGGTTTCGATGGTCGCCATGCGGCTAGAACTTCACTACGCTGCGGATGGACTCGCCGCTGTGCATCAGGTCGAAGGCTTTGTTGATCTCTTCGAGGGGCATGGTGTGAGTGATCATGGAGTCGACCTCGATCTTGCCCTCCATGTACCAGTCCACGATCTTCGGAACGTCGGTCCGTCCCCTGGCCCCGCCGAAGGCCGACCCCTTCCACGTCCTGCCGGTGACGAGCTGGAACGGGCGCGTGGAGATCTCCTCCCCCGACCCCGCCACCCCGATGATTACCGACTGCCCCCAGCCCTTGTGGGCGCACTCCAAAGCCTGGCGCATCACGTTCACGTTGCCGATGCACTCGAAGGAGTAGTCGGCCCCGCCGCCGGTAAGGTCGACCAGGTAAGGCACCAGGTCGCCCTCGACCTCGCTCGGGTTGACGAAGTGGGTCATCCCGTAACGCTCGGCTATCTCTTTTTTGGCCGGGTTGAGGTCGACGCCCACGATCTTGTCCGCCCCGACCATGCGGGCGCCCTGCACGACGTTGAGGCCGATGCCCCCGAGGCCGAAGACGACAACGTTGGAGCCGGGCTCGACGCCTGCGGTGTAGACGACGGCCCCGACGCCGGTAGTAACGCCGCAGCCGATGTAGCAGACCTTGTCGAACGGGGCGTCCTCGCGGATCCTGGCCGCCGCGATCTCGGGCAGCACGGTGTAGTTGGCGAACGTCGAGGTGCCCATGTAATGGTAGAGGGGGTCGCCGTTGAGCGAGAGCCGGCTGGTACCGTCGGGCATCACGCCGCGCCCCTGCGTGGTCCGGATGGCCTGGCACAGGTTCGTCTTCGGGTTCAGGCAGTACTCGCACTCCCGGCACTCGGGCGTGTAGAGCGGGATGACGTGGTCGCCCTCCTTGAGGCTCTTGACCCCGGGCCCAACCTCCACCACGACCCCGGCCCCCTCGTGGCCCATGACGGTCGGGAACAACCCCTCGGGGTCGGCCCCCGAGAGCGTGTACGCGTCCGTGTGGCACACCCCCGTGGCCCTCACCTCGACCAGGATCTCGCCCTCCTTCGGGCCGTCCAGGTCGACGGTCTCTATGCTCAACGGCTTCTCGGCCTCGAACGCCACCGCGGCCCTTACTTCCATCTTCCCTCCTCCGTAACCCACCTACGACCATACACCATAGCACGGGGCGGGCAATACGGGACCTGGTGCTGGCGGAGACCACGGCCCCGTCCGGCCTTCCGTGCGGCACAGAAGAGCGCCGGCCGCCGCGCACGGAACGGCGCGTTGCCGTGGGGTAGACTTGGTCCGGACGGTCCCAGAAGCTCGACGGGAGGCGACGTGAACCCCAACAGAGACCGCTTCGACTTCGACGAGGTCGGCCGCCTTCCGGCGCCCGGGGACAACGTCGCCATAGCGACCCGGCGCCTAGAGGCCGGGACCCGCCTCTCCTACGGGGGCGAGGAGCTCGGGGTGCCGCACACAGTCCTGGAGGGCCACCGCTTCGCCGTCGAGGAGATCCCCGAGGGCGAGGACCTTCTCTCGTGGGGGCTGCCGTTCGGGCGGGCCCTCAGGGACATCTCGCCCGGGGACTACGCGTGCAACGCGAAGATACTGCGCGTCCTGCGCGAGCGCTTCGACGCCCCCGCCGCACGGGGCAAGAAAGAAGACCCGGAAGGGACCTCCGATCAGGGCGGGGGCCGCGTCCCCGGCGGGCACCGCAGGGTCGGCCTCGACCTTCCGGAAGAGCCAAACTTCCGCGACGCCGAGCTCGAGCCCTATGTCCTGGACGAAGAGGCATTCCTGCCCGGAGAGCAGGTGCAGCCCCACGAGGAGCCCCGCACCTTCACGGGCTACAGGCGCGGCGGGGGGCGTGGCGTGGGGACGCGCAACTACGTGGTCGTGCTCGGCGTCAACTCGCGCCTGACGGGCTTCGTGCGGGCGCTGGAGTGGGAGCTGAACGGTGTGTCGGACGCCTACGAGAACGTGGACGGCATAGTCTGCGTCGCCCACACAGAGGGCGGCGAGGGCCGGACGCCGAACAACCTGGATCTCCTGCTGCGCACCCTTAGCGGCTTCATGGTCAACCCGAACGTCGGGGCTGTCCTCGCCATCGACGGCGGCGACGAGGGCGCCGTGGCGAACGGGGCGCTCCGCCGCTACGCGGAGGAGCACGGCTACCCACTGGGCGACGTGCCCCACGAGTTCATGAGCCTGGAGGGGAGCTTCCGGGCCGACCTGGAGCGGGCGAAGTCCCACGTCATGGGATGGATGGAGGACGTTAACGCGGCGGGGCGCACGGAGGAGCCGCTCTCTGGGCTGAAGATAGGGCTCCAGTGCGGCGGGTCCGACGCGTTCTCCGGCGTCTCGGCGAACCCGCTGGTCGGGTGGGTCTCAAAGGAGGTAGTGCGGCACGGCGGGACGGCCAACCTGGCCGAGACGGACGAGCTCATAGGGGCCGAGCGCTACGTCCTGAAGAACGTGGGGGACGCCCGGACGGCGCGGCGCTTCCTCGCGACGGTGGAGCGGTTCAAGGAGAGGGTGGGCTGGCACGGGCACACGGCCGAGGACAACCCTTCCGGAGGCAACAACCTCCGCGGCCTCTACAACATCTCCATAAAATCCATAGGGGCCGCCAGGAAGAAGGACCCCGAGGTACGGATAGACCGCGTAATCGAGTACGCCGAGCCCATGAACGGGGGCGGCTTCTACTTCATGGACAGCCCCGGCAACGACCTGGAGAGCGTCGCCGGGCAGGTCGCGTCCGGGGCCAACATGATCTTCTTCACCACGGGCAACGGCTCGATCACGAACTTCCCGTTCGTCCCTACCATAAAGATCGTCACCACCACGGGCCGCTACGAGCTGCTCTCCAAGGACATGGACGTGAACGCCGGCGCCTACCTCGACGGCGTCCCGATGGACGAGCTGGGACGGGAGATGTTCGAGCGGACCATCTCTGCCGCCTCGGGCGAGAAGACCGTAGGCGAACGTGCCGGCCACGCCCAGGTCTCGATCTGGCGCGACTGGAAGCAGACGGGCCCCGAGAACCTGGAGGAGCTTGCGAACGTCCCCGAGCCAGGCGGCGAGCCCCTGCCCGTAAACGGTGCCGCCCCTGACGTCGAGTTCTCGTTCGAGGCGATAAGGACGGGGCGCGGCCCCGTCACGGACCAGGTAGGGCTCGTGATGCCGACGAGCCTGTGCTCGGGCCAGATAGCACGCCGCATAGCCAACCGCCTGAACGAGCGCGACGCCGTCTTCGCCCGCAACAAGGTGACCCGCTTCGTGGCCCTCCCGCACACCGAGGGCTGCGGCGTCTCGGCCGGCTCCGCTGAGTCCATCTACGCCCGCACCGTGCTCGGCTACCTCGCCAACCCCACCGTCAGGCTCGCCCTCCTGCTCGAACACGGCTGCGAGAAGACCCACAACGACTACTTCGAGAACCGCCTCGCCGAACGCGGCCTCGACCCTGATCGCTTCGGCTGGGCCAGCGTACAGCTAGACGGCGGCATAGAGAGCGTGGTCGAGAAGGTCGAGACCTGGTTCTCTGAGAACCTGGAGGCCTCAGAAGACCTGGAGCACGAGGCAGCCGGTGCCGGTGCCCTGCGGTTAGGGCTTTACGCCGCCGGTCCCTTGCCGGACGAGGCGGCGCGGAGCCTCGCCGAGACGACGCTCGCCGTCGTCGGCGCCGGCGGCACGGTCGTCGTGCCCCGGACGGCTGCGGTCCTGGGTTCAGGGGTCTACCTGAACGAGGTTCTCGGGGATCACCCCGCGCGCAACACCCTGGCCTACGGGCAGGCTCCTGAGAAACCGGGCTTTCACGTCATGGAGGCGCCGACGGACCACTGGATAGAGACCGCCACGGGCCTCGGGGCGACGGGCGTCGAGCTAATGCTGGCTCACGTCACAGGCCGGCCGTTGCAGTCGCACCGCATGATCCCGCTAGTCCAGATCTCCTCAGATCCAGAGACCATCCGCAACCACGCCGACGACCTCGACGCGCTGCTGGACGGGGACCCGGGCACCTGGACCGGGAAGACGCTCGAGACCGTGGCGGCGGTAGCCTCGCGCGAGTACACGCCGAAGCTCTTCGCCGCCAACAACACGGACTTCCAGTTCACCCGGGGGCTCCTCGGCGTCTCGATGTAGGGGCCGCCGGCCCCAGAGCGTCCGTGCGGGACGCGTATTGCGCGACGGCTGGGGCGCGGTTAGCATCCCCGGTGGTGGAGAGGGTAGGCGCGCGTCTCCGCGTGCCCGAGCGAAGCGGAGGATAGGGCAGTGATCGAGAACCCGTTCTACACGCAGGAGTTTCACGGCCCGTACGAGCTGTACTCCCTGGGGGACTTCGTTCTCGAGGAGGGGCAGACGCTGCGGGACTGCAAGCTCGCGTATGCGGCCTTCGGGGAGTTGAACGAGGCGAGGGACAACGCCGTCCTCGTCACCACGTGGTTCTCGGGGACGCACCAGATCATGCGCGACCTCTACATAGGCCCAGAGCACGCCCTGAACCCGGAGGAGTACTTCATAGTCGTCGTCAACCAGATCGGCAACGGCCTCTCGACCTCCCCGCACAACACGCCCGGCAACTTCGCCTCGGGGCCCCGCTTCCCGCGCGTCAGGATCGGGGACGACGTCGTCGCCCAGGAGCGCCTGATGCGGGAGGCTTTTGGCGTCGAGGAGCTCGCCCTCGTGGTCGGCGGCTCGATGGGCGCCCAGCAGACCTACGAGTGGGCCGTCCGCTTCCCCGAGAAGGTCAAGCGGGCCGCCCCGATAGCGGGGACCGCGAAGAATACCCCCCACGACTTCCTGTTCACGCAGGCGCTGATGGATGCGATCACGATGGACCCGGGCTACGCCGGCGGCTGGTACGAGACGCCCGCCGACGTGCGCGATGGCCTCGTCCAGCACGGGCTCATATGGAGCGTGATGGGCCTCTCGACGCAGTGGTGGAAGGAGGAGCGCTGGCGCCCTCTGGGCTTCGCCTCGGCCGAGGATTTCCGCGCCGGGTTCGTGGACGCGTACTTCAGCGTGCTCGACCCGAACAGCCTAATCGCCCAGGGCTGGAAGTGGCAGCGGGGCGACGTAAGCCGCCACACGGACGGGGACCTCGCCGCAGCTTTGGGCCGCATCACCGCCAAGACGTTCGTGATGCCCATAAGCGAGGACATGTTCTTCCCCCCGCGCGACTGCGCCGCCGAGCAGAAGCTCGTCCCGAACAGCGAGCTTCGCGTAATCGAGGACGTCAGCGGCCACTGGAGCCTCTTCAGCTTCGAGGCGACTTTCATGGAGCAGGTGGACCGGCACCTCGGCGAGCTGCTGGCCTCGCCCGCCTAGCTCACGCCCCCTCCGGCTCCATGTACAGCGCGGCGCCGGGGGGGCCGCCGACCTTCCGGATATCCGGGATCAGCCTCCGGTCGAGCGTCTTCGCGTCGCGCCAGTTGACCTCGACGAGGTTCCCCGAAGGGTCCCGCAGGTACATCTGCACGGCCCCGTCGGGCAGCTCCCTTACGGTCGAGTAGTTGCCGCTCTCGACGCGGACGCCGGTCTCGGCGGCCTTCCTGAACGCCTCCTCGAAGTCGTCAACGTCGAGGGCGAAGTGGTGGCCTACGGGGGCCGGGTCCTCGTCGTGGAAGAGGTGGAGCTGAAGGTCGCCGACCCGTAGCCAGCGGACGGGGCCAGAGAAGTCGGGGGCCGGAACCTCCTCCATCCCGAAGAAGTCCGTGTAGAACCGGACGGACGCCTCCAGGTCCCTGGCGCCGATGCTCACGTGGGTGAAGCCTGTCGCGCGCATGGTTCCTCCGGTCCTCCTACAGCGGCAGCACGGAGACGGTCTTCCAGGCCGAGTAGAAGTCAAGGGCCGCAGGGCCCTGCTCCCGACCGCCGACGCCCGACTCCTTGTTGCCGCCGAAAGGCACCTGGAACTCCAGGCCGGCCGTCGGGAGGTTCACGTTGACCAGGCCCGTCTCCGAGCGGGCCATGAACTCGTGGGCGTAGCGCAGGGACTTCGTCGCTATGCCCGCGGTGAGGCCGTAGCGCGTGTCGTTGGCGAGCTCCACGGCGTGGTCGAAGTCGCGGGCCTTTATTACCGCGAGCACGGGGCCGAAGATCTCCTCCTGCGCCGTCTCGCTGCGGTTGTCCACGTCCGCCACGATGGCCGGCGATATGAAGTACCCCTCGTCCTCGGGGCCCGCCGCCCCGCCCTCGATGACGACGCGGCCCTCGCCCTTCGCCGTGTCGAGCGCTGCCAAAATACTGTCGTACTGGTCCTTGTTGACGACCGGGCCCACGGCCACGTCCTCGTCCATGGGGTCGCCTACCTTCATGGCCTCTGTCGCGGTCTTGAGCTCTTCAATGAACTCGTCGTAGACGGGTTCGACGACGATGGCGCGGCTGGCGGCCGTGCACTTCTCGCCGGCGAAGCCGAAGGCGCTGAAGGAGACCTTGGCCGCCGCGTCGTCGAGGTCTGCGTCCTCCATGACGACAAAGGGGTTCTTGCCGCCCATCTCTAGCTGGACCTTCTTGCCGATCGCACGCCCCTGGATGCCGAGGCCCGTCGCCGTAGATCCCGTGAAGGAGAGGCCCTTGACGCGCGGGTCGGTAACGAGCGCGTCGCCGACGGTTGAGCCAGGGCCCGTCACCATGTTGACGACGCCGCCGGGCAGGCCCGCCTCCGAGAGGATTCCCACGAGGGC
>DATFPF010000169.1:0-8606 GCA_035264945.1 Rubrobacter sp.
CCCCTCGATAGCGGACCTCGGCGCCCCCGAGCGCCGGGACCTCGCCCGCGTCCTCAAGAGGCTCCTCGTGGGCTACGACGACCTTTTCGGCTTCTCCCTGCCCTACATGATGGTCATGCACCAGGCGCCGACGGACGGCGAGGACCACGAAGGCGTCGCCCACTTCCACATCGAGTTCTACCCGCCGAACCGGACAGCGGACAAGCTGAAGTACCTCGCCGGCAGCGAGACCGGCGCCGGCGCCTTCGTCGTTGACGTGCTCCCCGAGGACACGGCGGGGACGCTCCGGGCCGTCATCGAAGGGACGCGCGGTTGAAGCTGCTCGTCACGGGCGGGGCCGGGTACGTCGGCAGCGTCGTCGCCTCGCAGCTTGTCGAGGCAGGCCACGAGACGGTGGTCCTCGACGACCTCTCTAAAGGCCACGAGGATGCCGTGCCAGGGGGGGCGCGGCTCGCCAGGGGCTCGCTGCTCGACGGGGCGTTCGTAACGCGGACCCTCGCCGGTGGCTTCGACGGGGTGCTCCACTTCGCGGCGCTCTCGCTCGTGGCCGAGTCCGTCGAGGAGCCTGAGCGCTACTACCGCAACAACGTGGGCGGGACGCTCAATTTGCTCGACGCGATGGTGGGGGCCGGCGTGGGCCGGCTCGTGTTCTCCTCAACGGCCGCCGTCTACGGGGAGCCGGAGAGGGTCCCCATCCCCGAGACGGACCCGTCCGCGCCGACAAACCCGTACGGCAACTCCAAGCTCGCCGTCGACCGGATGATAGGCGACGTAGCGCGGGCGCGGGGCCTTTCGGCGACGAGCCTGCGGTACTTCAACGTGGCGGGGGCTAGCGGGCGTTTCGGGGAGGACCACGAGCCCGAGACGCACCTGATCCCGATAGTCCTCCAGGCCGCCGCGGGGACGCGAGGGTCGGTAAAGGTCTTCGGCACCGACTACCCTACCCGTGACGGCACCGCCGTCCGCGACTACATCCATATAGAGGACCTTGGCAGGGCCCACCTGCTGGCTTTGGAGGCCTCCGAGCCCGGCCGGCACCGGATCTACAACCTCGGCAACGGCTCCGGGTTCTCCGTCCTTGAGGTCATCGAGGCGGCAAGGAAGGTGACGGGGGCGGATATAAGGGCCGTGGAGGCGCCGCGGCGGGCCGGGGACCCGCCCGAGCTCGTCGCCTCCAGCGACGCGATCCGTGCCGACCTCGGGTGGAGGCCGGAGAAGCCAGGCGTCGAGGCAATGATCTCCGACGCCTGGGCCTGGATGCTGGATCACCCGAGGGGGTACGAGTAGGCGATGAGGGAGACGGAGACGAGGGCGCGCGGGGCGTACGTCGAGCGGTTCGGCGGTGAGCCCGAGGTCGTCGCGAGCGCGCCCGGGCGCGTCAACCTGATCGGGGAGCACACGGACTACAACGGCGGCTTCGTCCTCCCCTGCGCCATAGACCGCCGCATAGCGGTCGCCGCCGGGCGCGACGGAGATGAGGTACTCTACTCCGCCGACTTCGGAGAAGCCCGCCCGCTGCGTCGCGAGGACGACTCCTGGGCGAAGTACCCGCGCGGCGTCCTCTGGGCGCTCGGGGAGGACGGCCACGACGCCGGCGGGTTCCGGGCGGTCCTCGCCGGCGACGTGCCCCGCGCCTCCGGGCTCTCCTCCTCGGCGGCCATCGAGGCCGCGACGGTGCTCGCGCTCGACGCCCTCTTCGGGTTCGGCCTGGACAAGAAGTCCCTTGCCAGGATCTGCCAGCGCGCCGAGAACGAGTACGTCGGTGTCGGGAGCGGCATCATGGACCAGTACGCCTCCCTGCTCTGCGAGGCCGGCTCCGCCCTGCTCATCGACTGCCGCTCGCTCGAGGCCGAGTCCGTCCCCCTGGACCTCGAAGGCGCGGGCCTCTCGCTCGTCGTCTGCGACACCCGCGTCGAGCGCGGCCTTGCGGACACCGGGTACAACGACCGCAGGGCGGCCTGCGAGCGGGCTGCCGAAACGCTCGGCGTCGAGGCCCTTCGCGACGCCACCGAAGGGGACCTGGAGCGCCTTTCGGGCGAGGAGCTTCGGCGCGCCCGCCACATAGTTACGGAGAACGCGCGCGTGATCCGGGCCGCCGACTCCCTGCGGGCAAAGGACTTCGAGGTCTTCGGGCACCTGATGTACGCCTCCCACGAGTCGATGCGCGACGACTACGAGATATCCACCCCCGAGCTTGACGCCTTCGTCGAGACGGCCAGAAAAAACGGCGCCCCCGGCGCCCGGCTCACGGGCGCCGGCTTCGGCGGCTGCGCCATAGCCCTTATGCCCTCGGGCAGCACCGGGACGCTCGCCGAGGCGTGCCTGCGGGCCTTCGCCGACCGCGGGTTCGAGAGGCCCGAGTTCTACGAGTTCGTGGCCGCGGCCGGAGCCGAGGTGGTGGGATGAGCCGGGAAGGGCGGCGCGAGGATTTGCGGTCGATCATGGAACGCCGGGGACTCCGGGCTTTGCTGCTGCGGAGGCCAGCCAACTTCGCGTGGTTTACGGGCGGGGCGGACAACAGGGTGGACCACGCCGACCCGCTCGGCGTCGCCGGGATCCTGCTCACAGACGAGGCAGAATACGTGCTCACGGACAACATCGAGGCGCCCAGGATGCGCGGCGAGCAGACGCCCGACATGGACATCGCCGAACACCCCTGGCACACCGGGCCCGGGGCGCTGCTCAAGGAGCTCGTCGGCGGCCCCGTCGGGACCGACCATCCCTCCGAACTCGGCCCCGACGTCTCAGACGGCATCTCACCTCTGCGCCAAGTCCTGGACGAGGAGGCCGTCGAACGCTACCGCAGCCTCGGCGCGGACGCCGCAGCGGCGGTCTCGGAGGCCGCCGGCGCGCTCTCGCCCGAAACCGACGAGCTGGACGCGGCGGCGGACCTCGCGTCCGCCTGCCGGCGGCGCGGCATGTTCGCCCCTGTCTTGCTTGCCGCCTCGGCGGACCGTCTCGGGCGCTACCGGCACCCAATACCCCGCGGCGGCCCGCTCGGCGGGCGGTCCATGCTCGTTGTCTGCGCCGAACGCGGCGGCCTCTACGCCAACCTTACGCGGATGGTCACCTTCGAAGACTCCGACCCCGGGACCCTGAGGCGCCAGCAGGCGTGCGAGGAGGTCCTGCGCCGCATGAGGCAGGAGGCGACCCTGCCCGGCGCGACCCTCGCCGAAGCCTTCGGTCTGTGCCAGACCTTCTACGCCGAGGCCGGCTTCCCCGACGGCTGGCGGGACCACCACCAGGGCGGCACCACGGGCTACGCCGCCCGCGAGATAGTGGCGAACCCCGAGACGCGCCAGGAGATCCGGCCCGGCCAAGCCTTCGCCTGGAACCCCTCGCTTCCGAACGCCAAGGCCGAAGAGACCTTCGTCCTACTCCCCGAAGGCCCCGAGGTCCTGACCCCAGCCTGAACCCAGAAGCCGCTGACAAGCCAATGTGCGATTCAACAGACGGGGAGCATGCCTGGGATGGGCTATGATCGTCGGGATGTTTGGGATGCAGATATCCGGCGGGCCGTGAAGGCCCGGATGCGGCGGGGGGGAACCGTCCCGCTGCCCGAGGGATTGCGGCCCAGGGGCCCGGAAGCGGAGAGGTACGGGTACGCGATCCTGGGCGCGGGGTGCGCGGGGTTGAGCCTGTGCCATTACCTCCTGGAGCGGGGCGTGGACGCGCCCATCCTGATAGTGGACCGTAAGGAGGCCTTCGCCGACGACCGGACGTGGTGCTTCTGGGAGGTCGAGGAGACGCCGTTCTCCGGCCGCGCCGTCCGGCGCTGGAGCTCCTGGGCCGTCCGCGCCGACGGGAGGGAGGTCGTCCACACCAGCGCGCGTTACCCGTACCTCTGTTTGACGGGCGCGGACTTCTACGAGGACGCGCTCGGCAAGATCTCCGCCCACGACAACGTAACGGTCAGGCTCGGGGAGGAGGTGCGCTCGTGCAAGGAGCTTGACGGCGGGGTGCTGGTCGTCACCTCAGCGCGCTCGTACCTCGCGAGGAACGTGTTCGACGGGCGGGGCCTGCCGCCGGATTCCGCGGCCCTCAGGCAAGCGCGCGAGGAACCTTCCTGGATCTCCCAGCAGTTCCTCGGCCTTCGCCTGCGCGCCCGCCGCCCGGTCTTCGACCCCGGCACCTGCACCCTAATGGACTTCTCCGTGGACCAGGGCCGGGGGCTGCGCTTCGCCTACGTGCTGCCCTTCGACGAGCGCGAGGCGCTGGTGGAGAACGTCTACCTGACGAGGTACGGCGCCCCGCCGGAGGCGCATCGCGCCGAGATCTCCGGCTATCTGCGGGACCGCTACGGGCTCGCCGGTGAGGACTACGAGGTGGACGGCGAGGAGTGGGGGGATATACCGATGACGGCCTACCGCTTCCCGCGGCGGGTCGGGACCCGCATGCACGCCATCGGGACGCTCGGCGGCGAGACCCGGCCCTCGACCGGGTACACGTTTTTGCGGATCCAACGCTACTGCCGCGCCCTCGCCGCGAGCCTGACCGGCGCCGCTTCGGACCCGGAGACGATCCACCCGTGGCGCTACGGGCCGCTCGACCGGGTGTTCCTGCGCCTCCTGCGCGAGCGGCCGGAGAGGTGCCCGGGGATCTACGCCCGGATGTTCGCCGGGACGCCGCCAGACCCGCTCGTCCGCTTCCTGACCGAGAGGAGCTCGCCCCTCGACGACGCGAGGCTTATCCGGGCGCTCCCGAAGCTACCGTTCCTGCGGCTGGCCCCGAGGGAGGCGCTGGACCGTGCGCGCCAAGGCTCCTGACGGGGCGGCGGACGCGCTTCCGGCCGCGCGGAACGCGGTGGTGTGGCCCTCCCGGGCCGTCTTGCTGCTCGTGGCGGCGGCCTTCGCCGCCGGCCTTCGCGTGCCGGGGTGGGCACAGTACCTGCCGTTCGCCGCGAGCCTCGTGCTCTTCGGGCTGCCTCACGGCGCTGTGGACCACCTGGTGCCCTCCCGACTCGCCGGCCGCGACGCCGACGTCCGTAGCGTGCTCGCCGTCGTGGTGCTCTACCTCGCGCTCTCCTCCCTCTGCCTCGCCCTGTGGTTCGCGGCGCCCCCCGCCGCCTTCGTGCTCTTCGTCCTTATCACGGCCCTCCACTGGGGAACCGGGGACCTGCACGCCCTGCTCTTCTTCGGCCCTGATGGGCTCGACGGTATGGGCCGGGCCTCCCGCGCGCTCCTGGTCTTCCTCAGGGGCGGTCTTCCCATGCTGCTCCCACTCGTCTTCTTCCCGGAGGCCTACCGCGGGGTCGCGGACGCCGCCGCCGGGCTGTTCGGCGCGAACGCCACGTCCCTCTCGGGGGCCTTCTCGCCGGCCTTCCGACTCGTCGCCGCGGCCGCGCTGGCGGCCGTCGCCTGGCTCTTTCTGTCGTGCGCGGTCGCAGACCTCGCCGGGGAGAGGAGGGCCCTGATCCCCGTCACAATCGAGTCGCTTCTGCTCTTCGCCTTCTTCGCCCTCGTGCCGCCGGTCCTCTCCATCGGCCTGTACTTCACGCTCTGGCACGCCCCCAGGCACGTGGCCCGGCTGGTGATCCTGGATCCTGCGGGGTCCCGTTACCTGCGCGCGGGACACCCCGCACGCGCCCTGGCCCGGTTCGCGAGGGACGCTGCCCCCCTCACCGGGCTGGCGCTCGCGCTCCTGTGCGCGTTCCTCCTGGCGGTCCCGCGCGCGACGGGGGAGGCCGCCTCCCTCCTCGCCGTCTACCTGGTGCTGATCTCCGCGCTCACCCTGCCGCACGCCGCGCTCGTCGCGTACATGGACGCGAGGCAGGGTCTTTGGGAGGCTCGGCCGGCCGGCGGCCCCCGTCTCCGGGGTTAAGCACAGGTTTACTCGGGGACAGCGAGGGTAAAGAAAGCCGTTGTTGAAGCATTGCAGAATCTCCCAGATACTGGAGGTCAGAAAGAATGCCGCAGCGGGTAGAAGGAAACATAGAGGTGCAGGCTCCGGTTCAGACCGTCTACGAGTACTGGCGCAACCTCGAAAACCTGCCGAGCTTTATGAGCAACATCGAAGAGGTGCGCTCCACGGGGCCGGACACCACCCACTGGGTCGTCAAGGGTCCCCTCGGGGCGAGGCTAGAGTTCGACGCCAGGACCACCCAGGACGAGCCGAACAGCGCCATCGGCTGGAACACCGTGGACGGTGACGTCCAGACCTCCGGCCAGGTCCGGTTCCAGGAACTCGGTCCGAACCAGACGCGCCTGGACGTGACGATGAACTACGCCGACCCGCCCGGCGGCAAGGTCGGCGAGGTCGCCTCCCGGGCCGTCGCCAACCCCAAGGTCATGATGGAGCAGGACCTCAAGAACTTTAAGGACATCATCGAGGGCACCGCCACGCCCGAAGAGGTGCAGCAGCGTCCCTCCGCGGCCACCGCCCAGAGCGGCGCGGTCGCGTTCCTGACCTCGGGCACGGGCCTGCTGGTCCTCGGCGGGGGCTTCTTGCTCTGGCTCCTCCTGCGCCGGGGCGGCGGCTCCTCCGGCAGCAAGGGCAAGTCCCGCATCATATTCGAGTTTTAGTTAGCTCTTAGCTGTCAGCCTTCAGCGGTCAGCTTTGGAGGAGGGCCGGCGCCACGAACAGGCGCCGGCCCTCCTTGCGCTTCGGTCAGGCAAAGAGGAAGGGCCCCTGAACGGGGCCCTTCCTCTTTCGCGTCACGTTTATTGCCGACCGCTGATAGCCTAAAGCTGTCGGCTACCCACCCAGGGGGATGCTCCCGAAGATGAGGACCTTGCGCTCCATGTCGAAGTAGATGGTGCCTGTCGTCTTGAAGAGCTCGATCAGGACGTCCGCGTCCTCCGCTTCGGGCCTGATGGCGTACTCCTCGGCGCCGTTGTCCAGGATGAGCTGGTAGGAGAACTTGCCGGGGCCGCCGCGCTCCTGCTCGCTCCAGTTGGCGTGCACGTCGGTTACCTGACGCACCAGGATGTTCCGCTCCACGTTCTCGCTCAATGCTCTTCTCCTCCGTTCTAGATTGTGCTTAGACCTAGCCGAGCGATATGTCGCTCGGGATCAAGACCCTCCGGTCGAGGTCGAAGTAGACCGTGCTCGCGGTCTTGAAGAGCTCCAGCTGCACCTTGGCATCCTCTGCCGTCGGCTGGAGCACGTACTCTTCGGCGCCGTTGTCCAGTACGAGCTGCACCGTGAAGGCGCCGTGCTCGCCCCGGCCCTCCTCGCTCCACGAGAACTGCACGTCCGTCACCTGGCGCACCCTGATCTGTCCCTCGGTGCGTTGTTCGGCCACAGATACTCCCTCCGTCTCTTGCGTTCGCTGCGGGCTCTATGCCCTCTCGGACTTGTTCTTAACCGCGCCCGGAGAATTGCTCGTCGTAGAGCTTCATCGCGTGCTTGACGGCCTGCATGGCTTCTTCCGCGCCGGCGAAGTCCTCGACGTTTACCTCCTTGTCCTCCAGCTTCTTGTAGTCTTCGAAGAAGCTCCTAAGCTCGTCGAGTCGGTGCTGGGGCAGCTCGTCGTAGCTCTCGTAGGAGCGGTACTCCGGGTCTTCCAGGGGGACGCAGATGATCTTCTCGTCGTTCTCGCCGTCGTCCACCATGTGCATCATCCCTATGGGCCTCACGGTGAGCAGGCTCAGCGGGTGCACGGGCTCCTGCATGAGGACGAGCACGTCGAGCGGGTCGCCGTCATCGCCTAAAGTGCGGGGGATAAAGCCGTAGTTGGCCGGGTAGTGGACGGCGGAGTAAAGGACCCGGTCGACCCTCAGGAGCCCCGTCTCCTTGTCCAGCTCGTACTTCACCTTCGAGTTTTTCGGGATCTCGACCAGCGCCTGGAACTCCCGGGGGGCGTCGTCCCCGATCTCAACTTCGTGCCAGGGATGCGGCATCGCGACTCCTCTCAAAGGTCCAGGGCGGCCCCATCGCCGGCCCCGCGCGCCCATCTTGCTCCGCCGCCCTTGCCCCTAAACAAAACCCCCCGTCCCGCCGATAACCCGCATTAAGCCACGCAACCTGGAAGGGAGAGGGCATGATCGGATGGAATGGCGCGTTGGTCGTACCTATGGCGCTTCTGGCGGGTTTCGTTTTCGCCACCGCAGCCACCGCGCAGGACACGGGGGACCGGCTGCTCAAGGCCTCGGAGGGCCTCCAGATGCCGGGCTCGGAGGCGGACAGCGCCTGGTCTTTCGTCTCTTACCCGGACGAGCACGAGCTGCCCTCGGTCGAACGCTTCTCCGCGCTCACCGGCTGCGATAGCCCGGAGGGCGGGGTCTCCCGCCAGGACTTCGGCGCCACCCTCGACCACCTGGCCGACGTCCAGCCCTGGATGGACGACGGGCAGAAGAAGAGCGCCCGCGGTTTCGCGAGGCTCCAGAGGCTCTTCCACCGGCGCTACGGAGCGCTCGCCGTGTACCGCTGCGAGACCGGCTCCGCCGAGGTTCCGATCTACTTCGTGGGCATAAACGGGGAAGGTCTCTCGGGGCTCCTGACCGTCAACATAGAGACCTAGATCCACGCGGGCGATACGAGGCTACGTCTCCGCTCGTACCGGTTGCGGGCCATGGCCGCGTACGGACGCGCGTCCTGCGGAAGACCAGGCGGGCGCCATGCCCCCTCGAACGTCGCCGGCCGGGGCAAGCGCTGCGGCCGTCAGG
>DATFPF010000170.1:0-1724 GCA_035264945.1 Rubrobacter sp.
TCTGTTCGGCGGGGTCGAGGCCGGCGAGTTCGAAACTATGTACTGTGACGGGACGTGCCTCCCGCACGACGCTGATGCCGCGGCGGTGCAAATCGTAGAGCCTGACGCCTCCTTGCTTGAGGGCCGAGGCCATCGGCGGGACCTGGAGGAGGTCACCTGTGAAGGCGGGGAGCGCGTCGCGGATGGCGTCTTCCGGAGGGAGAGGGGCGTGGAGGTCGGTGATCTCACCTTCCGCATCTAACGTGCTCGAGACGGCGCCGAAGCGGGCGGTGGCCGTGTAGGCCTTGTCGAGGTTCGTCACGTAGCGCGAGAGACGGGTTGCGCGTCCCACAAGCAACACGAGAAGGCCTGAAGCCAGGGGGTCAAGGGTTCCTGTGTGGCCGACTCTGGTCTTCCTCGGCAGCAGGCGCTTGACCCCGGAGACTGCCCTGGCACTCGTTATGCCTGGCGGCTTGTCCAGCAGAAGGCCGCCCGACAGAGCCCTCTCCGTTATCGCCCGCCCCCGAGATCTAGGACGCCTTCCAGTATTTTCAGAAGCTCTTCCCTGGCCTCGTTCGGCCGGCGCGGCGTGGTGTATCCGGCGGCGAGTCTATGGCCGCCTCCGCCGAAGCGGCGCGCTATCTCCCCGACGTCGACCGTCTCGGAACGTAGCGAGCCCTTCGTGCCCTGAGGGACCTCGCGCAGGTGGGCCACAACGTCGACACCGGCGACGGTGCGGAGCTGGTCGATGGATTCTTTCGAGTCGAGCTCCGTTGCGCCGGTCCTCTCGTAGTCAGAGTTCTCGACCGTGGAGATCAGGGCCTCCCCGTAACGAACGGCGTTCGCGAGCGAGACGCCGACGATCCTGAGCTGTTCGATGCTACCCCTGCGGTTGATGCGCTCGTTGACCTCGGCCGGCACGACGCCGGCCCGCAGGAGGTCGGCGACGAGCTCGTGGGCGCGGGGGGAGATGTTGCGGAAGTTGAAGCCGCCCGTGTCGGTCCTCAGGCCCACGTAGAGAGCCTCGGCGGCTGGCCTGTCGATGGGGACGTCGAGCTCGGCGTAGAGGTCTGCGACGATCTCCGCCGTCGCGGCGGCCCTCGGGCTCACCAGGTTGTACTCGGCGTAGAGGGGGTTGTCCTCGTGGTGGTCGACGTTAAGCTTAGCGCCCGCTTCCGGCACCAGTACGCCGCTTCGATCTGCGCGGGAAGTGTCGGCGACGAGCAGGTCGTGATCCGGCGGAAGCTCGAGCAGGGGCTCGCCGGGCATAAGCCAGCCCAGATACTCGGGTACCCCTTCCGCGTGGCAGAACACGGCCGTCGCCCCGAGCCGGCGCATCAGACGAACGAGCGCGGCCGAGGCGCCGATGGCATCACCGTCGGCCCCGACGTGAGTCGTCACGGCGACCCTGTCGAGGGTCTTCAAGAACTCGGCTATCTCTGAGAGCGTGTTATTGGTCGTGCGCGTCGTCATCTGTTCTTACCTCCTTCAATGCGGCTTCTATCCTCGTCGCACGTTCCACGACAGGGTCGGGCTCGAAGTGCAGCCTTGGCGTGCGCTTGAGGCGCGTCTGGGCCCCTACCGCGGCCTGGATGCGGCCGGCCGCGCTCTGCAGCCCCTCGTTTGCTGCCATCTCGTCCTCGCCGGCGAGTACGCTGTAGAACACCGTCGCGTGGGCGAGGTCCGGGCTCACCCTGACGCCTGTGATCGTAACGAGGCCCTGAATGCGCGGGTCCGAGAGCGAG
>DATFPF010000171.1:0-17214 GCA_035264945.1 Rubrobacter sp.
CACAGGTTCTTCTGGAGCCTGTAGTCGAGCTCGCGTTCCCACTTGCGGGCAAGGAAGTCCCTGATCGCCTCCCGCCCCTGGAAGATCTCGTCCCGGTTGCGCCATGCGGAGTCCTCCGTGTAGGCCATCGACACCCGTTCGGGGTCGCGGGTGTTCCACGCGTCCTGGGCCGCCTTCACCTTCTGCCTGGCCGTCTCCTCGTCGAACGGTGGAAACGGCGGCCGGCCGCCCTGGTTCTCGCCGCCCTGCTGCATCTGCTGGTCCTCTTTCCGGCCCGCACGGCCGGACGCCCGTTTTGCGCTCACCCGCCCCTCCTGCGGCGGTAATCATCCAACAGTCGATGGCGTTGCGCTCGGCGGGGCGTCCCGCGGCCGGCGGGTGCGCTAGAGTACGGGCTAAGAGACGAGGAGGTACGGAACATGGACGGAGGTTTCTTCTCCAGGGGCTTTTTGGGGCGTCGCAGGGAACACGACGAGAGGCTGCCGCCCGGCCAGTACCTGGAGGACGGCTTCCCCGTCCTCTCCGCGGGGCCCACGCCCCGCACGCCGCTTTCGGAGTGGGACTTCTCCGTCGTCGGGGAGGTAGACGAGCCGAGGCGGTGGACTTGGGAGGCGTTCCGCGCGCTGCCCTCCGAGGGGATCACCACGGACATCCACTGCGTCACCAAGTGGTCCAAGCTTGGCACCCGCTGGGAGGGCGTCTCCGTGGACACGCTGCTGGATGGGGTGGAGACGGCGGCGGAGTACGTGACGGCCTACTGCGACGGGGACTACACCACAAACCTGCCGCTGGAGGAGGTGACGGGCGGCAAGGCCTGGATCGCCTTCGCATACGACGGGGAGCCGCTCGAGCCGGAGCACGGCGGCCCGGCCCGGCTCCTCGTCCCGCACCTGTACTTCTGGAAGAGCGCCAAGTGGGTGAGGGGGCTGCAGCTCACGGCCCACGACATCCCGGGCTTCTGGGAATCGTTGGGCTACCACAACTTCGGCGACCCCTGGCGAGAGCAGCGGTACTTTGGTGACTGACGTGGCGGCGGGACGACCGCGGAGGCTCTCCTGGCGACTGGCGCAGGTCGTGGAGACCGTGCCCGAGACCCCGAGAACCAAGAGCCTCGTACTCGACGTCTCTGGGTGGGAGGGGCACAGGGCCGGCCAGCACGTCGACGTGAGGCTGACAGCCGAGGACGGCTACCAGGCCCAGAGGAGCTACTCCATAGCCTCGGCCCCCGAGGACGAAGGGCTCGCGCTGACGGTGGACCGCCTGGAGGACGGCGAGGTCTCGCCCTACCTCACCGACGTGCTGGCGGCGGGGGATAAGCTGGAGCTTCGCGGTCCGATCGGAGGGTACTTCGTCTGGGAGGCCAAAGACGGCGGGCCGCTCTTGCTGGTGGCCGGGGGGTCGGGCGTGGTGCCGCTGATGGCCATAATCCGCCACAGGGCGGCCGTCGGGAGCGACGTGCCCACCCGCCTGCTCCTCTCCTCCCGCGCCTACGAGGAGATCATCTACCGCGAGGAACTGGACGACCTTGCGGCGGGGGACGGCTCGCTCGAGGTGATCCACACCCTGACCCGCTCCAGGCCGGACGGTTGGGGCGGGTACGGCAGGCGCATCGACGCCGAGATGCTCCGGGAGGTGGCCTGGTCGCCCGGAGAGACGCCCCTCGCGTTCGTCTGCGGCCCGACGCCGCTCGTGGAGAGCGTGGGAGCGAACCTGGTGGACCTGGGGCACGAGCCCGCGCGCGTCAAGACCGAGCGCTTCGGGGCGACTGGAGGTTAGGGCCATGGACGAACTCAGGCTTGACGGCAACGCCGCGGCCGGCACCCTCGGGGAGATCTTCTCCTTCGAGGTGACCACCGCGGGGTACGCCTGCGGTGGGTGCGGCAAGACCGACGTACTAGGAGGGGCGATGGTCTACGAGGTAAGAGGGCTCGGCACCATCGTTCGCTGCCCCGGCTGCGACAACGCCCTGATCCGGCTTGCCCACATCCGCGGGCGGTACGCGATCGACGTCGGAGGAACGAGGTACATCACTACCGGATAACGCGCGTGTAGAAACGTAGCCCGTCCGGAGAACGTATCGAGCGAGAAACAACCCGACCTGAGGGCATCTATAAGCCGGCGGGAGCTTGCGAGCAGCGTGCCACCACCCTATCGCAGTTCACCCCACGCGGCCGGAAAGGTCTTGAGCCGTCACGCTTAGCGCGGCGACGCAATTGGCGCGGGCGGCGTACTCGCGCACGTACTTTCTGGCCTCCTGCTGCGGTTTCCCGTGCTTCCGGGCACCCGCCGGCGTTACGCGGGCGGGTCCTTGGCCTCGCGCGGCGTGCGGTTTACTAGGTAGATGCCCGAGACGATGAGGGCCGCGCCGGCCAGGAGCGAGGGACCGAGCGTCTCGTCGAGCACGACGGCCCCTATGACGACGGCGGCGAGCGGCACCACGAAGATGAAGGACGCCACCCGGCTCGCCTCCCCAGCCCGCACCAGACCGAAGAAGAGCAGCCACGCCAGCCCCGTCCCGACGAGCGCCGAGTACAGGACGCTGTAGACGAGCGGCCCCGACCACGAGATCTCGGACAAAGGCTCGAGGAAGAGCCCGAGGGCCATTAGCACGGCCCCGCCAGCGAGGAACGGGAGGGCGACCGCCCAGAGCGTCGAGATGCGCGCCTCGTACTTTTTGAACCAGACGGTCCCGAGCGCCCAGGACAGCGCGGAGGCCACCCCGGAGACGACGCCGACCGGGGTCACCTCCCCGGAGGCGTCGAGCAGGCCCCCCGAGCTCACGGCCACGATGCCGGCGAAGCCGAGCAGGAGGCCGACCATCTTGGTCGCCGTCAGGGGCTCCCCGAGCACCGCCCACGCGAGCACGCCGACGAGTATGGGCTGGAGGTAGATCAGCACGGCCGCCGTCCCGGAGGGCAGGTACTGCACCGCGAACGTCTGCGCGCCGATGAACAGCACAACGTTGAACGCCGCCAGGAACGCGAAGACCCGCCAGTCCCGCCTTAGGTTCGGGCTCCCGCCCCAGACGAACGCCACGGCCGACATGATGACCCCGGAGAGCAGGGTCCGCCCGCCGGCGAAGAGCACCGGCGGGGCGTGGCCGAGCCCCACCTTCACGACGGAGAACGAGGAGCTCCAGGCGAGCACGAGCACCACAAACGCCAGCACCCCGAACCGTCGCCTGCCGAAGAGCCTCAAGCTAGCGCGCGTTGTCTGGGTGCGATGGTATCAAAGCCAGGAAAGCTTACTACGCGGCGGCGGGGCTGTGCGCCAGGCGTAGAACGCTAGGCGTAGAAGTTCCGGACCCAGCGGTGGTTCTTCAGGAGCCGCACCCGTTCTTCCGGCAGCCCCTTGCCGTCGCCGACGCGCATGTTCCGCTCGACGTTCCGGACGGAGCGCATGCCAGGGATGACCGTGGAGACCGCCGGGTGGCTCAAGATGTACCTGAGGGCTATCTCGGCGGTCTCGTCCTCGCCGACGCCTAGCTCGGAGACGATCGCCCGCACCCTCTCCTGGACCTCCCGCTTGCGGTCGTCGCGGAAATAGTCGTTGCGGAAGTCGCCCTCGTCGAACCGGGTCTCGGGCGTGATCGCGCCCGTCAGGGCGCCCTCGTCGAACGGGACGCGCACGATCACCCCGACGTCGTGCTCAAGGCAGGCGGGCAGCAGCTCGTCCTCTGGGCTCTGGTCGAAGACGTTGTAGATCACCTGCACGGTGTCCACCAGGCCCGATTCTATTAGCTTCACGGCGTTGGCCGGCTGGTGGTCGTTGATGGAGACGCCGAAGTGGCGGATCTTACCCTCCCTTTTCAGGTCCTCAACCGCCTCCTGCCAGCCGCCCTCGCCGAGCCACTCGTCCTGCCAGACGTGGAACTGCTGGACGTCGATGGTCTCCAGGCCCAGGTTCTTGAGGCTCGTCTCGGTGCACTCCCTTACGTGGTCGGCAGGGAAGGTCTCGTCCGGGTGGAGGCCGGCGGGCGCGGGCCAGATGCGATTTTTGGGCGGGATCTTGGTCGCCACGTGGACCGTCTCGTCCCGAGCCCTGACGGTCTGACCCACGAGCCGCTCGCTGTGCCCTTCGCCGTAGCCGAGCGCCGTGTCGATGAAGGTGAGCCCCAAGTCTATGGCCCTGCCCAGCGCCCGCAGGGACTCGTCGTCCTCGGCCCCCATCCACTGGCTCTTGCCGATGCCCCATGCCCCGTAGCCGACCTCCGAAACCTCGAGGCCCGTCCGGCCGAGCTTCCTGTAGTTCACGCGATCCTCCATCTATACCGATTCTCGGATGATTCACGTTCTTACCACGGGGCAAGGGCGGCGAAACAGCGCCGGACCGGTTTGAAGCCCGCCCCTACGGTGGCGCCCTGCTGGGTTGTGGATCCTCTTTGGCCGGCTGTGTGATTCCGCCGGTTCCATTGCAGAAATGCTGACGGCCGACCGCTATATAATGCTCGGATGACGAGGGGAGTATAGCTTTGCGGGTTTTGGACAGGCGCCAGGAGGCGCTCGTCGAGAGGGAGCGGGCGCTTTTGGGGCGTCTGGCGGACTTTCTCGTCGGTTTCGGGGCGCCGGGGGAGGACGTGGAGATCTCCCGCCGGGCGCTCTCCGACCTCGAGGAGCTCTTCCTGCTCGTCGTCGTCGGGGAGTTCAACTCCGGCAAGAGCGCGTTCGTCAACGCCCTCCTCGGGGCCGAGGTCTCCAAGGAAGGCGTAACGCCGACGACGGACACCATCACGCTGCTCAGGCACGCGGACGAGCCCGAGGAGCGTGAGCGGCGGGACGGTATCCTGGAGCGGGGCCATCCCAACGAGTTCCTGCGCGAGGTCGCCATCGTGGACACGCCGGGTACCAACGCGATCATCCGCCACCACGAGGAGCTCTCCCGCGGCTTCGTGCCCCGTAGCGACCTGGTCATCTTCGTCACCTCCGCGGAGAGGCCCCTGACGGAGAGCGAGCGCGGGTACCTGGAGCTCGTGCGGGACTGGGGGAAGAAGATACTGCTGGTCGTCAACAAGGCCGACCTCCTCGGCGAGGAGGAGAAGGTGGAGCAGGTCCGCCGGTTCGTCGAGGAGGGCCTCCGCTCGGCCTTAGGCCTCTCGCCCCCGATCTTCTTCGTCTCGTCGCTGTTGGCCCGCCGCGGGAAAGACGCGACGAGCGCGATGGAGCGGGACGCCCTGATGGGCGTCAGCGGCTTCGGCGACCTAGAGGCCTACGTCCACGACCTCCTGGACGAGGAGGGCCGGGTGCGCCTCAAGCTCCAGAGCCCTCTCGGCCCCGTCGAGGAGCTAGCCCGGCGCTACAGGGGCGCGGTCGAGGAGCGCCTGAACCTGCTCGAGGAAGATTTCAGGACCTCCGAGAACGTCGAGTCGCAGCTCCAGGTCTTCGTAGAGGACATGAACCGCGACTTCGAGGCCCGGATGGCGGAGATCGAGAACATAGTTCACCAGATGAACGAGCGGGGCGACGAATGGTTCGAGAGGAACATCCGGATCGGCAACGTCGGCGAGCTGGTCCGGCGCGAGAAGATCCAGGACCGTTTCCAGCGCGAGGTCGTTGCCGACACGGAGACTTTGATCGACGATCGCGTCCGGGAGCTTGTCGACTGGATGGTCGACCGGAACCTGAAGCAGTGGCGGGGCATCGTCGAATACGTGAACCGCCGCCGGCAGGCGAAGTACGACGAGCACCTGATCGGCGACGTCGGCGACAACTTCGAGAACAACCGCAGCCAGGTGCTTGGTTCGGTCGGCAGCAACGCGACGGCGGTCGTCAGAAACTACGATCGGGATCGGGAATCGGAGCAGATAGCGCTCTCCTTGCAGGGGGCCGTCGCCCAGACGGTCGCCGCCGAGGTCGGCGCCCTGGGTCTCGGGGCTATCGTGGCCACGGTGGCCATGGCCGCCGCCGTGGACGTGACCATGACGCTCTCGGCGCTCCTCCTCGCCGGCCTGGGGTTCTTTATCCTGCCCAACCGCCGCCGCAAGGCCCGCAGGGAGTTCAGGGAGAAGACCGAGACGCTGCGCGCGAAGCTCTCCGAGGTCGTGCGCCGCCAGTTCGCGACGGAGCTGGCCCGCTCGGTCGAGGGCATGCGAGAGGCGATAGCGCCCTACACCCGCTTCGTCCGGACCGAGCACGCCCGCATGTCCCGCGCGGGCGAAGACCTTGCCGGCATAGACGACGAGGTGCAGGCGCTCAAGGCGGAGATAGCCGCCCCGGGCGCCGGCCAAAAAAACACCGAATAATTCCCCCCAATTTCCGGTGATGCCCTCCATGATCGGTGCTATGATTCGCCTTCCTTAGAGATAAGGGGGGAGAATAACGCGCAACATATTGCGGCCCTCGCCGTCGGGCGCCACAACGCCTGGGGTCGGGCCAGAGGTCAAACACGTAGCCAAGGTTTCGGGCCCGACGGGCCCCGCTCCCCGTGGAGTGCGGCTTCCCCGCATGCCGGGGCTAGACGGTCTGCGGGCGCTTGCGGTCGTGGCCGTGCTGCTCTACCACGCTGACCTCGCCTGGATCCCGGGCGGCTTTCTCGGGGTCGAGGTCTTCTTCGTAATAAGCGGGTACCTGATCACCGCGCTCCTCGTTACCGAGTGGCGCCAGCGGGGCCGGATAGACCTCGGGGCGTTCTGGATGCGGCGCGCGAGGAGGCTGCTGCCTGCCCTCTACCTCGTCGTCGCGGCGACGCTCGCCTACGCCGTGGTCTTCCTGCCGGGCGAGGTGGCGGGGCTGCGGGGGGACGCGCTCTCGGCGTTCGGGTACTTCACCAACTGGTACCTGATCTTCGGCAACGAGTCGTACTTCGAGGCGATGGGCCGCCCCTCGCTGCTCAAGCACCTGTGGTCGCTTGCTGTCGAGGAGCAGTTCTACCTGCTCTGGCCCCCCGTGGTCGCCCTCGGGGTAACCATCGGCGCCAGGCGCTGGCGCCTGCGCCGCCTGATGTTCGTCGCGCTGGCCGTGGCGGGCGCCTCGGCGCTGCTTATGGCGGGCCTGTTCGTGCCGGAGATCGACCCATCCCGCATCTACTACGGTACCGACACCCGCGCCACGGGCCTGCTCCTCGGGGCGGCCCTGGCCCTGTTCTGGCGGCCGGGCGAGCGCCGCACCAGGGAGGCCTGCGCCCGCCCGAAGGCGCGCGCGAGCCACAACACCACGGGGCGGTTCCGGCGCAGGTGGGGATGGACCCGACCTGCCCTGCTCGACGTGACGGGGCTGGCGGCCCTGGCCGGGCTCGTGGCCCTCTGCCTGCGCCTCGGCGAGTTCCAGCCTGTCCTCTACAAGGGGGGCTTCGTCGCCGTCGGGCTTACCACGGCAGCCCTCGTCGCGGTCGTCGCCCACCCCCAGGCGCGCGTGGGGAGCCTCCTGCTCGGCTGGCGGCCCCTGCGCTGGGTGGGGGAGCGCTCCTACGGCATCTACCTCTGGCACTGGCCGGTCTTTATGGTTACCCGCCCCGGCCTGGACGTCCCGCTCGACGGCCCGAAGCTGCTCGTCGTCAGGCTGGCCGTGACCGTTCTTCTGGCGCACCTCTCGTACCGCTACGTCGAGCAGCCCGTCCGCCACGGCGCCCTCGGGCGCGCGTGGCGCAGGCTCAAGCGCGCCGACGGTCCCCTCCGCCGCGACCTCGCGCTCCGCTGGGGCGCCTTCGCCACCTCCGCCCTCGCCCTGTGCATCGTGGTCGGCATCGCCGTCGCGCGCGCCGAGGCCCCGGAGCCGCCCGCCTACCTCGCCACCCGGGAGATCCACACGGCGAGGAAACAACCGCCGGCGCGGGAAGACCCCACGCAGAACGCCCCTCCTCCGGAGTCCAAGGCCCCCCAGGACGCGGCGGCGCCTGAGAAAGACCCGGCGAAACCCGAAGCCAAGCCCGAAACGGCAGGGACCGGCTCCGCCGAAAAACAGGACCCCAAGAACGGCAAGGGCGCGCAAGAGGCCGGAAAGGACTCGGGAGCGGCTCAGGCCTCCACCGGGTCGGTCAGCGCCATCGGCGACTCCGTGATGCTAGGGTCGGCGATCCCGCTCCAGAAACAGGTCGATATCTCCGTCCTCGACGCCCAGGTCGGCATGCAGGTCTCCTACGCCATAGACGTCCTCCGTTCGCGCCAGGCCGCCGGGCAGCTAGGGGATACCGTAATAGTCGACCTCGGCAACAACGGCGTCTTCACGCGCTGGCAATTCGAGGAGATAATGCGGATCCTCGAGGACTCGGACCGAGTGGTCTTCGTCAACGTGAGGGTCGCCCGACCCTGGGAGAGGCCCAATAACGAGGTCATCGCCGAGGGCGTAGCGCGCCACCCGGAAGCGGAGCTGGTCGACTGGTACTCCGCGTCGGCCGGCCAGCCCGAGCTCTTCGTCTCCGACGGCGTCCACCTCCAACCCCCGGGCCAGCGCCTCTACGCGGCCCTGATCTCCGAGCGCGTGGAGGGGAATTAGCCCCCGCCCGGACGCCGCGGTGAAGCGAACACCACCGCAGCCCCCCGCACGGTAGTAGACACTCCCCGACACCAACCCCAGAGGAAGGTACCAATGGCCGACCGCAGCACGAAAGAGCGCAAGCTCATGGCGCTCATGCTGAACGACCTGGCGTCGAGCATGAGCGGGGAAGACCTCTCCCAAGCCGGGCAAGAGGTCGGGGCCCTCTCGGACGAGGAGATCGAACGCGCGCTCGCCTCCAGGCTCGACCTCCCCTACCCAACCGACGAGGAGACCCTCGACACCGCCCTCCTCCACGTCGAAGAGCCCGAGACGAACTCGGGCTCGCCCGGCGACATGACCGCAGCCCCGGACATGAGCCACGAGCCGGGCCCCGGGGAGAACAGGGATTAGGCTTTTAGGTTCTAGGCTTTAAGTTCTAGGTTTCGGGCTGGCTTGGATCGGCCGGAGCACCGCCAATCGCCTTAGCCGGCGTTCCGCCTCGAGCCGCGGCGAGGGCAGGTCTCACACCCTATCCGGGACCTCTCTTCCCTGTACTCGGACTCTATCCGGGCGCGCTCTTCCCTTGTGCGCCGATCGTGCACGGCAGGGTGTAGCGTAACGGAACCTGCGCACGGCGGAGGGGCCGGCTGGCGGCCGGCCCCTCCCGTTTTCCTCGGTGGCGGCTCCTAGTTCTCTGAGTTGCCGTTCTCCAAGGCCCCGCCTTCTACGCCCTCGATCTGGATGCGCTTTGGCTCTTGGACGGCGGCGGCGCCCGTGATCCTCACCTCGAGCACGCCGTCCTGGAAGCGGGCGTTGATGGCGTCCTCGTCGACGCTCTCGGGCAGCGTCATGCTGCGGCGGAACGAGCCGTACCTGCGCTCCCGCACGTAGAACCCCGAACCCTCGCGGTTCTCCTCGGCCTTGCGCTGGCCGCTGATGGTCAGAACCCCGCGATGCAGCGTGACGTCCACGTCCTCCTGCTTCACGCCTGGCAACTCGGCCCGAACTACGACGTCCCCCTCCTCGTGCAGCACGTCGAGCGCCGGAGCCCACTGCATCGGCTGCGAACCCTGCTGGCGCCCGCCTACCCGCGCGAGCCCCCCGAACATCTCGTCGAACATCCGGTTCATCTCCGCCTGCACGTCGTAGAACCCGCGACCCCGGAAAGGACTCAATGCCATGGCCACAACCTCCTTCTCTTCCCGGCTCCCCCAGGGAGCCTTCCTCTTCTTGCGCGCCCATTATACCCCGTTTTACAGATTATCAACAGTTTTCACACAATATTTTTTGCCATTTTTACAAAAAATTGACAGGTTTATGTTAGAGTATTGGCGTCGAGGCTAGAGAGGGTTGCCATGCGGGACCGACTTGTCGGCAGGAACCTGGTGGAGATCCGGGAGCGGCGGATGTGGACGCAGGCGCGGCTGGCCGGGGAGGCGCGGGTGAGCCCGACGACGGTCTCCGGCATAGAGAGCGGCAGGATCGGGCGCCCCCACTTCGGCACGTTGCGGAAGCTGGCGCGGGCGCTCGGGGTGGAGCCAGAGGATCTCCTAGCCGGCGGGCGGCAGGTGCCCGGCCCCCTCTCGCTCGAGTGGGCGATGTCTTCGGGCGAGGAGGAGTTCGAGCGCGGGCTCGAGGGAGCTCCCGTCGAGGGCCTCAGCTCGCTCTCCCGGGATCTCGGCGAGGAGGGGGGCCGGCTGAGGCGGCTCTACGGGGAGGCCAGGGACGTGGAGGAGCGGCGGATGATCAAGGGCAGGATCCGCCGCGTCGCCGCGGACTCGGGCTCCGTGGACGCTTCCATCTCCGTCCACCCGGACGCGCCGGGTCAGAAGCGGGGCTGACCCTACCCTCCCGCCGCGAGCTCGGAGAGGCGGGCCGTCGGGGAGATCAGGTCGGGGTCCGTCACGACGTCCACGAGCGAGACGCCCTCGTCGGCTACCGCGTCCCGCAGGGCCCCTTCGAGGTCGCCCGGGTCCGTGACGGTGTGGCCCGTGGCGCCGAGGCTGCGGGCGAAGCCGGCGAGGTCGACGGGTCCGATCTCAGACCCGGCCGTCCTGCCTATGTCGCGGGCCTGGTGCATGGCTATGGTCCCGTGCATCCCGTTGCGGAAGACGACGACCGTGATGCCGACGCCGTAGCGGACGGCCGTCTCTATCTCCTGGCCGGTCATAAGGAATCCCCCGTCGCCGCAGAGCGCAACGACGTTCCTCTCCGGGGCCGCGAGCTTCGCACCGACGGCGCCTGGCACGCCGTAGCCCATCGCGCCGTTGGCCGCCGCGACCTGGGTGCGCGGGTGATCGTGGCGCCAGTAGCGGTGCAGGAAGACCGAGAAGTTGCCGGCGTCGTTCGCCAGGATCGAGTCCTCGGGCAACACCTTGCGGAGCGCGCCGACGACCTCGGCAGGGTCGATACCGGCCTCGGACCTGCCCGCAGGGACCTCGCTGGACTCCAGGTAGGCCGCGTGGGCGGCCGACCAGTCGCGCTCTATCGCCTTCGGGGCGCGCCGGGTGAAGGCCTCCAGCGCCGCGCCGGCGTCGGAGACGATGCCGCGCTCGACCGGCACGGTAGCGCCGACCTCGTCGGGGTCGGCGTCGACCTGGATCACGTCCTGGTCCCCGCGCGGGAGGCTGTAGGTTTGGGTGGTGACCTCGCCGAGGCGGCATCCGACCACGACGACGAGGTCGGCCTCTTCGAGCGGCCCGAGGGTCTCGGGTCGGGCCGCGAGGGTGAGGTGCCCGAGGTAGAGGGGGTGCCCGTTCGGGAAGACGTCCTGGCGACGGAAGCCGGCGTAGACCCCGGCCCCGTACGCCTCGGCGAACCGGACGAGGGCCTCGCGGGCGTGCCGCGCGCCGCCGCCGGCGATCACCACGGGCCGCCGCGCGGCGACCAGCCTGCGCGCCACGTCCTCGACGTCCTCGGGGTCGGGGGCCGAGCGGGGCCTGCCCTCGGAGAGCCGGGATCCCCTATCCTCGACCTCCTCGCCGAGGATGTCCGCGGGGAGGGCGAGCATGACGGGGCCGGGGCGCCCGGAGGTGGCCGCCCTGAAGGCGCGGGCGACGAGTTCGGGTAGCCTGTCGGCGCGGTGGACGGTAGTCGCCCACTTCGTAATGGGCGCGTAGAAGGCCGCGAGGTCCACCTCCTGAAACGCCTCCCGGCCCAGATAGTCCGTCTCGACCTGTCCAAGCAGGACTACCATAGGGGTCGAGTCCTGCATGGCCGTGTGGACCCCGATGGCGAGGTTCGAAGCCCCCACCCCCCGCGTCGCCATGGCGACCGCCGGTATCCCTGTGATCTTCGCGTCCGCCTCGGCCATAAAAGACGCCCCGGACTCGTGGCGGGTCGAGACGAGCGACGTGTCGGGGCGGCGCTCGGCGGCGTCCAGGACCTCCAGGAAGCTCTCCCCCGGCACGGTGTAGAAGCGCCGCACCCCGGCCCGCGCCAGCACCTCTACCGCTAGGTGACCCGATTTCCCTCTCCCGCCCATGCGACCTCCTCCAGAGTACCGACCGGCCCCTGCCTATCCTACACGCCGGCCGCGTGACGTTGGAGCCTGTAGAGTGTGGGCAAGTAGGAGAGGACGGGGATGGCCGAGGTAGTGGTGATCGGGTGCGGGGTGATAGGGCTGACCACCGCCGTCAGCCTGCGCGAGGCCGGCATCGACGCCCGCATCGTCGCCGCGGACCCGCCGGAGGGGACAACCTCGGCCGTAGCAGCCGCCATCTGGTACCCGTACAAGGCCTACCCGGAAGGGGACGTGCTTCGGTGGGGCCGCAGCACCTTCAGGGTCTTCGAGGGGATGGCCGCGGCGCCCGAGACCGGCGTGCGGATGCGCGAGGGCCTGGAGCTCTGGCGCCGCCCGGTCCAGAAGCCCTGGTGGTCGTCGGCGGTCCCCGGCGTCCGGCGCTGCGCGGAGGACGAGCTGCCGCCAGGATACCGCGACGGCCACGCCTTCGTGGTGCCGGTCGTGGAGATGCCCGTCTACCTGCGTTACCTGCGGGACCGCTTCGCCGCGGCCGGCGGCACGGTAGAGCGGCGGGTCGTGGACGCCCCGGACGAGCTGGCCCAAGAGGCCCGGGTGGTGGTGAACTGCGCCGGGCTCGGCGCGAGGGAGCTCGTTGGCGACGGGGAGATGGCGCCCATACGGGGCCAGGTAGTGCGCGTCGTCAACCCCGGGCTCGACCGCTTCTTCCTGGACGAGGACGACCCGGAGGGCGTCACCTACGTGGTCCCGCGCTCGACGGACTGCATCCTCGGCGGCACCGCAGAAGAAGGGGCGTGGGAGATGGACCCGAACCCCGAGGTCGCCGCCGGGATTCTGCGCCGGTGCGTCGCGCTTGAGCCGCGCCTCGCCGACGCGGAGGTGCTGGAGCACAGGGTAGGGCTCAGGCCGGGCCGGCCCAGCGTCCGGCTCGAGAGCGAGGAGGGCCCGCGGGTTCCCGTCGTCCACAACTACGGGCACGGCGGCTCAGGCGTCACCCTCTCCTGGGGCTGCGCCGGGGAGGCCTCAGCACTCGTCGAGGACGTCCTCCGGCGCGGCGGCTAGAGCAGCGCCCCCCTACGCCTTCCCGGTTATCGTCCGCCACCGCGATGGTTTGTGGCCGGAAAGCTCCGTCTCAAGGGCGAGGTCGACCTGCTTGCGGGCGGGGCCGAGCTTCTTGCTGACGCGGCGCGCCATTACCGACCTTACCTCCTCGTAGCCCTTCTCCTCCACCTCGGTCGAGAAACGCTCGCGCATCTCCCGGCTCTTCTCGGCGAAGTCCTCGATCCTCTCGCGGGTCTCCCCCGCTAGCCACATCGAGCGCGGCAGGTAGCACCTGGAGAACAGGTCCAAGAGGTGGTCAACCTGCTCCCGGCGCTCCTTCTCCTCGTGGGCCTCCGCCTCGCCGTAGAGCGAGGTCCACAGCACGAAGCCACGGTACAGCCTGGCAAGCGAGAAGCGAATCTCCTCCACCGCGTACCGGCGGCGTTCCACCCCGATGCGCCCGAAATCCATGCTCTCCAAAAGATCATCCCCCCGGATGCGTCTGTGCGCCGTTGAAAATTTACCCACAACCTGTTGTGGGCGAGCTACGCAAAATAGCACAACATGCAGCGGTTTTTTTGGGGGTAGGTCCCCAGGCCGTGCTCAGACCTTGCGCCTCAGGGCTTTGGATGTGCCGAGCGTTCGGCCCGAGCTGTCCTTAGCCCTTACGGCGACGTAGGGCTTCTCGGTGCGGATGGCAATGGCCGTCTCGAAGCCCTGGCGGGGGGCTGACCCTGCGGGTTTCAGGTTATCGGCGGCGGGGCCGGCGAGCACCTCCCAGGAGGCGAGCTCCGTCGCCCCGTTCCAGCTGGCGTAGATGGTGGCCTCGTCTTCGGACTCGGACTCGACCGCGAGGTCCGGGTCCCCCTGCGGCCGGCCCTTCCACGGGAAGCGGAAGGCCCGGTACGACTCGACCTCGGGGGGGAAACCCGCGTCGAAGAGGAGGTTCCCGTCGCCATCGTGCTCGGTGAGATAGGGGGCGCTTCCCCACCCGACGAACACGTTGCCGTTGGGCAGGACCTGCACGTTGCCCTGGTAGGTGGCGAAGGGCTCCTCCGGATGGAGGAACTCCTGCAGGAGGGTTGCCTTCATCGCCTCCTCGTCAAGCTTCAGGCGGATGCCCCGCGACTGCTCCCCCATGGCGGCCCCGCGGTTGTCGAAGACGGTCATGGTGCCGTCGGCCTGACGGCGGGCGTCGTGCTGGTAGGCGAACCGCGCCCCCTCCCCCATCTCGAAATCGCTCCTCTTGCCGCCCAGGCGCCAGACGACCTCCCCGGACCTGCGGTCCACCTTGTAGACCGTGGAGGTCCTGCGCGCCGAGATCAGGAGGTGGTCGTCCCCCTCCTCGTCGATGGAGTTTATGTGGAAGTAGTCGTAGGCCCCCTCGAGGTCGGAGGCGGGCTCGTAGAAGGACTCCCCCGGGCCGACGTGATCGAGGCTGCGCCACTCGAAGAGGACCTCGCCGGTCTCTATGTCGAGCTCCTGGGCCACGCCGTCCATAACCCTGCCATCCGCGGGACCGCCGTAGGGTGAGAGGTCGTAGGGCACCTCGGCGTAGATCGCAATGAGGGCGGTGTCGCGGGCGGAGATCAGGAACTCGTGGTGGTCCCCGTGGAGGCCGTTGCCGGCCGGGAACCGCGCCACCTCCCTGTAGGAATCGTCGAAGATCACGTACTCCCCGTTCCCGAAGCCCGAGTGGACGCCCTCCCACCAAGTAAGGACCGGCCCGCCCTTGTAGGTCTGCGCCTTGAAGTCCATCGCGTCCTGCTCCTCGGCGATCACGGGACGCAGCCATAGCGGCCGGCCCTCGTTGTCGAGGATCATGGGCCCGTCCTGGGAGGGATGCTCCTCCCCCGGCCCGTTTTTGGAGGCGGCGAAGAGGTAGCCCTGGGCCGTGCCGCTGGCAGGCGTCGTCACCTCGACCGGGGGCGGCGTGAGGTCCGGACGGGAGCGGAAGACCTGCGTCGGCCCCCCGGGGGCTGGGGCGGCCACGGCCCGCACGGGCCCCTTGGGCTCGCACCCCGTCAGCGCCAGAAACGTGAGCCAGGCGCCGCCGCCAGCCGCGACCTTCAGAAAATCCCTCCGCGTCCGCCTCACGCCCAATCCTTCTGATCCCTCCCGTTCGCCTCTACCGCAGGCCGCTATCTTATTACGGCGGCCCGGATCGCACACGCAGACCCCGGTACCGCCACGGCGTTCCCCCGGGCGGGGTTCCGCCTCGCGCCGCCCTCGCTCCGCCCGCGCTCCTCAGGCGACGCGGTCGCCGCCCGCCCGTCTTGCCTCGCGGACCCGCCGGATGAGTAGAACCAGGCTGACCAGCGCGACGAGCAAGCTCACAAGCTCCACGCCCAAAAACTCGACGAAGTTGGTGGTCTTGATGCTCGCGACGGTGTCCCAAAGCGCGTGGAGGACCACCGCCGCCACGAAGGCGCCCACAACCGCCCGGTTCAGGATCGGCCGCCCCGCCTTGACCCTCTCCCGCCACAGGACGGCGCAGACAAGCCCCGTCCAGGCCAGGTGCCCGGCTGGGGAGGAGATGCCGCGCACCAGCAGCACCTCGTCCAAAACGCCCAGGTTGTCCTTCGACTGCAGTAGCGAGACGAAGCCGTACCCCATCGTCTCCAGCCCGGCGAAGCCCGCGGCGGTAGAGACCCCTATGATAATGCCGGCCACCTCCGAGCGGTGGCGTCCGATAAAGTAGAACACCAGCGGCACCAAAAGCTTGGCCGACTCTTCGATCAGGCCGATGGCAAGCTTGGGGAGGACCCCAAGCGCCCGCGCCACATCGTACTCCACCGTCCCGGCCACGACAGTACCAAGGACGCCGCCCCACAGGAAACACACCGCCACTACCGGCGGCGGGACGTCCCAGTTCGGCAGCCGCTCGTAGAGGTAGGTAAGGAAGGTGAGGGGAACCAGGAAGGCACCGAGCAGGATCACGCTCGGCACAAAGTTGGGGTTCCCCGTGGCCACAAGCGTCCGCTCGAGGAGGAAGAGCAGCACGAGGCCGCTCGCCAGGAGCTGCAACCACCTACGCCTCAGCAAACCCACGCCCAAAATCCTCCCCCGTCTCGAAGGCACGAGGCCACCCGCGGCGACCCGGACCCGCCAGGGCCGATCAGGGCCACGGTGCCGAGGGCAGGGTACACGCCAGGAAGGCGCCACGCATCTTTGTGGGAGCCCACTCACTGACCTGTTCACTCCAGTTTTGGCGCAATGTGCTTAGAACGGTCGCCGTAGACGCCAGGTTTCCTGTTGGATTGGGTGCCTCCTTCCCACCGCTGCCTGCCCGAGAAGTTGACGCCGCCACACCCCCGGAACGTTCAGGTGATCAGCCACTCGTCCGTCAAGTTCACTCTTGACGTCTACGTTCACGTATTGTCGGTTATGCAGAAAGAGGCCCTGACCATCATATACGCGCTCTTTTAGGTCACCGACTTTCGGCGTTACCCACGCCGGACCCTTCCGGCGCCTCCGCAGCTTCGGCTTCCACATCGGCGTTGAAGGTGGCCCTGAGATTTTCGAGCACGACGTTGGCCACGTAGCGGATTACCGGCACCTTGTCCGCCACCCTATCGTAGTGATCGAAGGTTGCCCCAGTCAGCGCCTGACCGGCGTCGACCCTACCCGCGTGGGCCAGGGCCACCCGGTACGGCCCGTTCAAGACGTCTCTAGCTTTGGAAAATGGCTCCCCGCGAAGCCGCTCCTCGTCCTCTTCGCCGGGGTGCCTTGACGGGTCCGCGAGCTCTTCCGGCTTGGCGCCGAACGCGAACTGGTCCGGGAAGACCTCTTCCCTCACCCGCGTGTCCGAGCGCTTGAGCCTCGCGCCCCGCCCTTTGCGCACGTAAAGCGCCTCCTCCCAGACCTTCCAGAAGATGAGGAATGCGTGGAACGGGTTGTTCGAGGAGACGGCTTCCCGGTACAGCGCGTAGGCGGCCCGCAGCTCGGGATGGGGACACCGGGGCAGGACCTCATCATTCGGAGCGATCTCTTTCTCCTTGGGAGGGCTAGGGTAGTAGAGGTGAATGAGGCCTGACGGCATCCCGACGGATATCACGTGGGCCACCGGAAGCGGCACGTCGTAGCGGGCGCTGAGCTCGTCCAGCACCGGCATAGCCGAGTCATAGGACATCCTTTGTATGTCCTCCCAAGAGCCGCTACCCCTTACCGCGACCAAGCCCAAGCGCCCCATTGGGTGCGGGTAAAGCGTCACCGGAAGGTCGGCGCCCTCGACCCGTTTGGGCTCAGAGAGCTTGAGCGGGGGAGGCAAAACCGGGGCCATGT
>DATFPF010000172.1:0-75233 GCA_035264945.1 Rubrobacter sp.
ATAGTCAATAAAATATTGGACGTGCGCCTCGTGAACTTCATCGTTCGCGCAGTATACCAGAGCAACCGCCCCCTACTAGCAACACAAAAACGCAGCGGTTATACTAAGTGGAGCGTTCTTGCGGACATTGTAACCGTAAGCATCTTGTCGGAGACCGTTAGCGAAGGGTGAGGAAACATTGGTTGATTTGAAAGAGCGCACGCTTGACGAGGTCAAGGCGTTAAGCCGGGAGGACGCCGTCGAGATCGTGCGGCAGGCCGGCATCGTGGGGGCGGGGGGCGGCGGCTTCCCGACGTACTTCAAGTGGAGGAACCCGCAGCCTAACTTGATCGTCAACTGCACCGAGTCGGAGCCGGGGTACTGGGCGGACAAGATGCTCCACCGGGAATACTTCGATCAGTTTCTCGAGCTCTTCGAGGCGATGAAGGCGATCTTCGGGATAGAACGCGTCATCATGGGCGTCCACTTCAAGGACGAGGAGTGGTTCTCCCGCTACAAGGAGAGCGCAAACGGCCTCTACGAGGTCAGCCTGGTCGCGGACAAGTACTCGATGGGCGAGGAGAAGACGCTCATCAAGAACATCTTCAACGAGGACAAGGGCAAGTGGGTGCCGCGCCGGGTCGAGATGCCCGACGGCTCCAAGCGTCCCGGGCTTCCGCTCGACGCCGGGCACATCGTCCAGAACTCGGAGACCCTGCTCAACATCTACAACGCGTTCTTCCTTGGCAAGCCCGTCACGACGAAGTTCGTTAACGTCTTCGGCCCCGACCTGCCGCTCAAGCTCTTCGAGACGCCGCTCGGCTCCTCGGCCACCGAGCTCATAAAGCTCGCCGGCATGGACGTCGAGGCCGAGGCCGGCAACGTCTCCGTCATCGACGGCGGCCCCTACCTCAACGAGATGGGCATAGAGTCCTTGGGCGACGGCGACGCCTACGTGCGCCGCACCACCAACGGCTTCCTCATCATCCCAAAGGGCGTGGCCTCCAAGGAGTACGCCGACATAAAGACGAAGCTCCCCGAGGAGGGCGTCACCTCTCTCGTCGGCAAGGTAAGCGGCGTGAGCATCCCGCTCGGCGGCCGTTTCCTCAAGCCCGCCACCCCGCTCGTCTCCGAGGGCGACGAGGTCTCCTTCGGGCAGAAGATCGGCGAGCCCGTCGAGGACGGCTTCTCTATCGGCGTCTGGAGCGGCATGGACGGCACCATCTCCTCCATAGAGGACGACATCGTCCAGATCTCCGGCGGCGCCATCCCGCAGGAGGAGGCCCAGGCCGAGACGGAGGCCGAAGCCGCGCGATAAGCCTTCGGCTGTCGCCGCAGCCAGCTATCAGCGGTCAGCTTTCTGGGCCGGGGTGCGAACCCCGGCCCTTTTCTTGCCAGAAGGGCCCTCGTCCGACGAAAGCCTGGTACCTACGGACTACGGATGTTTGCGCGGAGAACCGGGGTCCCGCGTCGAACCCGAGAAGCTGAATGCCGATAGCCGAAGGCTGAAAGCTACAAGCTACTCGCCCTCTTTGCGCGGCAGGAGGTTCTGTGCCTGCTGGGGTAGGCGGGCGCGCAGGTCCTCGAACGTGATCCCCTTGAGCGACGGTAGCTCGAAGTCCTTGAGCATGCGGGTAAGGACGCCGCCGCCGCCTAGCTCGACCCACTCCTCGACGCGCATCTTCACCAGCGTCTCGACCACCCTGACCCAGCGGACGGGGGCGACCATCTGGTTCTTGAGGGCGTCGCGGGCGGCCTCGGCGGTCGTGAGGACGGTGCCGTCTATGGCGCTGACGATGGGGACCTCGGGCGTACGGAACTCCACGGCGTCTAAGACCCCGCGCATCTTCTCGCCAGCGGCGGCCACGTAAGGGGAGTGGGCGGCGAACGAGACGTTCAGCGGAATCTTGCGCCCTCGGATCTTGGAGACGGCGTCGCCCAGGGCGCCGCGCAGTCCGGAGATGACGGTCTGGCGCGGGGTGTTGTAGTTGGCGATCACCGACCCCTCGGTCCTCCCGAGGGCCTCCTCGACTTCCCTGGGGTCGGCCTTCAGGATCGCGACCATCCCCCCAGGCATCTCCTCGGCGGCCTCCGCGAGAAAGCGGTCCCTCTTGGCGACGAGCCAGAGACCCGTCTCGAAGTCGAAGCACCCCGCCGCGTACGCCGCGCCGTACTCCCCGAGCGAATGCCCCGCCACCACGTCAGGGCTCACGTCAAGGTCGCGGCTCTCGTCGGCGTCCCACGCCGCGCGGGCGAACATCTTTACCTGGTCCGGGATGCGTTCGCCGACGACGCGCCGGATCTGCGGCAGAAGCTCCGCCGCCGGCTCCACAACCCCGCCGCCCTGTCCCGGAAACACGAACGCTCTCATCTCTTCTTCTCCGAACCTCTACGATACTTTGCCTGGATTGGACCCCCACCCCAGGGGGCATAGGGAAGCTTTTTACCACAGGAACGCCGTTTTTATAGCGCCCGAAGGCTAATACGCGCCTGCGGCAAGGGTGTTTCGGGACCCGACCGCATCCGCTCGTGGTCTTCCGGCCCGATCCGCCACTGGCGTAGCGGGCGTCCGGGATCTCCCGCGCCCACCTCACGACGAAGCACAGAACGCCGGCTAGCGCCACGGCTAGCGCGCCGAGACCGGGGCCGCCGCGAAGACGCTGCCGGCAACAGGGCTCTACGGAGTCCGGATTGGGGCATGATGGACCTCACCTCGGCCCGAGGACGCGCAGCGCCCCAGGGAGCACCCTCGCCCGGAACTCCGTGGTGGGGGAGAGCATCTCCCCGTCCACGTGAGCCGGGACGGGCTCGGACAGGTCCACCTCGACCTCCCTCGCCCGTGCCACGTGCACTTTCTTACTGTCGGTGATGTTCCCCCAGAGCGCAGACGGGATGAGCCGCAAAACCTCCGTCCTGCTCACCTCCTCGGACCAGACCACCTCGAAGAGGCCGTCGTCGAGCACCGCAGCCGGCGCGAGCCGGAACATCGAGCCGTAGGTGGTGCCGAGCGCGACCGCCACGAGTATGGTCTCCGCCTCGACGACCCTCTCCCCGTCGAGCCGCAGGGTCGCCCGGTGGCACCGGAAGCCCCAGAGGAGGCGGCCCACGCTCCACGCGTACCTTCCCGGTCCCCCCAGGTACGGGGGGGCCTCGGCGACCCCCTCGGCCACCTCCGCGTCGAACCCGATCCCAAGCCCGTTGTTGAACGGAACCCCGTTGACCCGCCCCGCGTCCACCGCGCGCACCGTGCCGTCCAGGAGCACCCCGAGCGCCCGCCGGAGGTCGCTACCGATCCCGAGCGCCTTCACGTAGTCGTTGCCGGTACCGAGCGGGAGCACCCCCATGACCCGCCCCGTCCCGGCGCACGCCGCCGCCACCTCGTGGACCGTACCGTCCCCGCCCACGGCGACCGCCGGCGCACCCTCGGGCAGCCCGAGAACTATCTCGCTGGCATGACCGGCCCCTTTAGTGACGTGCCAGACGGGCCGCACGCCACCCCTCTCCAGGGACTCCGAGATCAGCGCGCGCCGCCGCGCCGACCGCCCACCGCCCGCGGCCGGGTTGAGCACCAGGTGCGCCTCCCTATCCCCGTACAACACACGCGGAACATACCAGAACCGCAACCACGCGACCTCCGGGCCTATGCCGCCAGCCCGCGCCAGCGGGCCGCGGGTCCCGCCGGCCACCACAGCCCGCGACGGGCGACGAAACCGGAGATGTTCTCGCCCGCGATTGGGGATAAGCGCGACGCATAGATAAAGCTAAAGTGCAGGTACAGGAGGCTCCCGTACCCCGGGTTAGAGGCGCGGGGGGTGAGGAAAAGAGTACAATGGCCCTCTACATGGCGGAAGGGACTGAAAACTGCTTGCATCTAGAAGGCTTGCGGGCCGCGACGGGCTCCAACTACCGGTGCCCGGTCTGCGGGGAGAGCCTGGATGGCGGCGGCGTCGGGGGATGGGTTCGGGAAGCCGAGGAGGCCAGGGATAGGGTTTACTCTCTGGATCAGGGTGACGGGTTTGCGGGGATAGCGCGCGAAGAGGCGCAGCGGGAAGTCTACCGGCGACGGAGGATAATGTACGAGCTAGAGAACGTGCCCCGGGTAGCGACGATGAGGCCGGAGATGATCCTGGTGATCCACGACGCCGAGGCGGCGTCTTACCAGTGCCGCATCTTCTACAAAGGGCCGCGCCAGGCGGGTAGCGTGGAGCAGGTCAGCGTGGCGGCCGTGCCCGAGACGATACTCGAGCTGCGCTCCGACCCAGATCCCGTGGTGCGGCTCATAGCCGAGAAGGTAGGGGAGTTTCACGCCGTTCGCAGCAAGCTCGTAGGGGAGGGAGAGACCGCGCCGGGCCGAAGGGTCTTCTACGCAAACGAGCTCAGGGCCGTCGGCTGAGGGGTGCCTGCAAGGTCGCCCGCGAGCCGCTAGAATTGGCCCGCCGATGATAGACCGTTCCAAACCCCGAGAGGGTCCCAGCCTATGAGCGGAAGCAACTTTATAGCCGTGGTCGTCATGATCCTGATCCTGCTCTTCATCATCATGTCGGTCGGGCCCCTGATCTCGGCTTTCTAGCTTTCAGCTATCTGCCTTCGGCTCCTCTGCTGGCGGCCTTTCCTAGACCCGCTGACGCGACCCTCGCGCACCGGTTCGCAGCCCTCTCGCCTCCGCCGCCGACCTGCTCCTCGCGAGGAGCCTGAAAGCTGACGGCTGATAGCTGAAAGCTCCTTTACAACCGGTACTCTGCGAGGGACGAGTACGTGAGGCCGGACGGTTCGTGTCGGCTCTGGACCAGGGCCACTTCGCGGACGGGGAACCGGAGCTCGGGGAGGACCGTGGCGGAAGGGTCGAAGGGGACCGGCCGGCGTGCCCGGCCCAGCGTCAGGTGTGGCACGAAGGGTTTGTCCTCGGGGCCGTAGCCCTCCGGTTCGAGGAGGTCTTCGACGGCGCGGGCCAGGGATACGAAGTCTTCCGTCCCGGCTCCGATGCCGGCCCACAGGACCCTGGCGCGGCGGGCCGAGGGAAACACGCCAAAGCCGGAGGTGGACGCGTCGAAGGGGGCGCCGTGCAGGCCCATCCTGTCGAGGGCCTGGATCAGGCGGTGGAGGTCCCCGGGCTGAACCTCCCCAAGGAACTTCAGGGTGAGGTGCACGCGTTCGGGCGCGGTGAGACGGAAGGCGTCCGTGGGGAGGGCGCGGGCCGCTTCTATGAGGGCGTTTTGGATCTCGGGCGGCGGGAAGACGGCGACGAAGGCGCGCATCCCGGTTCTTCTAGGCTGGCTCGCGGGCTGAGGCGGCGCGGTTGGCGATGAGCGCCGCGGTTGCCCCGGCGCCCACGCCGTTGTCCACGTTCACGACCGAGAGGCCCGGGGAGCACGTCTGGAGCATACCCAGTATGGCCGCCGTCCCGTCTCCGCCGAGGCCGTAGCCCGTGGAGGTGGGGAGGCCCACGACCGGGACCGGGACCAGGCCGGAGACCACGCTGGGCAGCGCGCCCTCCATCCCGGCGGCCACGATCAGGCAGTCTGGGTCGAAGTCCCGTAGCTGGCGCAAGGGGCCGGAGAGGCGGTGGAGGCCCGCCACCCCGACGTCGTTGAACGTGAGGGTCGCAACGCCCATCTCGTGGGCCACGGCAAGGGCCTCCTCCAGGACGGGAAGATCCGAGGTGCCTGCGCTCAGGGCGCCGACGCGCCCGCCGGTATGGGTGGGTTCGCCTGCGCCCAGGACCAGGGAGCGGCCTGCCCGCCGGATCCGGGTGCCAGGAAGGGCCACGCGGACCGCCTCCTCGTGCTCGGGGCCAGGGGCGCTCAGGACGACGCGGGCCTCCGATTCGAGGACGGCGGCGCAGATCTTGGCGACCTGCTCGGGGCTCTTGGCGCGGGCGTAGACGACCTCAGGGACGCCCTTGCGTTCGGCGCGGCCGAGGTCCAGGGCGGCGAAGCCCTCGACGTAGCGCACCTCGCCCTCCCGCAGGCGTTCGGCGGCCACCGCGGGGGAGAGTTCGCCGCGTCCCACGGCGTCCAGGATTCCTTCCAGGTCGTTCATGTCCTCCCGATCCGGGTATAGTACGGGGCAAAGAATCTAACACGTACCACCCCCACGCGACCCGAAGAGAGGCACATGTACATAATCGAGTTGGTCCTCTCCCTGGCGGCCATACTCGGCGCTGCGGTGCTTTTTACCAACGCGGTCGAGCTTCTGGGCGACCGGCTGGGCCTCGGGCACGGGGCCGTGGGGAGCGTCCTCGCCGCCGTGGGCACGGCGCTGCCCGAGACCATGATCCCGGTAGTCGCCATCCTTGGGGCCGTGATCGTGGGTTCCGGCGGGGCCGCCGCCGGCGAGATAGGCATCGGCGCGATCCTTGGCGCGCCCTTCCTGCTCGCCACGCTGGCGCTCTTCGTCGTGGGGGTGGCTAGCATCGGCTACAGGGGGCGCCGGAGCTCGGGGAGCGAGATCGCGGTGAACCGCAAGGTCACCGTCCCCGACATGGCGTTCTTTCTGGTGTGCTTCACCCTGGCGGCGGGGGCCGGGCTCGTAGAGCTCCCCGTGGTGCTGAAGATCGGGCTCGCCGTGTTCCTGCTCGCCGCCTACGTGTTCTACGTGATACGGACCATAAGATCGGGTAGCGACGACACGGAGGGGGAGCCGCCGGAGAACCTGACCCTCTGGCCCTTCCGCTCGACGGCCCCGACCTGGGCCGTGATCGCGCAGGCCGTCGGATCTGTAGCGGTGATGGGCTTCGCGGCCCACATCTTCGTGGAAGCCGTCGGGCACATCTCCTCGGCCGTCGGCATCCCGGCTGGCCTTATAGCCCTCGTCCTGGCGCCGCTCGCCACGGAGCTGCCCGAGAAGTTCAACTCCGTCATCTGGCTGAGGGACAACAAGGACACCCTGGCCCTAGGCAACATAACCGGGGCCATGGTCTTCCAGAGCACCATCCCGGTCTCCGTGGGCATCCTGTTTACCCCGTGGAACCTCGGCTTCCTCACCACCCTGTCCGCGGCGCTAGCCCTGATCTCCGGCGCGGTGTTTATCGGGTTCCTCCTGCGCAAGGGCCCGCTGCGCGGTTTCTACCTGCTCGGCGCGGGCTCCCTCTACGCCGCCTTCCTGGTCGCCGCGGTTGTCGTTGTCGTCGTCTAGTGAGGGCGCCCCGCTTCTGACGGGAGATAGCCGTCCCGCCGGTCTTTGCTGGTAGGATAATCGGCTTGGTGAACTGTTCGTCGAAGGGTACGCTGGCGTAGTGGAGTTTTTCAGCGGCGGGATGCTGGCCCACCTCATCGAGGTGTTCGGAATAAACCTCATCCTGTCCGGCGACAACGCCGTGGTCATCGCGATGGCCGTCCGCAGCCTGGACGGCGCGAACCGTCGCAGGGCCATCCTTTGGGGCGCGGCGGGGGCCATCTTGCTGCGGCTCTTCTTCGCCGCGGTGGTCGCGTCTCTGCTCCACATACCCCTGTTGCAGGTGGTGGGGGGGCTGCTGCTCGTCTGGATCGCCTGGCAGCTCGTCCGGGATAGCGGCGAAGACGAAGAGAAGGTCCAGGCCGGGCAGAGCACCTGGGAGGCCATCAGGATAATAATCATCGCCGACGCGGTGATGTCGCTCGACAACGTGATCGCGCTAGTCCAGGCGGCGAGGGTGGAGGGCGAGGTTAGCTTCCCGATACTCGGGATCGGGCTGCTCACCACGATACCGCTTGTCGTGTTCGGGGCCGCCCTGCTGACCTCGCTGCTGGACCGCTTCCCCGTGCTGGTCTACCTGGGGGCCGCCCTCCTTGTGTACCTGGCTGTGGAGATGTTCTTCGCCGACGTGGTCACCCGCCCCTACCTAAAACCCTATGCGGACGTGGAGTGGGTCTTCGGCCTGGCGGCCGCGGCGCTGTTCGTGGCGGTGGCCTGGCTCTCGGCGCGGAAGACCGGGGAGGCGGCCGGGTAAGGGAGATCGTAGGGAGGGCTTCGGGGCAGGGGCCGGTCCTCGCTGGGGCTCTACCGGCCGTTCAACAGGCGGCCGAGGAGGCCCCTGTTCCTCAGGCGTTCGACCTCCCTGGAGCTCTCGTCCAGGTCCCGCTCCAGCCGAGACATCTGCTCCACGCGCTCCATCAGCATCAGCCGCTCCTCTGCCGCAGCCCGGAGGTCCAGGACCTCCTCGACGAGCCGGCGGCGCTCGGCGACGGACTCCTTGACCTCCCTCTGAAGCCGCGCGTTCTGGGCGCGGACCTCACCCAGCTGGCCCGAGAGTCGCCCTACCTCCTCCCTGGCCCGGGCGAGCTCCATCGCGACGTCCGCGGCGGCCAGCCGCTTCCTGACCTCCTCCAGCGGCACCCTCCCGTCGGGGCCGGCCAGCCCGCCGGCCTCCCCCTCCGGCACGCCCAGGAGGCGCGCCGCCTGGGCCACGGAGATCGGGAGGTCCGGCGCGGGCTCAGCCAACGGAGGGGTCCGCCCCGGGCGAGGGCTCGACCTCGTGCCCCGCCTCTTCCATGGCGCCCTGGATCTCCCCTAGCTCCGCCTCCCCGCCGTCGTAGGAGACGGCCACGAGACCCCTCTCGGGGTCCACGTTCACGAGGTTCACGCAGCCCACCCGAGAGAGGGCGCGCTCCAGCTTCTCCGCGTCCTCGGCGCCACCAAGGTCCTTCACCACGAAAGCCACGTCGGGCATGTGCCTCCCTTCGGTCGGCGGCTGGTCAGCCTGTCAGCTGGTCAGCCTGTCAGCATTTCGGCTCTCCGTCGGGCGGACCGTCGGAGGCCCGCGCCACCTCGCGGCCTAAGTTTGAGACATCTTTGTACGGTTGTCACCCGCGTGGGACGATCCGAAAGAGCTGATAGGCCGAGGGCAAGGGCCGCAGGCCCGAAGCGCGCTGACTAGCGGAGGCCGCTAGGCCGTAACGTGCTGAACGCTCTATTCCTGTTCGCGCGGGCGCACGGTGAGCGTCAGTTCTTCGCCCTTCCTGAGCACCTTCAGCTCCATGTCGCGGCCTATGGCCGACTCGTCGAGGAGGGCGAGGAGGTCGCCGTTGGAGCGGACTGGCCGGCCTCCGAGGGCGGTCACGATGTCCCCCGAACGCACGCCGGCCCTGAGGGCCGGGCTGTTCGGGGTGACCTCCCTGACGCCGGCGCCGCCCCCGACGCCGCCGCGGGCCGGCTGGGTCGCGACCACCACGCCGAGGCGGGCCCGGCGCACGCGGCCCTCGGTGACGAGGGAGAAGACCACGCGCCGGAACGCGCCGGAGACCGGCACCGCGAAGCCTATGCCCTGGGCGCCGCCGATGATGGCGGTGTTGATGCCCACCACCCGGCCCGAGGCGTCCGCCAGGGGGCCGCCCGAGTTGCCCGGGTTGATGGCGGCGTCGGTCTGGATGACGTTCTCGATCGGGCGTCCCTCCTGCCCCCGGATGGAGCGACCGAGCGCGCTGACCACCCCGGCGGTCACCGTGCTCTGGAACCCCAACGGGCTCCCGATGGCGACGACGAGCTGGCCGACGACCAGGTTCTCCGCCTCCCCGAGCGCCGCCACGGTCGGCTCCTCTTCTGGCACGAAGCGGACGACGCCGAGGTCGCTCAAGGGGTCGTCGCCTAGCACCTCCGCGGGAACAGAGGTCCCGTCAGAGAACGTCACGCGCATCCCGCCGCCGCCGGCCCGTCGTCCGCCAGCCTCGCCCAGGCCCCGCACGACGTGGCTGTTGGTGACGGCGGTGGCGGTGGTCCCGTCCGTGCCGAGCACCACGCCGCTCCCGCCGCCGCGGCCGTCCCGGAGCCCGAGCGAGATGACGGCGGGCTCCAGCGTCTCCGTAACGTCCCGCACCGCCCGCGAGTAGGCGTCGAGCGCGGTCTGCTCCAACCTCGAACTGGCCGAAAGGTTCTCGAAGATCTCCATGCAACAATTTCTACCGCGCTCCCAGGCAAGCGCCACCCGGAAGAACGGCCGGGTCTTCGGAGTGGGGCTGTCCCCCGAAGCCGCGTCGCGTAGCTAATATAATCCCGGCCATGAGCCCGGTCGCAGATCCCCGCCTCGTCGCCGCTATAGCGGCCGCTAGGGCCGCCCAGCTCGCGAGCCGCAGGCTCGGCAGGGGCGGGGGGTCCACCATCCCAGGCGTCGTGGCGCGCAGGGTCGACCCGCGGGTGCTGAGCAAGCTGTCCGCGCGGCTCCCCCTCGGCTCGGCGGCGGTCACGGGCACAAACGGCAAGACGACCACTACCGGCATGATCTCGAAGATACTCGCCACGGCGGGCCTCCGCGTCGTTAACAACTCGACGGGCGCTAACCTCGTTACCGGCGTGACCGCCGCCGTGGTCTCAGACTCATCTCTCTCGGGCAGGCCCTCCTCCGAGATGGGCCTCTTTGAGGTGGACGAGGCAAGCGTGCCGAGGGTGGCGGCCGAGGCGGACCTCAAGATACTTGCCGTCCTCAACCTCTTCCGCGACCAGCTCGACCGCTACGGGGAGCTCGCCTACACCGGCAAGGTGATCGCCTCGGCCTTCGCCAACCTGCCCCGCGACGGCGCCGCGGTCGTCCTTAACGCCGACGACCCACTGGTAGCGAGCCTCGGAGGCTCCGCCGCGAACCCCGTCTTCTACGGGGTGGACGAGCCCGACCTCGACACCGGCCGCCTCCAGCACGTCGCCGACTCCAAGGACTGCCCCGTCTGCGGCACGCCGCTGGACTACTCGGCCGTCTACATGGGCCACGTCGGCGTCTACCGATGCCCGAAGGGGGACTTCGAGCGCCCCGAACCGGCCTACAGGGCCAGCCGGGTCCGCCTCGAAGGCGCGCGCGGCTCCTCGTTTCTGCTCTCGACGCCGAAGGGCGAGGGCGAGGCGAGGGTACCGCTGCCCGGCCTCTACAACGTCTACAACGCGCTCGCCGCCGCGGCCGTCGCCGGGGAGGCGGGGGTGGGCCTTGACGACGTCGTGCGGGGCCTCGGCGCGTTCGGCGGGGCGTTCGGCAGGGTCGAGAAGATCCAGGCCGGCGACAAAGAGGCCTTTCTGCTCCTCATCAAGAACCCCGTGGGGTTCAACGAGATCCTGCGCACCTTCGTCACCGGAGCCGACGCCCGCAACGTCCTGATAGCCATAAACGACAACGACGCCGACGGCCGCGACGTCTCGTGGCTGTGGGACGTTGACTTCGAGATGCTCGCCGAAGCCCGCGCCGCCGGCAGGACGGACGCCGCACCCTTCACCGTGAGCGGCATCAGGGCCGGCGACATGGCCGTCCGCCTCAAGTACGCGGACCTGCCGGTAGGACCCGTGATCCCCGACCGCGAGAGGGCCATCAGGGCGGCCCTCGAATCGACCCCCGCCGGAGAGACTCTTTACGTCCTCCCGACCTACACCGCGATGCTCGAGATCCGCAAGGCATTAGGCGACATGGGCTACACGCACCAGTTCTGGGAGGAGGGATGAGCCATCAGCCATCAGCTGTCAGAGATAACCGTTGCATATCAGGCTCGTAGAATGCAGCCAGAAAACCTACAATAAAAACACCGTAACGCACGCGGTCGAGATGCGCCGCGTTCAAAGAAGCTGATAGCTGAAAGCTGACCGCTAACGACGCCGACCGGAGGGAGGCCCCATGCTCACCATCCACCATCTCTACGCCGACATGATGAACCTCTACGGGGACCGGGGGAACGTGATCTCCATAAAGAAGCGCTGCGAGTGGCGCGGGATCCCGGTCGAGGTTGTCGACGTGGGGCTCGGGGAGAGGGTCCGACCGACGGGCCGCGACCTCTTCCTCTTTGGCGGGGGGCAGGACCGCGAGCAGGCGCTCCTCGCCTACGACCTCTCCGGGTCCAAGGGCGCCGACCTCAGGGCCATAGTCGAGGACGGGGGCGTGATCCTGGGCGTCTGCGGCGGGTACCAGCTGATGGGACACCACTACGAGACCCCCGAGGGCGAGAAGCTGCCTGGCGTCGGGATCTTCGACCTCCACACCGAGCCGCGTAAACCCGACGAGGCGCGCCTGATCGGCAACGTCCTCGTCGACGTCCCGGCCCCCGAGACCGCCGAAAGGTGCCGCATCGTCGGCTTCGAGAACCACGGCGGCCGGACCTACCTGGGAGATACCGAGCCCCTCGGACGGGTCGTCGCCGGCTTCGGCAACAACGGCAGGGACGGTACGGAGGGTGCCCGACGCCTCAACGCATACGGCACGTACCTCCACGGATCCTTGCTGCCGAAGAACCCCTGGCTCACAGACCAGCTCATCCTGAACGCCCTCAGCCGTACGGACGAGTCCTTCGAGCTGGAGCCGCTCGACGACACGGTGGAGCGAAGCGCGTTCGGGTCCATGTCCGGGCGGTTGGTCGGGGGGCGCTAGAAGGTCTCCACGGCCGGGCGCAGGTCGAGCTCCAATGTCCAGGCGGTCCGGTCCTGCGAGTGCAGTTGCCAGTAGGCTTCGGCGATGGCATCGGGGGCGAGCACGGTGTGGTCCTCGCGGTCGGGGGACATCTCCCTGAGCCTTGGGGTGTCGATCTGGCCGTCTATCACGACGTGGGCGACGTGTATACCCTGCGGCCCGAACTCGCGGGCCATGCTCTGGGCCAGCGCCCGCAGGCCGAACTTGCCTACCGCGAGCGCCGAGAAGCGGGCGGACCCGCGCAGGGCGGCCGTCGCGCCCGTGAGTAGGACCGTGCCGCGTCCGGCCTCGACCATGGCGGGCAAGACCTGTTGGGCGGCGTAGAAGGCGCCGGCGCAGTTTGCCTTGAAGCACTCGTCGAACTTCTCCGGGGAGAGGTCCAGGATGCCGCCCATCTGGAAGGCGCCGGCGTTGTAGACGAATACCTCCGGGTCGCCAAGCTCGCCGCGCACGCGCCCGAAGGCCGCGGCGACGGAGGCGGGATCGGTGGCGTCGGTCGCGATGGAGATCGCCGTGCCGCCCGATTCCTCTATCCGCTCCCGCACGCCTGCGACGCTCTCTTCGCGGCGGGCCATGAGGGCCACGGCGAAGCCCTCGCGGGCGAAGCGGCGGGCAACGGCCGCCCCCAGGCCGGGTCCCACACCGAGTACTGCGGCCGTCCTACCGTTCACGCGTTGCCCCTTTCTCTGTGATCTGCGTCCGATCTCGGGCCAGGCCCGTGGTGGGGCCTGCGGGCGAGGACCCAGAGCCAGGTCTCCTCTGCTTTCCCCGTGCCGCCGCCGGCGCGCGGCTCGGCGTATACGACCTCGAAACCGGCGTGGCGCAGCATCGCCACGTTTGTCTCGGCGTCGTGGTGGCTCCAGCGCATCGGGGCCCCCCAGCCCTCCCAGTCGCCGTCCTCGCCCTCGAAGTCCGTCAGGGTGAGCGTCGCCAGGAAGAGGCCGCCTGGCCTGAGCCAGCGGTGGACCTCCCCGAGCAACGCCGGGTGCTCTTCCTTCGGCACGTGGATGATGGAGTGGAAGGCAACGACGGCGTCAAACGCCTCGGACCCGAGATCCAGTTCCGTCATGTCCGCCTTCACGAAGGTCGCGCCGGGGACGAGCTTGCGGGCGAGGCCCAGCTGCTTGTCGGAGAGGTCCACGCCGGTCACGGAATAGCTCCGTTCCGCGAGCCAGAGCGTCGCCGGGACGCCCGCCCCGCAGCCGAGGTCAAGGACCGCCGCGCCGGGCGGGAGGTCGCGGGCCATCCCTTCCAGCGCGGAGAGGGCCAGCGGGTCCCGCGGGTCTTTGGTGGCGAGGTACTGCTCGGCCACGCGGTCGTAGCCCCTCTCGACCAGCTCCCTGTGGGGGTCGTTCAACGGGCGGTGACGCCGCCGTCCACGACCATGCACGCCCCAACGACGGAGGCCGACTCGTCGGCGGCCAGGTAGGCGGCCATCGCCGCGATCTCCTCGGGCGAGACAAGCCGGCCGTGGGGCTGGCGGGCCCGCATGTTCGCCCGCGCCTCCTCCGGGTCGTCGTAGCCGCTCGTTATGCGCGCCACCCACGGCGTGTCCACCGTGCCCGGCGCTATGCAGTTGACCCTGACGCCCTCGCCGACGTGGTCGATGGCAGAAGCCCGGGTCATCGAGTAGATCGCGCCCTTGGCCGCCGAGTAGACGGCCCGGTCCACGAGCCCAACGAGGGCCGCCACGGACGACATGTTTATGACGGAGCCCCCGCCCGAGTCCTTTATGGCCGGTATGGCGTGCTTCATGCCGAGGAAGGTGCCCCGCACGCAGACGTCCATCACCCGCTCGTACTCTTCTTCTGTAGTCGTGACCGCGGTGCCCGCCACGCCCACGCCCGCGTTGTTGACCATCACGTCGAGGCCGCCCCACTCGGAGACCGCCAGGCCGACGAGCGCGGCCACGTCCCCGTCCCGCGTCACGTCGGTTTTTTGGACGAGGGTCTCGCCTTCCATCTCGTCGGCGACGCCTCCTGCGGCCTCCTCGTCCACGTCGGCGAGGACGACGCGCGCGCCCTCGGAGGCAAGCCGGAGGGCGATTGCCCTGCCGATGCCGTTGGCCGCGCCCGTGACTATGGCCCTCTTGCCTTCGAGACGTTCCATGGCACCCCCGGTCGGTTCCTGAGACGGCGTGAGCGGCCAGTATAATGACGCCCGCGCCGGCGGCGCAAACGACGTGACCTCCCGGGAAAGGAGCACCGATGAACCCTTACGCGGCTTGGATCCAGGGCCTCCCCCAGGTCGATACCCCCTTCGAGGGCCTCGAAGGGCGCATGATCGCCGGCCCCCACGGCCAGGCGGTCTTTTTTCGCGCCGAGGAGGAGTTCGAGGTGCCCCCGCACGCCCACGGCGCCCAGTGGGGCATCGTCGTGGCCGGGACCCTCCACCTTACGGTAGACGGCCAAAGGAACACCTACGGCCCCGGCGAGACCTACGACATCCCCGCCGGCGCCGAGCACGCCGCCCGCCTGGAGGCCGACACCTCGGTCATAGACGTTTTCCAGGACCCCGACCGCTACCGGGCAAAGTGACCCCCGGACCGGGGACGGTATGACGCCGACCTCGCCTTTCGACGGCTTCGACTGGATAGACCTCTCCCACGCCCTGGAGGAGGGCATCCCGGCGTGGCCGACCCACGCCCGCTTCTCGAGCACCGTCTACGAGTCGCAGGACCTCGGCGACGTGGCGACCCACAACGGCCTCACCCTGAGCGAGCACTCGGGCACCCACATGGACGCCCCGCTCCACTTCGTCCCAGAGGGCCCGGCCCACTACGGCACGGACGAGATCCCACCAGAACGGCTTGCCGGCCGCGCCGCCACTATAGAGGCCACGGACCTCGGGGCGGGGGATCTCCTCGGCCCTGACCGCATCCGGGCGTGGGAGCGGGAACACGGGCCCATAGAGCGGGGGGACCGCGTCCTGGTCCGCTACGGCTGGGACGAACGCTGGGCGACCGGCCCGGAAGGACGCCTCTTCCTCGATGACTGGCCGGGCCTCTCGGGCGAGGCCGCGGAGTACCTGGTCGGAAAGGGCGTGGCGCTCGTCGGGTGTGACACGCTCGCGGTGGACGCGGCCGGCTCGGCGGAGAACCCGGCGCACCACGCGCTGCTGGGCAACGAGGTCTACATAGTCGAAAACCTGAACAACCTCGATCGGCTGCCGCCGTTCTGCCTGTTCTTGGCCCTGCCGCTAAAGATAAAGGGCGGGTCCGGATCGCCTGTGCGCGCGGTGGCGCTCGTGCCGCGCTGAGGTGTGCGCGGGGACGGCGAACGTAGAATAATTGCGGGCAGGGCTCGCGACGGAGAGGTGGGAGCATGAGAGGGATCGTCTGGCACGGCCCGGAGGAGATGTCCGTGGAGGAGGTGGCGGCCCCCGAGGTGGGGCCCGGCATGGTCGTCGTCAGCCCGGAGGCGACAGGCATCTGCGGCTCTGAGATTGAGGGCTACCTCGGCAGGATGGGCAACCGCACCCCGCCCCTGGTGATGGGCCACGAGTTCGCCGGCACCGTCACGGAGGTCGGGGACGGCGCGGACGAAGGCCTCCTCGGCCTGACGGTAGCGGTCAACCCCCTCTCCTCGGACGGGACGTGTCCTCTCTGCCTGGCCGGCCTGACGAACCTCTGCCCGAACAGGAGGCTCGTCGGCATCCACTCGCCTGGCGGCTTCGCGGAGTACACCCTGGCCCCGGCCGCGAACGTCTACCCGCTGCCCGATGGCGTGGACGTCCGCACGGGCGCCCTTGCCGAGCCGCTGGCCAACGGGGTTCACGCGGCGAGGCTCGGGACGGCGGGCGGCCACCCTGTCGAGCACGCCGTGGTGATCGGGGCCGGCACCATAGGCCTTATGTGCCTGCAGGCCGCCGTGCTCGACGGCGCCCCCGAGGTCCACGCCGTCGAACCTCACGCAGGGCGGCGTGAGCAGGCGCTCGCCCTCGGGGCGAAGGCTGCCCACGTCTCCGGCGATGATGCTGGGCGGGCCCTCGAAGGACCAACCGGCGGGCTCGGCGCCGACCTGGTCATAGACGCCGTCGGCGCCGAGGTGACGCGGCGGATGGCGCTAGAGCTCCTGCGCCCGGGCGGGCGGGCCGTGTTTATAGGGCTGCACGACGACGACTCGACGCTGGGTTTTCACGGGGTGGTGCGGGGCCAGATCGACCTCCAGGGCTCCTACGCCTACACCGCCGGGGACTTCGAGCAGGCGCTCTCGTGGCTCGTCGAGGGCAAGGCCGGCTTAGGGGAGCTGCCGCCGGTGCTGGCGCTCCAAGAGGGGCCAGGCGCCTTCGCGGACCTCGTTCGCGGCCCCTCGGCACAGATAAAGGTGTTCCTCTCGGGCTCCGGGTCCTAGATGCAGAACGACGACCTCTCGGGCAAGACGGCGGTCGTTGTCGGGGCCAGCAGCGGCATCGGCCTCGCCACAGCCAACCTGCTCGCCGACTCGGGGGCCGCGGTCCACGCCGCGGCCAGGCGCAGGGACGCTATCGAGGCCGGCGCCGAAGGCCGCGCCGTCACCGCCCACGAGCTTGACATCTCCGACGAGGCCGCCGTCAGGCGCACCCTCGAGGCCATCGGCGAAGCCGACGGCATAGACGTGCTCGTCGTGGCGGCCGGGATGAACTTCCCGGAGCGGCGGCTGGAGCAGCTCACGGGCGAGAGCTGGGACGCCATGATCTCCGTGAACCTCTCCGGCGCGTTCTACGCCGTCCGCGCGTCCCTCCCGTACCTGCGCGCCTCCCAGGGCCTAGCCGTCCTCGTCAGCAGCGTCTCGGGCTCCTGGCCCGACGCCTCGGGTCCCGCCTACCAGGCCTCCAAGGCCGGCATGACCGAGCTCGCCCACGCGGCCGGCTTCGAGGAGCACCAGAACGGCGTCCGCTTCACCGCCATCCTGCCTGGCATCGTGGACACGCCCATACTAGACAATCGTCCGGAACCGCCGCCCAAAGAGGTAAGGGACGCGAGCCTCAAACCGGAGGACGTCGCGCGGGCGTGCCTCTTCCTCGCCACGCTCCCGCCCCGGGCCTACGTCCCGGAGCTGACGATGGTGCCGACGATGCTACAGGCCCTGGGCAAGACGTCCACTGCCACACCACCCACGCGGGGCGAGGAGTAGAAGATGGGGGCGGCCCAGGATCCAACCCGGCGTGGCGACGATTACCGGGTGCGGGATCGGTGGTTGGCGTGGTAGACGGTAATAGGGGCGAACGCCGGTTCCGGTCGATGGACTGGTTCGAGGGTTCGGAGAGGGTGGATCAGACCGCGCTCTACCTGGAGCGGTTCATGAACTATGGGATCACACCAGACGAGCTGCGTTCCGGGCGGCCCGTGATAGGCATCTCCCAGACGGGGAGCGACCTCGTGCCTTGCAACCGGCACCACCTCGACCTCGCGGTGCGCGTGAAGGAGGGCATAAGGGACGCCGGGGGGATACCTATGGAGTTCCCCGTCCATCCCATCTTCGAAAACTGCCGCCGCCCGACGGCGGCGCTCGACCGGAACCTCTCGTACCTCGGGCTCGTGGAGACGCTCTACGGGTACCCCATAGACGCCGTCGTGCTGACCACGGGTTGCGACAAGACGACGCCGGCGGCCATCATGGCGGCCTCCACGGTGGACATACCGGCGATCGTGCTCTCCGGTGGCCCGATGCTGGACGGGTGGTTCGAGGGGGAGCTGGTCGGGTCGGGGATGGCGATCTGGAAGAGCCGGCGCCGGCTTGCCGCGGGCGAGATCGGTGAGGAGGAGTTCTACGAGACCGCGCTCGCCTCGGCGCCCTCGGTGGGGCACTGCAACACCATGGGCACGGCCTCGACGATGAATGCCGTGGCGGAGGTGCTGGGCATGTCGCTGCCAGGGTGCGCGGCCATCCCGGGGCCCTACCGCGAGCGGGGGCAGATGGCCTACGAGACGGGCCGTCGGGCCGTGGAGATGGCCCGCGAGGACCTGCGGCCGAGCAACATCCTGACGCGGCAGGCGTTCCTGAACGCCATAGTGGCCGTGACGGCCGTCGGGGGCTCGACCAACGCCCAGCCGCACATCATGGCGATGGCCCGCCACGCCGGGGCGGAGCTCGAGCCGGAGGACTGGAACCGGGGGTACGACGTGCCGTTGCTCGTCAACATGCAGCCGGCAGGGAAGTACCTCGGCGAGCGCTTCCACCGGGCCGGGGGCGTGCCCGCCGTGGTCACAGAGTTGCTCGGGGCTGGCGATATCGACGGTGGGGTCCTTACCGTGACGGGCCTGACGCTGGCCGAGAACGTCGCGGGCAGGGAGAGCAGGGACCGCGAGATGATAGCCGCGCACGACGAGCCTTTGCAGGAGCGGGCCGGTTTCAAGGTGCTCTCGGGGAACCTCTTCGACTTCGCCATCATAAAGACCAGCGTAATCTCCGATGAGTTCCGCAGGCGGTACTTCGCCGACCCTGAGGGCGAGGGCGTCTTCGAGGGCCGGGCCGTAGTCTTCGACGGTTCGGACGACTACCACCACCGCATCAACGACCCCGGGCTCGAAATAGACGAGGGGACCATACTCGTGATCCGTGGCGCCGGGCCCATCGGGTGGCCCGGGTCGGCCGAGGTCGTCAACATGCAGCCGCCAGACAGGCTGCTCAAGCGGGGGATAAACACGCTCCCCACCATCGGCGACGGCCGGCAGTCCGGCACCTCGGACAGCCCCTCCATCCTGAACGCGGCGCCCGAGAGCGCGGCAGGGGGCGGGCTCTCGTGGCTCAGGACCGGGGACACCGTCCGCATAGACCTCGAGGCCGGGCGGTGCGACGCGCTTGTGGCTGAGGAGGAGATCGAACGCCGAAGGCGCGAGGAGGGCGTGCAGCCCGTCCCCGAGAGCCGCACGCCCTGGCAGGAGCTGTACCGCGACCACGTGGGCCAGCTCGACGGCGGCGGCGTCATGGAGATGGCCCTCAAGTACCGCGGCGTGGCATCCGAGACGCCGCGCCACAATCATTAGCTTTCGGCCGGTCAGCAATTCAGCTTGTCAGCCTTCGGAAACCTCGTTCCTGGAGTCTGTGGCCGCCGAGGCTCGCGAACACATCAGAACCCCAGTGCCCGACGCCTGGTTTGCCAGGTTCGTGTCGTGCTATAGTGGCGCTTTCGGGTCGAAGAGGAGGGGAAGCGGTCGTGAGACGGGCCTTCGTTTTGTTTGGGGTAATAGCGGCGATGGTGTGCATGTCTGCCAGCATGGCGCTCACGCAGCAGCCGGGCGGGGGGGCCCCGGGCCGGTACATCGTGGTGCTCAAGGACGGCGTGAACGAGCCGGCGCGGGTGGCGGGGCAGATCTCCGGCCGCAGCAAGGCCGAGGTCGGGTTCGTCTACCACAACGCCATAAAGGGCTTCTCCGCCACTATACCGGATGCCCGCGTGGACGCGGTGCGCGCCGACGGCAGGGTCGACTACGTCGAGCGCGACGGCGTTATGAAGACCGTGGCCCAGACGCTGCCTTGGGGCATCGACCGCGTCGACGCCGACCTCAGCTCGACGAAAGCAGGGGACGGGACGGGCGCCGTCTCTAACGTGAACGCCTACATAATAGACACGGGCATCGACGCGACCCACCCCGACCTGAACGTGGTTGGACACACCAACTTCGCCGGCGGGCCGAACAGGGACTGCAACGGCCACGGCACGCACGTCGCCGGCACCGTGGCGGCCAGGGACAACACCTCGGACGTGGTCGGGGTGGCCCCCGGGGCGCCGCTGACCGGGGTGAAGGTGCTCAGTTGCAGCGGCTCGGGGAGCACCTCCGGTGTGATCCGGGGCGTCGACTGGGTCACCGCGAACGCGAAGAAGCCCGCCGTGGCGAACATGAGCCTCGGCGGCGGCGCGAGCCAGGCCCTCGACGACGCGGTCAAGAAGTCGGCGGCCGCCGGCGTCTTCTACGCCCTGGCGGCTGGCAACGAGGGCGCCGACGCCTGCACCTCCTCGCCGGCGCGGGCCGGGACGAGCAGCGGCGTCACGACCACGGCCGCTACCGACTCCGCGAACAAGGAGGCCTCCTTCAGCAACTTCGGCACCTGCGTGGACGTCTGGGCGCCTGGCGTCGGAATCCTCTCTACAAAGAACGGGGGCGGCACGACGACCTTCTCCGGCACCTCGATGGCCTCCCCGCACGTGGGCGGCGCGGGAGCGCTGTACCTCTCCACGCACGCCGGCGCGAGCCCGGGGACGGTCGAGGGGGCCATCAAGGCGGCGGCCAAATCCCCCGGAACCGCAAGCAAGGACGGGCGCCAGATCCAGCTTCTCAACGTCGGCGGCTTCTAAGGGGACCCGGCTTTGGCCGGGCCGGTCGGCGCGGCCGGGTACCCCCGTCGCAGCGCGGGGCGCCGGATCTCCTTCCTCGACGACGGCCCGACCGGCACCCTACCGGAGACCGGGGACGTCTCTACAGGAGGCGCCGGACATGAGCCAGGACCGACGGCCATCGTGGCAACCGTCCTCGCGTCGCTGGCGCTGGGTGCGATCTTTGCCGGCCGGCGCGTGCGCGGTCCCGGCCGTTAGCCCAACCGGTCCAGCCTCTCCCACAGCTCCTCCGGGATAGGATGGGCGGCAAGATCCAGCGTCTGCCCCACCCTCTCCGGGCGGGTCATGCCGACGATGGTCGAGGCGATGCGCGGGTCCTTCAGGGAGAACTGCAGCGCGGCCGCCGCAAGCGGAACGCCGAACTGGCGGCAGACCTCCTGCATGGCCCTGGCCCTCTCGACCATCCCTTCCGGGGCCTCCTGGTAGGCGTAGCGGGGGTAGGCGTCCGGGCCCTTGGCGAGGATGCCGCTGCCGTAGGGGGCTGCGTTGAGGAGCGCTACCCCGCGCGCTGCGGCGACGTCGAGCAGGGGTTCCGCGCTGCGGTCCAGGAGGGTGTAGCGGTTGTGGGTGATCACCGCCTCGAAGAGGCCGGTCTCGACGAAGCGGATCTCCATGTCTATCGGGCCGCCCGCGACGCCGAGGTGCTCTATGACGCCCTCGTCCTTGAGGCCTCGCAGTACCTCGACCGGGCCGCCTGACGCCATCATGTGACCGAAGCTCTCGTGCTCGGGGTCGTGGAGGTAGCAGAGCTGCAGACGGTCCAACCCGAGAAGCCTCAGGCTGCGCTCGACGGAGCGGCGCATCTGCTCCCCGGAGAAGTCGCCGGTCCGCAGGTCCCTGTCGGCCTTGGTGGCGAGCACGACGCCCTCCGGCAACCCGCCCCGCACTCGCAGCACCTCGCCGATGCGGCGTTCGCTCTCGCCGTCGCCGTAGGAGGCGGCGGTGTCGAGGAAGTTTACGGGGCTTTCGAAGACCGCCTCTAGAGTCTTAAAGGCCCTGCCCTCGTCGACCCCGTACTCGAACGCCTCGGGCATGTCTCCCAAAGGGGCACACCCGATGCACAATGGCGAGACGGAGAGGCCCGTGCTTCCCAAAGGCCTCCTCGACGTCGCATCCGTCGCCACTCTGTCTCTCACAGGACTCTTCTCCCCTTCTCCGATGGTCTACGCGTGCTCCGGCAGGTCGGCGCGGTACTGGGGTGTGACGGCCCCCGACCTCTCGGCCCAACCACCTCTCGCCGGGTATCCGAAGGTCTCCAGTGATTCCGGGTGCATCTCGATGCTGTAGCCCGGTTTCTCGGGTGGCACGTAGCGTCCGTTCTTTATCCTTACCGGGTCCAGGAAATGCTCGTGTAGGTGGTCTACGTACTCCAGGACGCGGTCTTCCAGGGAGGCGCTGACGCAGACGTAGTCGAAGATCGAGAGGTGCTGCACGTACTCGCACAGGCCGACGCCACCCGCGTGCGGGCAGACCGGCACCCCGAATTTCTTCGCCATCAGGAGCACGGCGAGGACCTCGTTGACGCCGCCGAGACGGCAGGCGTCTATCTGGCAGAAGCTTATGGCGCCGGCCTGGAAGAGTTGCTTGAAGAGGACGCGGTTCTGGCCGTGCTCGCCGGTCGCCACGCCGACGGGGGAGACGGCGCGGGCCACGGCGGCGTGGCCGAGCACATCGTCGGGGCTCGTGGGCTCCTCGATCCACCACGGGTCGAACTCGACGAGACGCTCCATGTTGGCGATGGCCTCGCCCACGTCCCAGACCTGATTCGCGTCCAGCATGAGCTTGCGGTTCGGGCCGATCTCCTCGCGCACGATCCGGGCGCGGCGCGCGTCGTCCTCGAGGTCGGCTCCGACCTTGATCTTGACGTACGCCCATCCGGCCTCGACCGCTTCGCGGCAGAGACGCCGGATCTTCTCGTCCGGGTAGCCGAGCCAGCCCGCGCTCGTCGTGTAGGCCGGGAAGCCTTCCTCCAGCATCTCCGCCTCGCGCTCGGCCCTCGTCCCCTCGTTTTCGCGCAGTATCCTCAGCGCCTCTTTGGGGGTGATGGCGTCGGTTATGTAGCGGAACGGGACGCAGCGGACCAGCTCCTCGGGGCTCATGTCCGAGAGGAGCTTCCAGAGTGGCTTCCCCTCGCTCTTGGCGTAGAGGTCCCAGACGGCGTTCACGACCGCGGCGGTCGCCAGGTGGATGACACCCTTCTCGGGGCCGACCCAGCGGAGTTGGCTGTCGCCGGCGACGTGGTGCCAGAAGGTGCCCATGTCCTCGGCGAACGACTCCAGCGTCTTGCCGACGACGAGGGAGGCGAGGGCGTCTATGGCGGCGACGCATAACTCGTTGCCGCGACCGATGGTGAAGGTGAGGCCGTGGCCTTCGAGGCCATCCGGGGAGTCCGTTTTGAGGACCGCGTAGGCGGCCGAGTAGTCGGGGGCGGGGTTCATGGCGTCCGAGCCGTCGAGGTTCTCCGAGGTGGGGAACCGGACGTCGCGGGCTACGACCTCTGTTATGGTGATCGGGCTCATCGTCCCCTCTTCTCCTTCTCTGGCCTCGGGTCCGTCATCGTTCCCCCCGTGCCGCGCGTCCCGCCCTGGCCTCCGTCTCCCGGAGGGCGTCATCCACGCCTCTGTTCCCCAGGAACACCTCCCGTATCCCCCCCCAGATCGCGTCCTCGACCGCCGGGTAGTTCGGGTGCTTGGGCGGGACGAGGGCGGCCTCCTGCGCTCGCTCCAGCAGTCCCCACCGCCTCTCGGCCAGCGATCCCGGCTCTGCCTCGGAACGGGCATCCCCTAGAGCGTCGCCGCGTGCCGGCAGGGTGCCGAGCCTGGCTTCGTGGGCCTGCGACTCCCGCGAGGTCAGAAAGCGCAGCAGCTCGACGGCCGCCGGGCGGTCGCGGACGCTCGTCGGGATGGCGAAGGAGTGGGAGCTGGAGTAGACGCGCCGCCCGGCGCTTCCCTCGGGGTAGAGCGCCACGTCGAAGCGACCCGCTACCTCGCTGCCCTCGGGATCGACATAGGTGTAGAAACCGCCGGGCCAGTCGGTGGACATCGCGGCCCGGCCCTGCTTGAAGCAGGCGGCGACCTCGTCGTAGTGCCAGCCCGGCGTCTCCTTCGGGGCGGCGTTCTGGTATAGGTCCAGGAGTAGGCCGAGCGCCCACCGCCCCGCCTCGTCGTCCATGCGCGGCGCGGGCGGGCCGTCTTCCTCGAACATCTCCCCGCCGGCCATCGCGTGCAGCTCGAAGAAGTGGCCGAAGAGGCCGGACTCCTTACCGGGAAATACGAAGCCGTAGAGGTCCTCTGACGGACCCGTGGACCGGAGCCTGGTCGCCGTCTCACGCAGGTTCTCCCAGGAGGAGGGTTGGTCGTCCATGAGGTCGGTGCGGTAGAGGAGCAACTTGACGTCGAGGTTGCGCGGGACGCTGTAGAGCGCGCCGTCGATGCGCGCCAGCTCCAAGGGGCGTCCGCTAAAGGGCTCCAGTTCCGAGGAGGACAGGTCGTCGTCGAGGGGGGTGAGCCATCGCTTCTGGCTCGGGGCGTACTTCGTGTGCGTGGAGATCAGATCGTATCTGGCCCCGCCCGACCCGAACTCCTCTTCTATTCTCTCGTTGAGGTCGGGATGGGTGGGGGCCACGACGGCCTCGACCCTCACCCCGTGCTCCTCCTCGAACTCTGGGAGGCGCTCGTAGAGGGGGTCGTACATCGGGCCACCGACGAGCAGAACCTGAAGTCCGGCGCTCACCGCAGGATCTCCGCGACGCTGGCGGCGACGGCCTCCCCCAGTTTGCGGTGTTCTTCGGCCTCCAGGTGTATGCCGTCAAGGTCGCTGGAGGCCGCCACGGCCCCCACGTCCAGAAACCCGCACCCGTACTGCCCGGCGAAGTGCCGGTAGTGCCCGGCGAAACGTACGGACTTCTCGGCCGAACCCTCGAACATCTCCACAAGCTCCGTCAACCTGCCGACCGGAGGGGGTGCCATCAGGATGACCAGTGGCGCCCCGCCACCGGGCCCGCAGCCGCTGCGCAGGACCTCCTCCGCGAGCGCCGCCGCCCCCTGCGCTATATCCGAGGCGGAGGCGGCGAAGCGCTGCTTGAGGTCGTTGGTCCCGAGCATGAGCGCGACGAGGTCGACGGGCTTGTGCGACTCCATACAGGCCCGCAGGTACGTCCGCCCGTTTTTGTGGGCCCCCTCGATGGGGTCGTCCCGGACGGTCGTCCTGCCGGAGAGACCCTCCTCGACCACGCGGAAGCCCTCACCCAGGCCCCGCGCCAGCACCCTGGGCCAGCGCACGTCGGGCGCGAACCTCTGTCCCGTCTCCGGTTCGAAGCCCCACGTGTTCGAGTCCCCGTAGCACAAAACGGTCCGCATCCCACCCTCCCGTCTCCCGTGGCAGTGACCCATACTGGCCGCCCCGCCCCGCACAGTCAAACCGTCCTACGAAAGTCACGCTTGACACAAGGCCACCCGTCCTTTACCTTGCAAACGATTGCGCAAACGATTGCGGATCGGGGTGAGGGTGAAGACCATGAAAGACGTGGCCGAGCGGGCGCGGGTCTCCGTGAGCACGGTCTCGCACGTCTTGAACGGGACGCGGAAGGTCTCGGAGGAGACGCGGGGGGAGGTGTTGGCGGCCGTCGAGGAGCTCTCCTACAGGCCGAACCTATTGGCGAAGGGCTTAAAGACGCGGCGGACCTACACGATAGGGTTGTTGATCCCGGACATCCAGAACTCCTTTTTCACCTCCGTGGTGCGGGGTGTGGAAGACGTGGCGTTGAGCCGCGGCTACCACCTCTTTCTCTGCAACACCGACGAGGACCCGGGGCGGGAGGACGAGTACATCACGGAGCTCGCGAAGAAGCGGGTGGACGGCCTGATGGTGGCGCCCTCGGCGCGCCGCGAGGCCGGCGTCCGGCGCCTTGGGGGGGAGGGCGTACCGTTCGTCCTCTTGGACCGGGACGTCGAGGGTGTGGACGCCGACATCGTCGGCGTGGACAATCGCGCGGGGATGCGCCTCATAGCGGAGCACCTCGTCGAGCTCGGGCACCGGAGGATAGGCATGGTCTCCGGCCCCTTGGACAAGGCCTCCGGCTGCGAGCGGCACCTGGGTCTGCACGACGCACTCTCCGACCTCGGGGTGGGTCTGGAAGGTTCGCTCGTCCGCTTCGGCGATTTCAGGACTGCGGGCGGGCGGGCGGGAGCCAGGGAGCTCCTGGGCCTACCCTCACCCCCGACGGCGCTGGTTACCGCCAACAACCAGATGACGCTTGGGGCCCTGCTCACCGTAAACGAGCTGGGACTCTCCGTGCCCGGCGACCTCTCCATGGTCGGCTTCGACGACCCCGAATGGGCGCCAATCACCGGGCCGCCGCTCACGACGCTCGCGCAGCCGACGTACGAGATGGGGGTAAGGGTGACCAGGATGCTGCTCGACAGGATCGAGAACGGGTCGGACGGAGAGAGCAGGAAGCTCCTGCTGGAGCCGTGGCTGGTCGTCAGGGAATCCACCGCTCCCGCGAAAAGGCCGAGTTCGTAGGGGCAAACGCGAGAAAGCAGCGCCGACGAGAACCGCAACCCGTGGGGACGGACGCACTAAAGGGAAAGGGTAGAGGGATAAAGAACATCCAGAAGTCGGGAACGGGGAAGGCTGCGAGGTGGAGGTTTCGACCTCTGGCTTTGATCGTGTTGGCGTTCAGCGTGATGGTCGCGGCGGCTTGCGGTGCAGGATCGGGCCAGTCGTCAAGTTCCCGGGAAGAGTTCTTGGTCAGGACAGCGTCGATTTCGGCGGACGAATCGAACGATGCCCGCTTTATAAGCGGTGCTAAAGAGGCGGCGAAAGACAAGGGGTGGATGATCGAAGTCGTCGACGCGGACGGGAGTGCCGGGAAGGCCAACACCGCCATGAGGGGTGCTCCCGTGCACGAGAATGCGCCGGGTCCCATAATTGGTGATCCAGGGTGAGGGGAGAATAATGGCAAGAATTGGGATGTTAACGATGTCCGACGGCCGGGAGTCCGTCCACCGCGACATCGAGAAGTTCGCCCGCGGCGTGGAGGGGGAACTGGCCGCAGCACTCGAGGCCGCCGGACACGAGGTGGTGGGGGCGCGGGAGGTCGTTTGGACGAACCGGCTGGCGGTCGCCGAGGCCCGGCGGGTGGCCGACGCGAGGCCCGACCTTACGGTGTTCAACATCCCCGTGTGGGCCTTCCCGCACTTCTCGATGCTCGCCGCGAACGAGACGCCGGGGCCGCTGCTGCTATTCTCCAACATAAACCCCGAGCAGCCCGGGATGGTCGGTATGTTGGCTGCGGCCGGTGGGCTCGACCAGATCGGGCGCACCTACGGGCGTGCCTTCGGGGATATCTCGGACCCCGCGGTGCTAGCGAGGGTCGAGGCCCACGCGAGGGCGGCGGGGGCGGTCCGGTCCCTGCGCGGCAGCACCTTCGGCAGGATCGGGGGCCGCCCGATGGGCATGTACACCGCTGTCTCCAACCCCGACCAGTGGATGGAGAAGTTCGGGGTGGACGTCGAGGAGATCGACCAGTGGGAGCTCGTTCGGCGCTCGGAGGGGGTGGAGGCCGGCAAGGTCCGCGCAGCGCGGGAGTGGCTCGAGAGCCACGCCGCCGGCGTCCACTACGACGGGGATCGGCTGACCCCCGAGAAGCTCGAGCGCCAGGTCCGCTCTTACTACGCGATGCGCGAGCTCATAGACGAGTGGAACCTCGACTTCTCCGGCATAAAGGCTCAGCCGGAACTCACCAACCACTTCGCCACGATGGACGTCACCGAGGCCTTCCTGAACGACCCCTACGACTGGGAGGGCCCGAAAGAACCGCACGTTTGCTCCACGGAGGCGGACATGGACGCGGCTCTTACGATGCAGATACTCAAGGGGATAAGCGGCACGCCCGTACTCTTCGCCGACGTGCGTCACTACCACGCGGACCGCGGGATCTGGGACCTCTGCAACTCAGGCCAGCACGCGACCTGGTTCGCCGCCCGCAGCGACGACCCGGCCGAAAACATGTCCCACGTCCACCTCCACCCGGAGGTCTTCTTTTTTCCGGCCGGCGGGGCCTCCGTGCATCATCTGGCCGCGCCCGGCGACTTCACCTTCGCCCGCCTCACCCGCCTGGACGGCCGCTACCGGATGCACGTCATGCGCGGGACCTTCGAGCGCTACGACGACGAGACTAACGAACACCTCATGCGCCAGTCCACCTACGAGTGGCCCCACGCCTTTGTCCGCATGGACGCCCCCGCCGAGGAGATACTCTCCCGCTACGGCTCCAACCACATACACGCAATCCCGGGTGACCGCGTCGAGGAGTTGAAGGTCGTCTGCAAGCTCCTCGACGTGGACTACGACGGTTTCGGCCCCGCCGGCAACGGGGGGACGGGGTGAGCGGGCTGCTGCTCGGCGTTGACGTGGGCACGTCGAGCACCAAGGGCGTCCTCGTCAGGCCCGACGGCGAGGTCGTCGCGACCGCAGAGAGGCCGCACGACCTCTCCCTGCCCCGTCCCGGCTGGGCCGAGCACGACGCCGAGAAGATCTGGTGGAGCGACTTCGTCTCCATCTGCCGGGAGCTTCTGGAGGGGGCCGACGACGACATCGCCGCGGTCTGCACGAGCGGCATCGGGGCCAGCTTGCTGCCCGCCGACGGGGAAGGGAATCCCTTGCGGCCCGCGATCCTGTACGGTATAGACTCGCGCGCGGAAAAAGAGATCGAGGAGCTGAACGACCGCTACGGGCGGGAAGCCCTGCTCGAACGCTGCGGCTCCATGTGCACCACCCAGGCCGTCGGCCCGAAGCTGCTCTGGTTGCGGAGAAACGAGCCAGAGGTCTGGGAGAAGACCGAAAAGTTCTTTATGGTCAACGGGTTCATCTCGTGGCGGCTCACGGGCGAGTACGTCCTCGACCACCACTCCGCGAGCCAGTGCGACCCCCTCTACGACGTGCATGAAAACCGCTGGATCGAGGAGTGGACAGAAGAGGTAGCCCCCGGCCTGCCGATGCCCCGCCTGCTCTGGCCCGCCGAGGTTGTCGGCGAGGTGACACAAATGGCCTCCGAAGAGACCGGCATCCCGGCAGGGACGCCCGTTGCCGCTGGCACCATAGACGCCTGGAGCGAGGGGGCGAGCGTCGGCGTCCAGAACCCCGGCGACCTGATGCTCATGTACGGCACGACCATGTTCATCATCGAGGTGCTCGAGAGGGCCCTGCACCACCCCGGCCTGTGGGGCACGACGGGGATCTTGCCGGGCACGCACAACCTGGCGGCGGGCATGGCGACGTCAGGGGCGCTCACCGGTTGGCTGCAGAAGATCTCCGGCGGCGTGCCCTACGCAGATCTGACCGAGGAGGCCGCAGCCGCACCGCCCGGCTCCGACGCTCTGGTCGTCTTGCCGTACTTCGCCGGGGAGCGGACGCCCCTGTTCGACCCGCAGGCGCGAGGCGTGATCTCGGGCCTCACCATATCCCACACCCGCGGCCACCTCTACCGCGCGATGCTTGAAGCCACCGCCTACGGTGTCCGCCACATCTTCGAATCTATGCGCGAGGCCGGCGGGGGCGGCGAGAGGCTCGTGGCCGTCGGCGGCGGGACCAAGGGCGGCCTGTGGACCCAGATCGTCTCCGATGTGACCGGCCGCCCCCACGACCTCCCCGAACAGACCATCGGGGCCGCCTACGGCGACGCCCTGCTCGCCGCCCGCGCCAGCGGCCTCGCCGAACCCGACGCCGACTGGAGTCGCATAGTGGACACCGTCGAGCCGGACGAGGCGAACCGCGACCTCTACGATGAGCTCTACGGCGTCTACAGGCAGCTTTACCCGGCCACCAGAGAACAGATGCACAGGCTCGCGGGATTGCAGAAAGGGGGAGGGGATGTCGTCACTTGAGATCGGGCGGCGCGAGTATGAGCACCGGATGGTGGGCTGGTTCAGGAGACATCTGCTCGGGGAACAGATAGACGTCTTCCACCACGGCAAGGAACACGGAGTGAAGACGTGTATCTCGAAGATGCCGGGGAGGAGGGGTACGTGGTCAGCAAGATCTGGGACCCCGACCGTCCCGAATGCCTGTTCGGCTGTAGAGAGTACGCGGTGGGCCACGGCTCCGGTGGCCGCGACAAGACCCTTGTCGCGATGCGCCGGAGGGTCGGGTCGAGATAGTAGCGATCAACCCCCAGGAGGGTACCCGGGCCTTCGGCTTGGCCTGCCCAGGAAGTGCGACCCAGGGAGCATAACGTGGATTTGAAAGGTTAGCGATGCCGTCCAAGACAGAAGTGGGAACGCAAGAGCCCGTCGTCCGGCTGAAGGACGTCTCCAAGGAGTTCCCGGGCGTGCTGGCGGTGGACGGGGTGGATCTGGACATCCTGCCGGGTGAGGTGCACGTCGTCGCTGGGGAGAACGGGGCCGGCAAATCCACCCTGATGAAGTTGCTCTCGCAGGTGGAGAGGCCCAGCAGGGGAACGGTCGAGATCTCTGGGGAGCCGGTCGAGTACCATGGGCCGGGCCACGCCCAGCACCTCGGCATCGCGATGGTCTACCAGGAGTTCGCGCTGGCGCCGGACCTGTCGGTAGCGGAGAACCTCTACCTTGGGCGCGAGCCGGGGCGGTTCGGGTTCGTCAACCGGGGCAAGGAGATGGAGGAGGCCGGGAGTCTGCTGCGGCGGGTGGGGTTGAACGTCGGACCCGGCCGTCTCGTCGCCGGGCTCACCGTGGCGGAGATGCAGCGGGTCGAGATCGCCAAGGCCCTCGCCATCGACGCGAAGGTCGTCATAATGGACGAGCCGACCGCGACCCTGGCCGAGAAGGAGATAGAGGACCTCTTCGGGGTCATAAATGCCCTAACAGACGACGGCATCGCCATCCTCTACATCTCCCACCGGCTGGACGAGATCTTCCGCATCGCGGACCGCGTAACCGTCATGCGCGACGGCGGGATAGTGGACACGCTACCCGTCTCCGAGCTCGACGAGGACAAGCTCGTGCGCCTGATGGTCGGACGCGAGATCTCCAACCTCTACCCGAAGCCGGAGGTGGAGATCGGTGACGTGCTGCTCCGTGTGACAGGCGTAAGCCGGGGCGAGAAGCTAAAGGATTGCGCTTTCGAGGTCAGGGCGGGGGAGGTCCTGGGCTTCGCCGGCCTCGTGGGGGCCGGTCGCACCGAGCTTGCCCGCGCCGTCTTCGGCGCCGACAGGGTAGACGGCGGGAGCGTGGAGTTGGAGGGGCGTACGCTGAAGATAAAGAAGCCCCAGGACGCCATCGAGGTCGGCATCGGTTACCTGACCGAGGACCGCAAGGGTGAGGGTCTGGCGCTCCAGCTCGGGGTGGACCAGAATATCACGCTCGCCAACCTGCCCATGACCAGGGGCCTTATCAACCTAAAGGAGGAGGGGGGGATCGCGCGCAGGAGGAGGGACCAACTGAACATTCGGACGCCATCTATCAGGCGCAGGGTGCAGGTGCTCTCTGGAGGAAACCAGCAGAAGGTCGTGGTGGCGCGGTGGCTAGAGACGAAGGCGAAGGTCCTCTTCTTCGACGAGCCGGCGCGGGGGATCGACGTGGGGGCGAAGGCCGAGATGTTCGGCCTCATCGGGAACCTGGCCGAAGAGGGGCGCGGGATCGTCGTGATCTCCTCCTACCTGCCGGAGTTGTTGAATATGTGCGACCGCATCCTGGTGATGCGAGAGGGAGAGGTGGCCGGCGTGATCGGACGCGAAGAGTTCTCGGAGGAGCGCGTCATCGCGCTCGCCACTGGCACGGAGGAGGCCGCATGACGGAGGGAACGAAAAACGGAACCGCACGCGGGAGCGCCCTGCGCGAGAGGCTCTCGGACTTCGTCTCCCAGCTCGCCGCCGCGGGCGCCCTCATAGTAGTCTTCGTCTTTCTTTCCTTCGCCTCGCCGGACTTCCTGACCGCCGACAACCTCTTCAACATTGGCTCCCAGACCGCGGTCGTCGCGGTGATCGCTGTGGGGATGACCCTCGTCATCATCACCGCTGGTATAGACCTCTCGGTCGGCTCGGTGGCGGCCCTCGCGGGGGTGATGGGCGCCCTCCTTATGTCCTCATACGGCCTGCCGATGCCGCTGGCCGCGCTGGGCGGTACTCTGGTCGGGGCCGCCTGCGGCCTCACGAACGGCTTGCTGGTCTCGGTCGCGGGCCTCAACCCGTTTATAGCGACGCTCGGTATGCTCTCCGTGGCCCGGGGCGTCGTGTACATCGCCACCGACGCGCAGTCCGTTTTCGGGCTGCCGGACTCTTTCCGTCTGTTGGGGCAGGGGGTCGTCGCCGGCGGCATCCCCATACCCGTGGTCATCATCCTCGCCGTGGCGATCGCCGGGTACGTGGTGCTCTCCCGTACCAGGCTCGGGCGCTACGCGTACGCGATGGGGTCTAACCTGGAGGCGGCGAGGCTCTCGGGCATCCCGATCCGGAGGTATCTCACTTCGGTGTACGTGATCTCGGGGGCGCTGGCGGGTTTCGGGGGCATGATCGCGGCCTCCAGGGTCGCCTCGGGACAGCCGAACTACGGAATCGGTCTGGAGCTCGACGTGATCGCGGCTGCGGTTATCGGCGGGGCAAGCCTCTTCGGGGGGCAGGGGACGGTCGTCGGGACGCTTATCGGGGCGTTTCTTATAGCCCTGATCCGCAACGGCGCGGTCCTACTGAACGTGAACACCTTCTACCAGCAGGTGATCATCGGCGTCATTATCTGGATCGCGGTTTTCTGGGACCAGTACCGCCGCCGCAAGCTGGCATCGGCTTCGGAGTAATGAGCTACAGAGAAAGAGGAGGAGAGATGGTCAAACGGACGTCTTTGGTGCTTTTGGCCGGTATTCTGGCCCTGACCCTGGCGGCGTGTGGCGCCCAGGTCCGGGAGGGCGGCGGGGGAGAGGGCGGCGGTGGCAGCGAGAAGGGGCCGCTGCGGATCGCGGTCGTCCCGAAGGCGGTCGGCTTCGACTTCTGGGAGCAGGTCCGCATCGGCGCCCAGTGCGCCGCGAAGGAGGCCGAGGGATCGGAGGTCACCATCCAATGGGACGGCGTCACCGCCGAGACGAACGTGAGCGGACAGGTAGACCTCCTGACGAACTTCGCGACCCAGGGCGTCGACGGCATGGTCTACGCCGCCACGGACGCCAAGGTCTTGGCCGATGTCTCCCAGAACGCCCTGGACCAGGGCGTCACCGTCGTCAATATAGACTCGGGCACCGATCCGCAGCCCCAGCAGGTCCCGGTCGTCGCCACCGACAACGTCGCCGCCGCCGAAGAGGCGACGGAGTACCTGGTCAAGGAGCTCGGCGGCAAGGGCGAGGTCGCGTTCATCCCGTTCCAGCCCGGCACCGCGACGAACGACACGCGCACCGAGGGCTTCAAGAACGTCCTGGAAGAGAACCCGAACGTAGAGCTCGTCGCCGAGCAGTCGAGCGAGAGCGACCAGAACGTCGCCCTCGAGGTGACGGAGAACATCCTCACGGCCAACCCGAACCTTGACGCCATCTACGCCGCCAACGAGCCCGGCGTGCTTGGCGCCGCCGAAGCGGTCCGCCGGGCCGGCAAGGAGGGTGAGATAACGATCGTCGGTTGGGACACCGCCCCCGACGAGGTCAAGGCCGTCGAGGAGGGCGTCGTGAGCGCCCTCGTCGCCCAGAATCCTTTCCGCATGGGCTACGATGGTACCAACGCCGCCATAGACGCCATCCGAAACGACGCCCAACTGGAGGACATAGACACCGGCTCAACCCTCGTCACCGAGGAGAACCTGGACGACCCGGACGTCAAGGCCGTCCTCGAACCGAGCTGCCAGAACAAGCCGGAGGTGAGCGAGTAAGGAAACCGCCGGTCGTCGGTGGTCCGGGGAGGTAGTATTTCCCCGGACCGCCCTATCCGTTCAGGCTGCCGTCCCTTTCGGAGCGGAGGAGGGGGTCGGTGCCGGGTTGGGCTCAGATAAGGGCGTCGTGGTCGTCGAAGCGCATGGGCGCAAGGCCTTCGATGACCCTCGTCCTCCCGTCCTCTTCCAACTCTTCGAGCATGGCCTCGGAGACCCACATCCTGCGGAGCTTGAGGGTGTTCTTTACCCGCGCGAGGCGCGCCTTCGTCGGGGAGACGCCGGCGCACATCGTGAGGGCGGCGGCCACGGCCATCCTGTCGGTCGGCATGACCATCGGGGTCTTTACCGGGACCGGCGTGGTCGAGGTCAGGGCGTTCATGTAGGTGGAGGGGCGGTCCATGGTGCCCGCCAGGCGCTCGGTGACCACGTCGGCGGCGCCGAGGCCGTTCGCGTTGCCGCCCGTCTCCTCCGTGAGCCCGAGAAAGACGACGCGCTCTATCTCCGGTCCCCCGGAGGCCGCGGTCGTAGGGTAGCGGCCTGTGACGTTCGGGTCGGCCCCGTCGCCGCTGATGTTCTTCCCGATCTCGTCCACCACCAGCACGTCCAAGGCGTCGAAGGGGAGCCTGAGGAGGTTCTTCTTCGCCTCTTCGAGCAGCGGCGCCTCCGCCTCCTCCAACCCTTCGGCCGGTATGGCGGAGATCTTGTATGGCCTCTCGTCGGCGTTCTCCAGGACGGCGAGGCCGAAGGCTACCTTGCCGGTCTCGACGGCGACGCGGGCGGCCTGAGGGATCGTCTCGTGGATGGCGTCCCAGCCGGCGGAGTGGATGGAGTACGCCCCCCGCTGCTTGCCGAGGCCGATGGCCAGCATCTTTGTCGGGCCGCTCTCGACGGCGCCGCGGAAGGCCGTGTGCGGCTTGATCCTGTTGACCACGATGACCGAATCGGCCTCGTAGGCGTTCTTGTCCATGAACACCCCGACGCCGGCCTGCGTCTCCCCGATCCTCACGGACTCCATCGTAGCCCTGACGGGACACCCCACGGACTCCTCGTCAACCCCGAGGTGCCGCAACACCTCGGCCTGCCCCTCGGCTGTCGAGGCCCCGTGGCTCCCCATCGCCGGCACAACGAACGGCTCGGCCCCGCCCTCTTTGAGGACCTCCACGAGGCCGGCGACGACCTCGCCTATGCCGCCGACGCCCCGGCTCCCGACCCCGACGGCGACGGACCCGGACGGCAGCGGCACCCCTTCCAGCGCCTCCCGGACCGCCCCCCGCACGTCCCGGAGGGCCGCCGGAGAATCGACCTCCCGCTCGACGAGCGCGACCCGGGGCAACTCGACGTCCCGGAGCAGCTCTTCTATCTCCTCGTGAACGGGCCTCCGCGTCTGCACTGCTCTAAACCTCCGGCTCGGTCCCCTGGCGTCGGCCGGTCTCCGAACCCGCCGGACGCCGCTCCCCCGTATCCTTGCATTTGCCTCTCTCCCCGCACCATTCTAGAACAGCCGGCCCCCCGCGAGAACGCCCCCCCGAAAGCTGAAGGCTGACTGCTGAGCGCTAGCCCGCGTTGCTATACTGGCGCGGAGGAGTCCGACGGGGAAAAGGCGGTGAGCTTTGAAGGTGGCCCTCTTCGTGCCGTGCTACGTGGACCTCATAAACCCGGAGGTCGGCGTGAGCGTGGTGCGTGTCCTGCGCCGGCTCGGCGTCGAGGTCGTCTATCCGCGAGGGCAAACCTGCTGCGGCCAGCCCGCCTTCAACTCCGGCTTCTTCGACGAGGCCCGCGGCGTCGCCCGGCACTTCATGGACGTCTTCGAGGGCGGGAACCACGACCACGTAGTCTGCCCCTCCGGCTCCTGCACCACGATGGTCTCCCGCTACTACCCATTCATCTTCGACGAGAACCCCGACGAGCGGGCGCGCTCCGGGGCGCTCGCCCCGCGGGTAAGGGAGTTCTCGGACTTCCTGGTCAACGTGCTCGGCGTCGGGAACCTCGGGGCGAGGATGGGCGGCAGGGCCGTCTTCCACACGGGCTGCCACCAGCGGCGGGAGCTCGGCGTGCTCGACGAGCCGCGGGAGTTGCTGAGGAACGTCGAGGGGCTGGACGTTCTGGACTGGCGCAACGAGGAGCTGTGCTGCGGGTTCGGGGGGACGTTCTCGGTAAAGATGCCCGACGTCTCCGTGGCGATGGCCGACGAGAAGATAAAGGCGCTCGACGAAAGCGGGGCCGACACGCTAGTCTCGTGCGACTCCAGCTGCCTTATGCACCTCAAGGGGCGCCTGGACCGTACGGGCTACGACACCCGCGTGCTGCACCTCGCCCAGGTGCTCGACCGGAACGGGGGATAGGTTTGGAGACAGAGAAGCCGGCCCGCAGGCGCGAGACCGAAGACAGGCGTCGGGAGGGCATAGCATCCCCCGTCGAGGGCTTCAACGCCAGGGCCAAGAGGGCCGTGGCCGACGAGCAGCTCCACGACTCCATAGAGCTCTTCACCAACAAGTCCGTCGCGGGCCGGAACGCCGTCTTGAACGCGCTGCCCGAGGCCCCGGAGCTCAGGGAGCGGGCGTACGGGATCAAGCAGGAGACGATGGCGAACCTCGACCGGTACCTCGGGCAGATGGCCGACGCGGTCGAGGCGCGCGGGGGCAACGTCTTCTTCGCCGAGACCGGGGAGGACGTGGTCGGGTACATAGGCGACCTGGCCAGGCGGCGAGGGGCCAAGGTTCTCGCCAAGTCCAAGAGCATGGCGACCGAGGAGATCGAGCTGAACAGGAGGCTCGAGGAGGAGTACGCGGACCTCGACCTCGAGATCGTCGAGACTGATCTGGGGGAGTGGATCGCCCAGCTCGCCGGCGATACCCCCTCCCACATCGTCGGCCCCATCCTCCACATGAACCGCCGCCGCATAACAGAGGTACTCTCGGAGACGGCTGGCAGGAGGCTGCCCCCTGACGTCGAGGCCTTGGGCTCCTTCGCCCGCGAGCGGCTGCGCGAGAAGTTCCTCGCCGCCGATATCGGCATCACCGGCGCCAACTTCGGCGTAGCCGAGACCGGCACCGTGGCCACGGTGACGAACGAGGGCAACGGCCGGCTCGTGACCAGCGTCCCGCCGGTCCACGTCGTCGTGATGGGCATAGAGAAGCTCGTCCCGCGCTTCGCTGACCTCTCCGTCTTCGTCCGGCTCCTCGCCAGGAGCGGCACGGGCCAGAAGCTCACCGTCTACACGAACTTCGTAACGGGCCCGCGCGGCCCCGGCGAGATCGACGGCGCCGAGGAGTTTCACCTGATCCTGATGGACAACGGCCGCTCGGAGCTGCTCGGCACGCCTTTCGAGGAGGCGCTCTACTGCATCCGGTGCGGGGCGTGCCTGAACGTCTGCCCCGTCTACCGCCAGACGGGCGGCCACGCCTACGGCTCCACCTACTCCGGCCCGATAGGCGCCGTCATCACCCCGCTTCTGAAGGGCGGCAGGGAGGCAAAGGACCTGCCCCACGCTTCGAGCCTCTGCGGCGCCTGCTGGGAGGCCTGCCCCGTAGGCATCCCGCTCCACGACCTCCTCCTGAAGCTGCGCAACCGCCAGGTGGACGAGGGCCTGGCCGGCAAGGCCCAGGAGATCGCCTTCAAGGGCTTCGAGAAGGGTATGAGCAGCCCGACCCTCTACAACATCGGCTCCAAGGCTGCCCGCCTGGCCCAGAAGCCGGCCCAGAAGGACGGCTCCATAAGGCCGATGCCGGGCCCACTTGGTGCCTGGACGAACAGCCGGGACCTCCCGCCCCTCGCCCCGAAGTCCTTCCGCGAGCTCTGGAAGGAGGGCATCTAGGGCATGGCCGACCGCGCCGAGTTCCTGCAGAAGGTCCGCCACCGCACGCAGCGGGGACGCTACAAGCCCACCCACGCCCCCGACGTCGCCTGGACCCGGAAGGACGGGCCCCGCGAGAGCCCGCCCATCGAAGACCCGCCGGCCCGCTTTATAGGGGAGCTCGAAGCCCTCGGCGGCCACGGGATACGCGTGGCTGGCCCGGAAGAAGCCCGCGACCATGTGCTGGCCTTGGCCCGCGAGAGGGACGCCAGGCTCCTCATCCGGTGGGACGTCCCACAGCTGGAAGGGCTAGGCGTAGACGGCCCACTCGAAGGGGCAGGCGTCGAGGTTGCTGTGTGGCGGGACCTCGAAGACTTCCGCGAGGTGACGGGCCGGGCTGACATAGGACTCTCGACGGCCGCGTGGGCCGTGGCGGAGACGGGGACGCTGGTTCTCGAGGGCGGGCCCGGGATGGGCCGGTCGGTGACGCTCCTGCCGCCGACATACGTCGCCGTGGTCCCGGTCGAGAAGGTTCTCCGCACCGTACCCGAGGCCGTTGGGAAGTACGCGGGGGGGCGGTTGCCCGCCAACGTCTGCTTCCACACGGGGCCGAGCCGGTCGGGGGACATAGAGATGTCGCTCTTCGTCGGGATGCACGGGCCCGGCGAGGTGTATGTGATCCTGGTCGGGTGAGCGGTTCGCAGGTTCACTACGAACCGCCCTCGGGGTCTTTGCCCCCTAGCCGAGCAGCCCGAGCAGGTAAGCCGCGGTGATCAGGACGCAGAAGATCACCAGGGCCAGAAGTATGGTTAGCCGGAGCCGCTTAAACACGCCGGCCGACCATACCCCCGATTACCTGCCTCCTTAAGCGAACGACGCCGGGCCCTGGGTGACCATCTGGTAGATTATGTAGAGCACGAAAACGGCGTAGAGCAAGAACGCCAGGGCCATGAAAATCATCCGCCAGCCGCGCAGCTTGATGGGCTCCGGCAGGTGCTTGCTGTTCAGCCGCATCAGGAGCGCCGAGTAGAAGAACATCGCGAACCCGCCTCCCGTCGCGGCGATGACGAGGAGCGCGAGAGGCTCGATGCCCGTCCAAATGATTGCCGCGCCCACGAGGCACATGAGCCAGACGACCGTTATGTAGATCTTGCTCTCGCTCCAGAAGCCGCTCTCCCGCAAAAACGACACCTTCAGCGAGTCGGCCGTCAGCCGCGAGACGTAGTCCACGACGCCTATGTTGGTCGACAGGAGGACGGCGAAGCCGGCAGCGTAGAAGAAGATCTCAAACCAGGGTGCTATCTGCTGCCCCAGGACGTTGGCCTCCCTTTGCACGAACGAGATGTCGCTGGTGGCATTACTAGAGAGGCCCAGGGTCGAGTTGACGAGCACCGAAAGGCCGATGAGGGTCAGGAGGCCGAGGATGTAGAAGGTAAGGATCTGTTCCTGGTTGGCAACCTTCCACCAGCCCCTCCAGCGGCGCATGTTCGCCTCGTCCGTCCGGAATATGTACCCGAGGGACGGGGCCGCCTCCTCCTCGCCGGTGATCGGCGAGACGATGCGGGGTATGTGCTTGCCCATACCCATGCCCTTGTCCCGTATATAGTTGCTCTGTACGAGGTTGTTGCAGCCGCCGGCCCCGGCGAAGACCACGGCTCCGAATATGGCCGCTACCCCGATCTCGCCGATATACCGTGGCAGGTTGGCCGCGCCTGCAGGGGCCTCCGTGACGATGCCCGTCCAGGAAGACGCTTCGGTGGCTACGATTATGGCCACGACCATGAAGACCAGGATGATGGCTACCAGCACCCCCTCGACCTTCTCCAGGGTGTTGTAGATGACCGGGGAGAGGGTAACGGCGAGCGCTATCGCGATCAGGGCGATGGTGGCAATAATCGTGTAGCTCGATTCGTTTATGCCCAAGAGGTACGTGAACATCGTGGCGGCGCTGGTCGCCCAGCCGGGAAAGGTGTTCGGCAGGATGGCCAGCAGGATGAAGACAACACCCCACCACTTCCACATGCGCGTAAAGCCCGTGACCGCGGTCTCGCCGGTTGCCAGGGTGTAGCGCTCTATCTCCATGTTCAGGAAATACTGGGCCGTGAACCCGACGAAGGCGAGCCACAGCAGGCCAACCCCCGCCTGCGTGGTGATGTAAGGCCAGATCAAAAGCTCGCCCGAGCCGAGGGCCGTGGCGAGCAGGATCACGCTCGCCCCTATGTACTTCCTCAGCGGCTCGGGGTCCGGCAGGTCCCTGTACCTGACCGCCGGTAGCCATCTGTCGGGCAACTCGGTCGCGACCTCACCCCGCCCGGCCTCGCGGTCTCCGGCGTGCCCTTCCGTCCCAGCCGTCCCCTCGGGACGCGCGCCTTCCCGCTCCTCGCGCACCTCGCCTACCCTGCGCGGCCCGTCCTCGGCGCCGCCGTCGCGCCTCTCGACCGCGTCCGGGTCGTTGCCGCGCGCCCGTGCCTCATCCGGCTCTACGGGCCGGTTCGGGTCCGAACCTCTCCCTCTGTCCACGACTCTCCTCCTTTTCCCTGGGCGACCGCGTGGGCCGACCTTCGCCCTACAACCGAAACGCCCTTTCCTCACTCCTCCTAAAGAGTTATGCACATCGTAGCGTTAATCCTCTCCGGGCGAAAGGGGAAGCATAATTTGCTGAGAGTTTTTGGCAACCTTTGACCGTATCCGGAATTCCGTGGTAAGCTGCCGCGGCTCAAAGTAGGGGTAGTAGCAAGAAGGGTGAATGGGAAAGGAAACGGAGCGGAAGATACCCGCGCAGCGGCGCGCCGAGATCCGGGCGTTGTTGGGGCTCAGGGGGTCGGCCTCCATCTCGGAGATCTCGGACGCATTGGGCGTCTCTGGCTCGACGGTGCGCAGGGACCTGGACGAGCTGGACCGGGAGGGGGTGGTGCGGCGTTCCCACGGGGGCGCGGTAAAGGTCGAGGGGACGGCTTTCGAGCACCGGTTCGAGGACCGGCGCCGGCACAACCCCGGGGAGAAGAAGAGGATCGGGGAGTTTGCCGCGACGTTGCTCGAGGCGGGGCAGAGCGTGGTCTTCGACTCATCATCGACGGTGCTCGCCGCGGCTGAGGCGCTGGGCCGGAGGAACCTCGGGGTGGCCGCGGTAACCAACGACGTAGGGGTCGCCTCCGTGCTGGCCGAGGCGGCTGGGGTCTCGGTCGTGGTGCCCGGGGGTGAGATCCGGGACGGCTCCTTTACCCTGCTAGGCTCGTACACGCAGACCTTCCTGAACGGCCTGCACGTGGACGTCGCCTTCGTGGGCATCCATGCCATAACGGGCGATGTCCTTAGCGAGTCGAGCCTCGACGTCGTCGAGGCCAAGCGGGCCATGATGCGGGCGGCCCACCGCGTGGTGCTGCTCGCCGACCACAGCAAATTCAGACCGCCCTCCTTCTTCGAGGTCGCCAGCCTTGGCCGGATCGACGACCTTGTAACGGACGGGGCGGCGCCGCCGGAGGCCCTGGAGGCCGCCGGCGCCAGCGGGGTGCGGGTGCATCTGGCATGAACAGGTAGCAAAATGGAGAGAGACAGGAGGAGAGCGTGGAGCAGACGGGGTTGAACAGGCTTGGCGGCAAGTCCGCGGTCGTGACGGGCGCGGCGAAGGGAATCGGGCGGGCGACCGCCGAGCTTTTCGCCAGGGAGGGGGCGCGGCTCGTCATCAACGACGTGGACGAGGCCGGCCTCAAGGACCTGGAAGGCAAGCTCTCGGGTCAGGGGGCCGAGGTCGTCTCCGTCGTCGCCGACGTCTCGGTCGTGGAAGACGCGAAGGCGATCATCGGGGCCGCGGTCGATTCGTTCGGGCGGGTCGACGTGCTCGTGGCGAACGCGGGGGTCATCCCCCTCAACAACATAGTGGACGCCACACCCGAGGACTGGGACCACGTGATGGCCGTCGACGGGCGGGGGATGTTCCTCACGTGCAAGTACGCCATCGAGGCGATGCTGGCGCAGGAGGGCCCGGGCGGCTCCATAGTCTGCCTCTCGTCCATAAGCGGGATGGCGGGGCAGGCCGAGCAGTCCACCTACGGGCCGGCCAAGTTCGTGGCTTCCGGTATCACCATGCACCTCGCCGTCGAGTGGGCGGCCCGCGGCATCCGCGTGAACGCCGTGGCGCCAGGCACGATAGCAACGGAGGCGGTCCGGGACCTCCCGGAGGACTACGTGGCCCCCATGAAGGAGGCGCACCCCATCGGGAGGCTAGGGGACCCGTCCGAGGTGGCGAACGCCATCCTCTTCCTGGCCTCAGACGAGGCATCGTTCGTTACCGGCACGATCCTGCCCGTGGACGGCGGCTACCTTGCACGGTAGCGTGCCGCGCCCGACGAGGGAGAAGGAGCCTTGAAGAGCACGTCCGGTTCTGGGATTTGGAGCGCGGGACCTTGGTGGTTCCGGGAGAAGCGAGGAGGAGCAGCGGTGAGAGGTTCATTGGTTCGGGCGGGTCTGGTCTGTGCGTTGGCGCTGGTAGTCAGCGCCTGCGCCGGGGGCGGCAGCGGCGGCGGGGGAGGCGGCGGAGAGCAGATCACGGTCGGCTACGCAGGCCCGACGCTCAACAATGCGTTCTTCGTCGGCCTGCAGAAGGGCGTAAGGGACGGCGCCAAGGAGCACGGCTTCCAGCTCAAGGAGACGAACGCCAACGGCGACGCGGGCGCCCAGTTCAACCAGGCGCAGGATCTGATCACCCAGGACGTCGACGCCCTCGTCCTCGTCCCGATAGACGCCAACGGCATCGTGCCCGCGGTCCAGGCCGCCAACAACGCGGACATCCCGGTCTACACCCTCGACCGCGGCGCCGAGGGCGGCGAGCTCGCCAGCGTCGTCGAGACGAACAACGTCGAGGCCGGCAAGAAGGGCGCCAGCTACATAGTCGACCTCCTCAAGGAGCGCTACGGCGAGCCGCGGGGCAACGTGGTCGACCTGCAGGGCCTCGTCGGCACCACGGCCGCCGCGGACAGGGAGACCGGCTTCCAGCAGGAAATGAAGGAGTACCCGGATATCGAGATCGTCGCCAACCAGCCCGCCGACTTCGACCAGGAGAAGGCCCTCAACGTCACCACCAACATCCTGCAGGCAAACCCGAAGGTCGACGCCATCTTCGGCGCCAACGACGACAACACGGTGGGCGCCATAAGGGCCATAGACTCGGCAGGCCGCTACGAGCCGCCGAGCAGCGACGAGCACATCTACATCGTCGGCATCGACGGCACAGCCCAGGCGCTTGAGGCCATCCGCGACGACAAGCAGACCGCCACCGTCAGCCAGAACCCGGTCGAGATGGCCCGCACCGCCATGGACTTCATTAACCAGCAGGCAAACCAGGACAAGACGCCCCCGAAGAGGTACTACTACCCGACGATCGTCATCGACAAGGAGAACATAGACAGCCAGGAAGTGAAGGATTACGGTATCTGGAGCAACCAGGTCAAGTAGGTAGGAGGCGCATGAGCGAGACGGCCCTTGTCATGGAGGACATAGACAAGAGGTTCCCGGGCGTGCACGCGCTCAAGGGGGTCGACCTGCGCGTCGAGCGCGGTCAGGTAATGGGCATCGTCGGGGAGAACGGGGCAGGCAAGTCCACCCTGATCAAGGTCCTCGCCGGGGCCTACAGCCCTGACGGCGGGCGCATCGTCGTCGACGGGAGGCCGCTCGAGGCCGGCAGCCCGGCCGACTCTTTAGCGGCCGGTGTCGCCGTGATCTACCAGGAGCTGAGCCTCGTCCCCGAGATGAGCGTCGCCGAGAACCTGTTCCTCGGGGACATGCCATCGCGCGGCTCGCTGCTCGACCGCCGCGAGGCGCGGGCGCGGGCGCGGCGCCTGCTCGCCCGCGTCGGCCTCGACAACCTGAGCACCGGAGCACCTGTCCGTTCGCTCAGGCTCGGGGTGCGCCAGCTCCTCGAGGTGGCCAAGGCGCTCCACCGCGACGCCCGCATCCTGGTAATGGACGAGCCGACGAGCGCCCTCCAGAGCTCCGAGATACAGGTGCTCTTCGACGTGGTGCGCGACCTCCGCAAAGAAGGAATCTCCGTCATCTACATAAGCCACCATCTGGAGGAGGTCTTCGAGATCTGCGACGCCGCCACCGTTATGCGCGACGGCGCGGTCGTCGGCTCCAGGCCCATAGACGAGTGGACCACGGAGTCGCTCGTGCAGGCGATGGTAAACAAGCGCCTCGACTCCCTCTTCCCGACCCGCGAGAGGGAGATCGGGGAGGTGGCGCTCGAGGTCAGGAACCTCGCCCTCGAGCCCCGGGTGCGGGACGTCTCCTTCAGCGTCAGGCACGGGGAGATCGTGGGCCTCGCCGGCGTCGTCGGCGCGGGCCGGACCGAGACGCTCAAGACCATAGCCGGCGTTACGCCCGCGACAGGCGGGGAGGTCCTGGTCAAGGGGCAGGGACGCAAGATAAGCACGGTCTCCGATGGCCTCGACGCGGGCATCGTGTACGTGCCCGAGGACCGGGGGACCGAGGGGCTCGTCCATTCGGCGACCATAAACGAGAACATGATCCTGAGCGTGCTCGACCGCATAAGCCGCGCCGGCTTCGTGGACGGGGGGCGCTACCGCTCCTTCGGGCAGAGGTTGCGGGACCGGTTCGGGGTCAGGGCCTCGTCGCTCAAGCAGGAGGCCGGCCAGCTCTCAGGCGGCAACCAGCAGAAGGTGGTGCTGGCGCGGGCGATGGCGACCGAGCCTTCTGTGGTGCTCCTCGACGAGCCGACGCGGGGCATAGACGTGGGCGCGAAGAGCGAGATCTACGAGCACATGCTCGGCATAGCGGCCGGGGGCGGGGCCGTGGTGATGGTCAGCTCGGAATTCCCGGAGCTTCTCGGCATGGCGGACCGGATCGTGATCATGCGCGCCGGCAGGGTGGTGGCCGAGATCTCCGGCGCCGACGCCGACCAGGAGAAGATTCTGGAGTACGCGACGTCGGGGACGGAAAGCAACGGCGCGCAACCACCGGAAGGGGAGGAGGGATAGGTCGTGGCGGAGAGACGCGCTGCCGAGGCGGAACCCGGCAAGACACAGGCCCAGCAGGGGGGCTCGGGACGGCGGGGAATCAGGGGCATACTGGCCCGCTTTCTTACCGGCATCGGGCCGATACTGGCTGCCTGGCTTCTCCTGTGCGTGATCCTGGCGATCGTGGCGCCGAACTTTCTCGAGTTCGACAACTTTACCCAGATAGTCGTGCAGTCGGCGGTGATCGGCATCGCCGCCGTCGGCATGACGTTCGTGATCATCACGGCCGGCATAGACCTCTCTGTCGGGTCCATCGTGGCGCTTACGGGGATGCTCGCCGCGATCTCCATGCAGAGCGGGGTCCCCGGTTTCGTTGGCATCCTGGTAGCTTTGGGCGCCGGGATGCTGATCGGGGCCTTCAACGGCTTCTCGACGACGTACTTCGGCATCACGCCTTTTATAGTCACCCTGGCGGTCCTCTCGATGGGCCGGGGCCTCACCCTCGCCGTGAGCAGCGGCCAGACGGTCTTCGGCTTCCCAGCGAGCTTCACGTTCGTCGGGCAGGCGGAGATCCTGGGCGTCAGCCTGCTCGTGTGGCTGACGCTCGCCGTCTTCGGGATAGGCTACGTCGTCCTCTCACACACGGTCTTCGGCCACCAGGTCTACGCCATCGGCGGCAACAGGGAGGCCGCCCGGCTTGCCGGCATCCCCGTGGGGCGGGTCTCTTTCCTGGTGTACGTGATCTCCGGCCTCTGCGCGGGGCTCTCGGCCGTGGTCCTGACGAGCCGCCTGAACTCGGCCCTGCCCTCGGCCGCCGAAGGGCTGGAGCTCCAGGTCATCGCGGCCGTTGTCATCGGGGGTACCTCCCTCTTCGGGGGGCGCGGTAGCATAGGCGGTACGCTCGTTGGCGTCCTCCTTATCGGCACGCTCAACAACGGCCTCACCCTGCTTAACGTCCCGCCCTTCTGGGTCCAGTTCGTCCAGGGCGTCGTAATCTTCCTCGCCGTCCTCGTGGACGCCCTGAACCGCCGCCGCGAGAGCAGGGCCGGTTGATAGTCACGAACCCATGAGGCAGGTCGAAGTAGTACCCCACGATCCGGCCTGGAAAGAGCGTTTCGAATCGGAGGCCGCCGCGCTGCGCTCCGTCCTCGGTGAGGAGGCAATCGCCATCCATCACGTCGGCAGCACGTCGGTTCCGGGCCTCCGGGCCAAGCCGACGGTAGACGTCCTGGTCGAAGCCAGGGAGACCGGGAGGCTGGACGACCTCGAAGGACCGATGGCCGAAAACGGCTACGAGGCGCGGGGAGAGTACGGCATCCCCGGAAGGCGCTTCTTCACGAAAGACCGCGGCCCCGAGCGGCTCTGCCACGTCCACGTCTTCGAGACCGGCACCACCGAAGTCGAGCGCCACCTGGCCTTCAGGGATTACCTGACGAATCACCCCGATGTCGCCAGGGCCTACGGCGACCTCAAAGCGGCGCTCGCCGAAGAGTTCCCCACGGACATAGAGGCCTACATGGACGGCAAAGACGCCTTCGTAAGGGAGACAGAGAAGGAGGCCCTCTCCTGGGCCCGCGCCAACACACCAGAAGCTGACAGGTTGGGAGCGAGGACTCGCGAAGCGGGCCCGAAGCGCGCCGACCGGCTGACGAGCTGAGATGCTGACGGCCATAATCGCCGATGACCTGACGGGTGCTGCCGACACCGGCGTCCAGTTCGCCCACGCCGGCTACCGCGCCGCCGTCGTCTTCCGCGGGGAGCAGGTGCCTTCCGAGGACCTCGACGCCGTAGTCTTCGACACGGATTCCCGCACGCTGCGCCCCGGCCTCGCCTCCAGGTACGTCGCGGAGGCCGGGCGCGCCGCCCGCGCCGCGCCGCTCGTCTACAAGAAGTTCGACTCCACCCTGCGCGGCTCGGTCGCCGCGGAGCTCTCCGCCGCCCGCGAGACGACCCGCCGCAGGCGCGCCGTCGTCGCCCCGGCCTTCCCGGCCGCCGGACGGACCACCGAAGGCGGCACCCAGCTCGTCCACGGCGTTCCGGTCCACGAGACGGAGATGAGGAACGACCCGCGCACGCCCGTCAGGGAGGGGCACGTCCCGACCCTGATCGGCAGGTGGTCATCTTCCGTCGGAACTTTAGGCGTCGGGGACCTCGAAGACCCCGAGAGCGTGCGCCGCGCCCTCGAGAGGTACGAGTGGACCGTCGCGGACGCGGCGCGCGACGCGGACCTGGAGGCGCTGGTGCGTGCCGTGCCAGACCCCGGCTCGGTCCTCTGGGCCGGCTCGGCGGGGCTGGCGCTGGCGCTCGGCAAGGTCTACCCGGGGCCGCGTCCGGCGGGGGCTGGGGCCCACTTCGCGAAGGCGGGCTCCGTGCTGGTCGTCGTCGGTTCCCTCAACGCCGCCTCGCGGGGGCAGCTCGACAAGCTTGTCGAGAGGTACGGGGAGGTGGCCGTCCCGGTCGGGCCAGGTTCGGTCAGCACTGTCGCGCAGGTGGTGGCCACGGCAAGGGGCATCCTCTGCGGCGGGTCGTGCGCGGTGGTGCACTCTTCGGGCAAGGCCTCGTCCGCGGAACGGGGACGGGTAATGAGGGCGCTCGCGGGGGCCGCCTCCGCGCTCGCAGGGGAGGGGTTGTTCGACGGGCTCGTGCTGACCGGGGGTTCCACCGCCGTCGCGGTATCGCGGGCGCTCGGCGCCTCGGGCATCCGGCTCGCCGGGGAGCTTGAGGCAGGCGTGCCGGTAGGGGCCCTTATAGGCCCGAGCCCCCACACCGTCGTTACCAAGGCCGGCGGCTTCGGGGGGCCGAACGCCCTCGTCGGGGCCGTGGAATCGCTCTTGAAGGGAGACGCGCAGAAGTGACGCCGCCGCTCGTAGCCGTGACGATGGGTGACCCGGCCGGGGTCGGGCCCGAGATCATCGCGAAGACCTTCGCCGACCCGGACTTCCACGCCGGGAACCGCGCCCTCGTGGTCGGCGACGCCGGCATGCTTGGGCGCGCCGCCCAACTGCTCGGCCTGCCGCTGGAGGTCAGGGAGATCCAGGAGCCAGAAGACGCGGCCTTCGAGCCAGGTACCGCGTACGTGCTGCAGGTCGGCGGGCTCCCGCCCGACCTGCCGTTCGGGGAGCTGGACGCCAGGGCCGGAGACGCCGCCTTCCGCTACGTCGAGAGGGCGACGAGGCTCGCGAGCGCGGGCAGGGTGGCGGCGATAGCCACGGCCCCGCTGAACAAGGAGGCGATGCACCTCGCGGGCCACGGGTACCCGGGGCACACGGAGATACTCGCAGACCTCACGGGCACGGACGACTACGCCATGATGCTCGTCACGGACGAGCTGAAGGTGATCCACGTGAGCACCCACGTCTCTTTGCGCGAAGCCATCGACATGGCGCGGCCCGAACGCGAGCTTGCCGTCATACGCCTCGCCCACGAGTCACTGAAGAAGCTCGGCGTAGAGAGCCCGCGCGTTGCGGTGGCCGGCCTCAACCCGCACGCCGGGGAGAACGGCCTCTTCGGCAAGGAGGACCTGGAGCAGATAAGGCCTGCCGTCAAGGCGGCCCTCGACGAGGGCGTGGACGCCAGCGGCCCGTGGGCGCCTGACACGGTGATGATGCGCGCCAGGCAGGGATACTTCGACGTGGTAGTCGTCCAGTACCACGACCAGGGCCACATCCCAATAAAGCTAATGGGCTTCGACACGGGCGTAAACGTTACCGTCGGCCTGCCGTTCTTCAGGACCAGCGTCGACCACGGCACCGCCTTCGACATCGCCGGCACCGGCAAGGCCGACCACGCGAGCCTCAAAGCCGCCCTTGACCTCGCCCGCTCCCTGGCCGGCGCGGAAGAGGGGAGCTAGGGATGGCGCCGGGCGGCCCGGGCTGGGACCACGGGCACGTCGAGGCTAACGGCATAAGGGTGCATTACGTCCGGCAGGGTGCCGGCGAGCCGCTGGTGCTGCTCCACGGTTGGCCCGAGTTCTGGTACGTGTGGCGCAAGAACATAGGGCCGCTCGCCGGGCGCTTCGACGTGATCGCCCCGGACCTGCGCGGTTTCGGGGCGTCGGAGAAGCCGGGGTTGCCCGACCCCCCTGGCCGGCTGCTCGACGAGCTGGTGGAAGACCTGCTTGGCCTTGCTGATGCGCTCGGCCTAAGGAGATTCGGCATCGTGAGCCACGACGTGGGTTCTTTCGTGGCCCAGAGGTTCGCGGCAAGGTACCCGGGGAGGGTGCGTGGCCTGTTCTTCTTCAACTGCGTGTACCCTGGCATCGGGCGGCGCTGGCTTGAGCCTGACAGCGTGACGGAGATCTGGTACCAGTCCTTCCACCAGCAGCCTTGGGCCGCTGACCTCGTGGGTTCGAGCCGGGAGGCGTGCGGGATCTACCTCAAGCACTTCCTCGACCACTGGTCGCACGGGCCAGGCGTCTTCTACGAGGACTTCGAGGCCTGGGTCGACAACTTCATGCAACCCGGCAACCTGCAGGGCGGCTTCGACTGGTACGCGGGCGTGGCCGAGGCCAGGATGAAGATGATGCGCGAGGGCGCGCCCGAGCTGCCCAAGATCGAAGCGCCGGCGTATTTCCTGTGGGGCGAGGGAGATCCTATCCTGAAGGTCCGCTGGGCCGACCGGCTCGGCGACTACTTCTCGGACTTCGAGCTGGAGCCGGCGCCCGGGGCCGGCCACTTCGTCCACTACGAGAGGCCGGATCTCGCGAACGACCGGATCACGCGTTTCTTCTCGGGGCTGTAGAGTATGTGAGGTGCGGGAGAGCGGAAGGAGCAGGCGATGGATTTCCCGAAGGTGGTAAAGGTGAGGCAGACCTTCCCCCGTCCCCGCGTCGAGGACGTAGAAGGGACGGTGCGCGAACAGCTTAGGAGGGAGGAGATCTCCTCCGCCGTCAGGCCCGGCATGAGCGTGGCGGTCACCGCGGGCAGCCGCGGCATCGCGGGGATCGACGAGATCCTGCGCGCCGTCATCGAAGGTCTCAAGGAGATGGGGGCCGAGCCTTTCATAGTGCCCGCGATGGGGAGCCACGGCGGGGCCACGGCGGAGGGGCAGGTCGAGATCCTGGCATCCTTGGGCGTTACGGAGGAGGCTTGCGGGGCGCCAATCCGTTCTTCTATGGAGACCGTCGAGATCGGGGAGACGGCGCGCGGCATCCCGGTCTTTATGGACAGGATCGCTTCCGAGGCCGACGGCGTGGTCGTCGTCAACAGGATCAAGGCCCACACGGACTTCCGCGCCGGGGTGGAGAGCGGCCTCCTGAAGATGGCCTCCATCGGCCTCGGCAAGCACGCCCAGGCACTCGCCCTGCACGGCTACGGCGTCGAGGGCATCCGCGACTTCATGGTCGAGGTCGGCGAGGAGGTTATGGATTCCGGGCACGTCCTGTTCGGGGTCGGCATCGTGGAGAACGCCTACGACGAGCCGGCGACCATCGAGGCCATACCCACCCGTGAGATCCCGGGCCGCGAGCGCGAGCTCTTGCGCGGGTACATGGGGATGATGCCCGTCCTCCCGATCTCCGACATAGACATCCTCTACGTGGACGCTTTAGGCAAGAACTACTCGGGGACGGGGATGGACACGAACGTGATCGGGCGCTTCAGGATACTCGGCGTCGACGAGCCCGAGACCCCGAACGTGAAGTACCTGATCGTCGGCGACGTGAGCGAGGAGTCCCATGGCAACGCTCTGGGCGTCGGCCTCGCCGACCTGACCACCGAGCGGCTCGTCGGCCAGATCGACCGCAACGCCATGAACGCCAACGTCGTCACCAGCACCTTCCTCGAGCGCGCCAAGGTCCCGATGGTCCTCTCCGACGACAGGGAGGCCCTGCGGACGGCCGTCCGCTGCAACTGGGGCGTCCCGCCGGAGGAGACGCGCTTCGTGCGCATCCCGAACACCCTGCATCTCGAGCACCTCTACGTCTCCGAAAACCTCGTGGAGGAGGCGCTCGCCAACTCGGACGCCGAGGTCGTCTCGGGCCCAGAGGAGCTCCGCTTCGACGCCGACGGCTCCATCGCCCCATTCTGAGAGAGAGCGCCAGCCATAAGACCCAAAACCTGATACCTGAAACCTCGAGCCTCGAAAAGGAGGAACTTTGGACCCCAGCCTGCTGTCCGCCGCGAAGGTCGTCGACCTCTCCGTGACCGTCTCCGAGCGCCTGCCAGGCACCTGGCCGGGCCACATGACCTTCGCCCACCACAATTGGAACTGGTTCGCCGAGGTCGACGGGCCCACCGGCAGGACGAAGAGCTCCGCCCCGTACCAGACCAACTTCTTCGTAATAGACGAGCACTGCGGCACCCATTTCGACGCACCCACCCACTTCATACCGCCCCCCGGCTCGGGCCTGCCCCACGCGGGCGACCTCGGCGCCCAGACCGGCGACAGGGTCCCCCTCGAGGACCTGATGGGGCCGGCGGTCGTCGTTGATGTGAGCCACCTCTCAGGGCAGGGCAAACCCGGCGTCAGCCCGTTTATCGAGCCCGATCACGTCCGCCGGTTCGAGGAGGAGCACGGCGAGCTGGTGGAGGGCGAGGTGGTCCTTTTCAGGACGGACTGGGACCGGTACTACGTCGAGGGCGAGGAGGGCGAGAAGTACCTGAGCGGCTCCCTCGTCACCGAGCGGTACCCCGGTTGGCCAGCCCCCTCGCCTGAGACCGCCGTCTACCTGCACGAGAAGGGCGTGAAGACCATCGGCATCGACGCGCCCAGTATCGGCAGCGCCCACGACGGCGTTCCCGTCCACCAGGAGGGGTTGGGACGCGGGATGCGCTACGTCGAGCTCCTGACCAACCTCTCCGAGTTGCCGGTGCGCGGGGCGCACTTCGTCTTTCTACCGGTCAAGATAGCCGGCTCTTCCGGCGGCCCCGGTCGGGCGATGGCGCTCCTGCCGCGGGAGCGATGAAGAGGTTCTTCGAGGCCCCGGGCCTCGGCTGGGCTCCCGGCCACTCCCGCGCCGCCGGCTCGACGGGGGGCCGGACCGTCCCTCTTCGCGGCGCGGCGACTTTACCGGGTGTGGTAGCGTACCCGTGGGGAAGTTACCGAATTGGCAAGGGAGAGGTGGAATTTGCAACTCTTCGAGAAGCTCATAGAGTACCCTGACGCCGAGAGGCTGGTACTAGACAACACCCGTCTACTGCCCGTGGAGGAGACGCCGCTCGGGGAGTCTTTAGGCCTCGCGCTGGCCGAAGACCTGCGGGCCACGGTCGATTCGCCGCCGTTCGACAACAGCGCCGTGGACGGCTACGCCCTCAGGAGCGTCGACGCCGAGGCGGGACGGACCTTCCGGGTGGTGGACGAGGCGCCCGCGGGCCGCCCGGCCGAGAAGGGCGTGGGGGAGGGCGAGGCCATAAAGATCTTTACCGGCGGCGTCATCCCGGATGGAGCCGACGCGGTGGTTATGGTCGAGAACACCTCGGGGTGGGGCGAGAGCTTCGAGCTGAAGAAGGCCGCATCCGAAGGGCAGAACATCCGCGAGGCGGGCCAGGACACCCGCGAAGGGAACACCATCCTGCGGGCTGGGACGGAGGTCGGGGCGCCGGAGATCGCGCTGGCGGCCACCCAGGGCTACGGGAGGCTGCCCGTCTACCGGCGCCCCAGGGTCGTCGTGCTCTCCACGGGAACCGAGCTCGTCGAGCCGGGGACGCGGGGCCTGCGCCCGGGGGAGATCTTCGACTCCAACTCCTACGCCATCGTCGCCCAGTGCCGCGAGGCCGGCGCCGACGCCCGCCGCCTCTACGCCGCCTCCGACGACGCCGAGACCCTTCGCGCCGCCGTGGGGGAGGCGCTCGAGACGGCCGACGTGGTGGTGACGAGCGGCGGGGTCTCGGTGGGGGAGAAGGACCTCGTCAAGAGCACGCTGCTCGACCTCGGCGTCGAGCAGGTCTTCTGGGGGGTCAAGTTCAAGCCGGGCAAGCCCCTGTTCTACGGAAAGAGGGACGAGACACGCTTCTTCGGCCTCCCCGGCAACCCCGTCTCCGCGATGGTCTGCTTCGACCTCTTCGTCCGCCCCGCCCTGATGGGCATGATGGGCCGCGTGGACCGGAAGAGGCCGCACATAAAGGTCCATTTCGAGGAAGACGTAGTCAACACGTTCGGCAGGATGCACGCCATGAGGGTTAGTCTCCAGAAGTCGGAGAAGGGCTGGCTCGCCCGCTCCGTCGGCGCCCAGGGCTCAGGCCTCGTGAGCTCCCTGACAAAGGCGGACGCCCTGGCCCTTATCGGCCCCGAGTCCGAAGGCGTCCGGGCCGGCGAGCCCGTGGAGGCCATCGTGCTGCGAGAAGAGAGGCTGATTTGAGGCGCGAGGCATCGGGCTATAAGGCGCCAGGCTTTGAGGTTCCAGGTAAAAATTGGCCGCGGGTGGGCCGGCGCGTGGGCCTGACGGCGCGGCGATCGTGGCTGGAAGCCCGGACGAGGGCTGTGCCAGCCTAATGCCTGGAGCCTCAGAACCTGGAACCTCAAAGCCCAGAACCCGTAACCTGAAGCCCAGCTTCAAGCCCGTTTCGGCCCGGAAAATCGGGGCCCGGTGGTAGAATACGGTCCCCATGTTTGACTCGGATTTCGAAGACAACGTGTTCCGCAGGAGGCTGCTCAAGGAGGTGGCGCCGGGCGTCCCGGTTAACTTCTCTTTCTACTCGCCTTCCGTGAAGGTGCAGGTCATGTTCCCGGCTGAGCACATGCCCGGGGCCAACGGCCGGTACGTTGGGAACGGGGTCACCATCGAGTTCGTCCCCGAGAACGCGGCGGCCGTCGAGCGGGTGCGCGAGTACGTGTGGCACTGGGAGCACCACAACGCCTTCACGGCGGTACGCAAGATAAACCACCTCAGGCGCGGCGTCTGCCCAACGGGCGTGCAGGGGATGCTCGAGCTCGTGCGCGGCGTGGACAAGCGCGCCGCGGCGAAGGCCGCCGAGGCGATGGAGCCGGAGGAGCTGCGGCACATGCTCGACAGGGGAGACTTCAAGGCCCTGGCCCGCATGCCCGGCATGGGCGAGAAGCGGGCCAGGGCCGTCGTCGAGTTCCACGAGAACGAGAGGAGCGGGCGCCGCTTCCTGCACGCGGCCAACCGCAACGACCGCTTCCGGGGGGCGCCGGTCCAGACCGAGCTAGACCTCGACCGTGACCTCGAGGAGCAGGTCTGGGAGCACGCAGAGCGGGCGCGCATGCTCGGGGACCCCGACCCGCTCGGCCCCGGCGAGCCGCCGGGCCACACGACCGTCAGGAACGCGAACCTCCTGCACCCGCTCCCGATGACGCCCTCCCTGATGGGCCGGGGCGTCTTCTACCCCGAGCAGATAGAGCTCTTCGCCGACACGCTAAAGCGCGTGCTCGTGGACGGCGAGAGGCTCGCCGGGGTGGACGCCCTGCGCATCCAGCGCGGCAAGCTCTTCCACACGACGAAGATGCCGGGCGTGGGGATGAAGACGCGCGCCAGGGTGCTCGCGAGCGGCCTGCTCGACGACGAGTACACCTACGAGAACCTCGTCTCCGTGCCAGGCATAACCGAGGCGCAGGCGAGGACCATCGCCGCCGCGGCCAAGGCCGAAGCGGCGCGGGGCGCCGTCCGCCCGGAGGTCAGGGTCCATTAGCCTCTACGGCTTCGTGAAGGAGCGCGAGCCCGTCGGCCCCGAGGAGGTCTGCGCCGGCTTCCTCTCCATCCCCGAGGCCAACGGCGACGCCAGGGCCCTCGTGGAGAAGCTCGTCGGGGACGACCCGCGGTACGCCTGGGACGACGAGGTCCTGAGGACCGTGGACGTGGCGGCGCTCGCGCTCGAGGACGCGCCGTACGTGATCTTCGACGTCGAGACCACGGGTGCCTCTGCAGGCAAGAACGGCGGGATCACGGAGATCGGCGCCCTCAAGCTTGTGCGCGGCCAGGTGGTGGACGAGTTCTCGACCCTCGTGAACCCCGGGCGCAAGATCGACCCCTTCGTCGTCCGCCTTACCGGTATCACCGACCGCATGGTCGCCGGCGCCCCGCCCGTCTCTGAGGTAATGCCCCGCTTCGAGGAGTTCGTGGAGGGCTCCGTCGTGGTGGGCCACAACGTCCAGTTCGACTGCTCGTTCGTCGCGGCGGCGCGCGGCGGGGTGCCGCTGCCGAACCCAACCCTCGACACCCTCAAGCTCGCCCGCTGCCTCGTGCCCGGGCTCGGGCGCTACCGCCTTAGCGCGCTGGTCAACCACTTCGGGGTGCGCCAGGCCCCGAACCACCGTGCGCTCGCCGACGCCTCGGCGACCACGGAGGTCTTCCAGAGGCTCCTCAAGCTCCTGCGCTCGGCCGGGGTGAGGAGCGTCGGGGAGGCGGCGACCATCCGGGGCGGGAAGAACAGGATCAAGCCGCAGAAGCAGCACCTCGCGGAGCACGTCCCGAGCACGCCCGGCGTCTACTACTTCGTGGACAAGGGCGGCGGCGTCCTGTACGTGGGCAAGGCGAAGGACCTCAAGGCGCGGGTTCGGACGTACTTCAACGGGGGTGACGGGCGTCGGAAGGTCGGGCGGCTCGTCGAGGAGGTCGCCGAGGTGCGGGTCAAGGAGACCGAGAGCGAGCTGCACGCGCTCATCCTGGAGGCGCGGGAGATAAAACGACTCTTGCCCCGCTACAACTCCGTCGGCCGCGACGACAAGGCTAGCTGGTTTATAAGGCTCGACACCAACGAGACCTACCCGATGCCGGTAAGGGTGACGGAGAACGCGCCAGAGGACGGCGTCGTGCACATAGGACCCTACCGGAGCGCCTCGATGCTCGACACATGCATGGAGGCGCTTGGCAGGATATTCCCGCTCAAACGCTGCTCGGGGGAGGGGGAGGCCTGCTTCTACGGCCAGATGGGCCGCTGCGCCCCGTGCGCCGGGATGGGCGAGGAGGAGTACCGCCGCGAGGTGGTGGACGAGATCGTGGCGCTCCTGCGGGGCGAGGGCGGCGAGGAGCACCTGCAGGCCCTCGTGCGGGAGCGCAAGCGGCTGGCGCAGGCGCTCGAGTTCGAGGCGGCGGCGCGCCTGCGGGACCTTATAGCGGGCATAGACCGGGTGCGGCTGGCGCGCTCGGTGGTGAGCGGGGAGGGGGCCCAGGCCGTCGTCGCGCCCTCCACCGAGCCGGGCGTCATAGAGGTCTTCGTGCTCTCGGAGGGCCGCCTGGTCTCGCACCGCGGCTTCGAGGCGGGGGACGCGGCGGGCCTTACGCGGTTCGCCGAGGAGGCGCTGGAGCGGCAGCGGGACCTGCCTGATTCAGGCAAGGAGGGCTCCAACGAGGCGAGGATCGTCGCTGCCTACCTCAGGCGCAGGTCAGGGGTCGTCGAGGCCGTGCGGCTCGGGGAGGCCGGAGACCTGGTCGGGGCGGCCGAGAGGGTAGTCGAGGCGGTGGGGGAGCCCGAGGTACCGCTGGCCTGATAGAGGCTCCGGGCTTCGAGGATGACGGCCTGCACCCGGCGTCGCACGATGCGTCCCCCCAACGGCGCCAGGCGCTCTCTGCAAAAGCCGCCCTAGAACCCCGGATCCCGGGCGAAGACAGCGAGCCCCGATCCTCAAAACCCGAGGGCCTCCAAAGGAGGCGACCTCGGACCTGGAGCCTGGAGCCTCAAACACGCTTATCATGCTAAAATTCGGGCGACCGCGCGGCGGTCTTGGTCTCCGCGAACGAGGTACCGGCTGACGATGGTGCAGGACACACAGGGCGTTACGCGCAAGATACTTCTGGTTGACGACGAGCCGTCGCTCCAGAAGATGCTCACCCACGCCCTGGAGCGCGAGGGGTTCCAGATCCAGGTGGCGGGCGACGGGGAGGCGGCGCTCGAGGCCTTCAAGAGCTACGAGCCTCACCTCATAGTGCTCGACATCATGCTCCCGAAGCTTGACGGCACTGAGGTGATCCGTCGCATCCGGGCCCAGAGCGAGGTTCCGGTAATCATGCTGACGGCCAAGGACGACGAGATAGACCGGGTGGTCGGCCTGGAGCTAGGGGCCGACGACTACGTGACCAAGCCGTTCGCCGTGAGGGAGCTCGTGGCGCGCGTGCGGGCGATCATGCGCCGGGCCGCGGTGCCGGCGGGCCAGCGTCCCGACGAGCTCGTCTACGACAGGCTGCGCATCAACCTGCCGAGCCGCCGGGTCTCCGTGGACGGGGGCGAGGTGGACCTTACCTACACGGAGTTCGAGCTACTGGTTACGCTGGCTTCCAGCCCTGGCCGGGTGTTCTCGCGCAGCGCGCTCCTGAGAAGGGTCTGGGGTGACGAGTTCCGCGACGAGCGGACCGTGGACGTCCACATCCGACACTTGCGCGAGAAGATCGAACGCGACCCCCGTAACCCCGAGTTTATCCACACCGCGCGTGGTGTCGGATATGTTTTCCGCTAAGAAGAAGCCGGAACCAAACCCCCGACGCAAGAGGCCGGGGCTGCCCTCCCTGGAGGAGATGAGGCCCCGCCTGAGCATCCGGGTGTGGCTTACCGTCCTGTTCGTGCTCGTCACCGCCGTCTCCGCGGCCACCGCCTACGGGATCGTGCGCCCCATCCTCGAGACCTCCCTCAGCCGCGCGAGCGACGCGACCTTCAGGCAGGTGGCCGAGCAGTGGGAGACGCAGATACGGCGCGACGACTCGCCGACGATCCAGGACATGCAGAACTTCGCCGAGACGAGGAACCTGCAGTGGGGGATCGTCCAGGCAACGCAGCAGCAGGGCGTCGTGAGGCTTCGGGGAGACGAAGACCTGGAGTATCTCCCCGGGGTGGTGGAGAACGCCGTGGAGTCCGGCGAGCCGAGGTGGAACATCGTGCCGCAGCAGAGCGGCCTTCACGCGGGCCAGCGGCAGGCCACGTACGCCGTCCCGATCAGGGGCGTGACGGATCGCCAGGGCCACGATATCGAGAACACGGCAATCGTCTTCAACAAGTTCTACACGCGGAGCGACGTAGAGAACTCCGAGGAGGCCCTGAACAGGATCGAGGGCCTCGCCCTGCTCGCCGCCGGCCTCGCGCTGCTTATAGCGGGCTTCGCCGGGTACTTCGCGGCTGTCCTGATCTCGCGCCGGGTAAGCCGCCTGAACGTCGCCGCCGAGAGGCTGTCCTCCGGCAACTTCGACGAGCGAATAAACACCCACGTCGGGGACGAGCTCGGCTCCCTGGCCGCGTCGTTCAACACGATGGCCGCCTCAATGAAGCAGGCCTTCGGCCAGATCGAGCAGGAGAAGGAGCGCGGCAACGCCATCCTCAGGGGCATGACGGACGCGGTCGTCGGCGTGGACCGGAACCTCGAGATCGTCTTCCGGAATCCCCGCGCCATAAGGCTTCTTGAGTCGACCCCGCACGAGTTCCACGTCCGCCTGCAGGAGATCCTCGCCAAGACCCATTACTCTGGCCCGGTCACGGAGCCCGAGGCGGAGGCCGGGGACCGCGTCATCGAGATCCGGGCGGCGCCGTTGGAGGACGGCGCCCTCGCCATCTTGCGGGACGTCACCGAGGAGCGCCGGGTGCAGCGCGCCAAGGCCGACTTTATCGCCAACGCCTCCCACGAGCTCAAGACCCCCATCGCGGCCCTCTCCGGCTACCTCGAGATGCTCGAGGACGAGGAGGACGAGGAGTACCGGGCCAAGTTCCTCAACGAGATGCGCGGCCAGACCGAGCGCCTGAAGGGCCTGGCCCAGACCCTGCTCGACCTCTCGCGCCTGGACGCCAACGCCGTCACCTTCCGCTCCGAGGAGGTGTACCTGGAGGACCTGCTCCACGACCTGCGCCGCGAGTTCGGCTTTACGGGGCGCCCCCTCGACGTCAGGGTTGAGGAGGACGTGTCGCCCGTCGAGGCCGACCCGAACCAGCTACACAGGATGCTCACGATCCTGGTGGACAACGCCATCAAGTACTCCCCGGAGGGCTCCCCGATCGTGCTCACGCTCTCCCGCGAGGGCGGCCGCGCCGTCGTCGGCGTCACCGACCAGGGGTGCGGCATCCCCGAGGGCGAGATACCGCACATCTTCGACCGCTTCTACCGCGCCGAGGGATCCTCCCGGGCGGACGGGACGGGCCTCGGCCTGGCGCTGGCCAAGGAGATAACGGAGCACCTCGGGGGCGAGATCCGGGTCAAGAGCAGCCCCAACGTCGGCAGCACCTTCGAGCTCCTGCTCCCCCTGGCCCAGACCTCCCGAAACCACTCCGAACCCCAGCCCCTGGACGTCTCGTAGGAGGGTTTTGGGGCAAGGCCCGGAGCTTGAAGAAGGCAACCCGAAACCACTTTAGCTTGAACCTGAGGTTGAACTAACGCTTTTGCATGCGAGGATGTAAAATACCCGTGGGGTGGCGCCAAGTCCGTAGATTCTCCCCCCTCCCTACGGACCGCGTCGCCCCTCTTTTGTAGGTTCTGAGGCTCTAGGTTTAAGGTTTTTTGGGCGGTGTCGGCAGCCTCCGGGGCTCATTGCACGGAGCCGGGGACCCGGCTCTACTTCAGACAGTACCGACGGCATCAGGTGTCGCCTCCCCGCAACTAGAACCTAAAAGCCTAGAACCTAGAAGCTTATCGGCGGCAGGCCGAACGCGACGAGTATTGGCCTGACGGCGGTAAGCAGGACGCCGAAGATCGGCAGGTTGGTGACGAAGGAGATGATGATGAGGCCGAACAGGATCATCGGCCCGTACTGGTTCATAAAGGCCACGAAGCCGTCGAGGGCGCGCGGGAGGAACGGGAAGAGGATCTTCGAGCCGTCGAGCGGGGGGATGGGGATGAGGTTGAAGACGAAGAGCAGGGCGTTGGTGAATGCCATCATCACCACCATGAGCGCCAGGTAGCCGCCCTGAAACGTGGGGATAAGGTAGAGGACGCCGCAGACGGCCACGATCAGGAGGTTGGAGAGGGGGCCGGCGAACGCCACGGCAACGGGGCCGAAGATGCCGCCGCGCAGTTTGGATGGCACGACGGGCGTCGGTTTGCCCCACCCGAAGCCTGCCATGAGCAGCATCAGGCTGCCGAGCACGTCCAGGTGGGAGGCGGGGTTGAGCGTTACCCTGCCGTCGCGGTAGGCTGTATCGTCGCCGAGCAAGTAGGCCGAGGTGGCGTGGGAGGCCTCGTGGACTGTGATGCCGACCACGAGCCCGAGAAGGAACGCGACGGCTAGGGACGGGTTGCTCTGAAAGAAGTAGAGGAACATGGATCTTCGTATGATACACGCCCGTCGGGGCGGTTGGTTCTTCTAGCCTACCCTGGAGACCCTAATGGTGACGTGGTTGCCCGAGTCCGAGGTGTAGGCGGAGAGCTGGGGTTCGAGGACCTTCGCCGAGTCTGCCACGCTGCCAAGGCGGGTCAACCCGGCCACTACGTGGTCGTTGACGCCTGCGCCGCCGTCGCTCTTTACCAGTGAGACGTTGATCCTGACCTCGGGGTTGGTGTCTGGCTTTATCTCGACGACGTTGGCTTCTGGCACCGTCGGGTCGGGACGTATGGAGGTGACGGTGCCCGTCACCGGGGAGTAGACTGTGGTGCCTGATCCCGCGCCGACGTCAAGGGCGCCCGTCCGGGGCCCATCCCTTCCGGCGTCGTCCATTACGTTGTAGTTGATGTCTTCGGGCGTCTCCCTGCTCGTGACGAGGCCTAGGAGGGCGTTCTTGGAGAGGTTCTCCCCGCGCGGGACCATCGCGACCAGGCCGTCGCCCCCGGGGTGGTAGCCGAGGCCCGTCAGGCTCGCCGGTCGCGAGGGCGTCGAGATGCCGACGCCGGCCGCCTCCGCGAGGATCGTGTCCGGGCCCGCGTTGTTGGGGTCGATTGGGACCGCCTGCTCCGCGGCGCCCGAGGCCTGCGTCTGAACCAGGACGGCGAAGACCAGCGCCAGGGCGCCCAGAACCAGGAGCGAGACCGCCATGAGGCGCCGTCTGCGGTAGACGCCCGCGTCGCGTTCGGCCTTCCGTGCCTCGCGCAGCTCCGTGAGGTGGCCCAAGGCGCTCTGCCCGGGTCGGGCCTGGCGCCCGGCCGGTCGGGCTGGACGCGAACCCCCACGCCTGGAGCGCGGCGCGGGCTGGCGCCGTTCCCCAACATCTTGGGCCTGTTGAGCATTTCCCCCTCTCATACTGGGCGGGGATTATACAGAGGGGCAGGGTAACTGTAAAACCCTTTCGTAACATCCACGCAACGGCGTCGTAACTCCACGGGACCTACGGAGATGCCTGGTCGGGTATATTTGGGACGACCGCGTGACGACGACAGACCCAAACGGAGGCCGGATGCCCACCAGGAAGCTGGTAGTCTCTACATACCTCCAGTACATCGTGCTCGCCGTGGGCTTGCTTGTCCTGGTCTCGTTCGTGCGCCAGATCAGCGGCGTCCTCCTCACTTTTCTGGCCGCCGGCGTGCTCGCCTACGCCCTCAACCCCGTCGTGCGGCGCCTCGAGAGGTGGCGGGTGCCGAGGGTGGTGGCCGTCGTCGGGGTGTTTTTGGTCCTCTTTATAGTGGTGACCACGACGCTGCTCGTCATCATCGTCCCGGCCGTCGGGCAGGTGCGGCAGATAGTCAGCAGTCCCCAGCAGTTGGTGGGGCAGGCCAACGACCTGTCGGAGCAGGCCCAGAGTCTGCCCTACGTGGGCCAGTACGTCACGGGGTTTGATCAGGACCGGGTACTGCAGCTGCTCCGGAGCAACGCGCCGTCGGCCGGGCAGGTGGCCAGCGTGGCGACGGGCGTGATCGGGGGCGTGTTCGGCGTCTTCGGGACGATCTTCAACCTGCTGCTGATGGTCCTCGTCTCCATCTACCTGCTGCTGGAGCGGGAGAGGATCACGCGCGCCCTGCTCCGCACCATACCGGGGAGCATACGCGACCAGAGCCTCGAGCTTTTTCACGCCGTCGAGCGGACCCTGATCAGCTACCTGAGGGGCCAGCTCCTCCTGTGCGCCATCATGGGCGTTATAGGGTGGGCGATAATGTTCTTCACCGTAGGCAAGTACGCGCTCCTCATCGGGGCCTGGGTCGCCGCCACGGAGATCATCCCCGTCCTCGGGGCCTTCCTGGGGGCGGTGCCAGGCGTCCTGATCGCGCTCTTCTTCGGCGGCTTCACGGATGCGCTGATCGTCTCCGGCCTCTTCCTAGTCGCCCAGCAGCTCGAGGGGAACGTACTGGTGCCGAGGATCCAGGGCGGCTCGACCGGCGTCCACCCGCTCTGGGTCCTCTTCGGAACCCTCGCGGGCACGGCCCTCTACGGGGTGGTCGGCGCGATCTTCGCCGTCCCTATAGTCGCCATAATCGCCGCCACGATCCGCTACCTTCGCGGCACCCTCGTCTTCGAGCGCTGGTCGAGGCCGCCGCTGACGCCGGAGGAGGCGCCTGAGACGGGGGCCGAGTCGCTCCCCGAGGCCGCGGGCCTGGGACGCACCCGCCGCAGCGAGGAACGAGAGGAGGACTAGGCCAGGTGGGCTTACCGCACCACGAACCCGGCAAGCCCTACCCTTTCAGGAAGGCGCCCAAAGACGTACTCCTCTTCGTCCTGCACCCCCTCGTGCGGTTGCTCTCCACGATGCGGGTGCGGCCCGACACGCTCACGGTCGTGGGCTGGACGCTCGCGCTGGTCGCCGCCGTCCTCTTCGGGCTCGGGCACCCGCGCGTCGCCGGCGCCGTGATGCTGCTAGGCGGGCTCTTCGACGCCCTCGACGGCGCGGTGGCCCGCGAGTCGAACCGGATGAGCTCGTTCGGCGCCTTCCTCGACTCGACCCTCGACCGGCTCTCGGAGTCCGCCGTGTTCGTCGGCCTGATCTTCTTCTACGCCGGCGCCGCCAGGCCCCTCGAAGCCCTGCTCGCCGGCCTCGCCATGACGTTCTCGCTCCTCACCTCCTACGCCCGCGCCCGCGCCGAGGGCCTTGACGTGCCGTGCGAGGTCGGCCTCCTGGAGCGGGCCGGGCGAGTCGTGATCCTCTCGGCCTTCTCGATCCTCGGCCTCCTCACGCCGGGCCTCGCCCTCGTCGCCGCCGGCGCCCTCGTCACCACCGTCCAGCGCGTACTCCACGTCCACCGTGCCACCCGGGGATAGGCCCGTCACCGACGCAGCCGAGGATTACCGGCGCAAGACGGAGCGCGAGATCTCCGCCATCTCTCGACGCATGAAAGCGGCCGGTCACCCGGCCCCCCTCGGAGACCCGACAACCGGCGTCGTCCTCGTCGTGGAACAGCCGGTAGGCCCCCGCGTCCTCGACGCCATCGCCGCGAGCCTCGCAGCCGTCGGCCTCCCCGAAGCCTACGTCACCTACGCCTCCACCAGCCTCCTCAAAGAGGAGCTGCTCGCCACAGAACCCAACGCCCTCGTCGCCGTCGGCCCCGGCGGCGCCCGCGAGGTAGACGGCCTCGGCCACCCGCTTGCCCGAACCCCCTTCTCCGAGGCCGAGGAAGGCATGCCCTTCGCATGGACCAGGGGTACCTCCGGCCTCCTCCTCCCGTCCCTGGCCCCGGCCCTTACCGACGACACCCAAAAGCGCCGGTTCTGGCGATGCTTTCTCGTTCTCAAAGACCTGGCCGCGTAGCCGAAAACCTCCCCGAAATGCCAACAAACTTTCATGGCCGTTACGAATATTAAGAATTATTAAAATTCGGTTTCGCTAGAGCAACAGAAAATCCCTGCAAGTAAGCCTTTTTCTGAGGTATAGGGCGGTCGTTTGTAACCGCTGCCGTATTGCGGGGGTTGGGGTTGCTCACTAAAGTGCCCGGCTTAGGAGGGGGGAGCTTGTCTCGAGGTCCCCTTGCAGAGCCCATATAAGCTACTGGAAGGAGCCTCGGCGTATGCCGCGAAGGGCGAGCTTGTTCGTGTTCTTTGGCCTCGCAGTTGCGCTCGTCTTCGTGACGGGCATATCCGCCGGCGCCGCGCCGGAAGTACAGGAGAAGCGGGACGAGGTCGCGTCCGCGCAGGACCGTTTGGCGGACATCCGGATGGAGGTCAGCTCGGCCCAGGCCGCATACAACAACGCGCTCTACGAGATGAACCAGCTCAACGGTCAGATCGCCCAGGCCACCGACGACCTCAACGCCTCCAAGGACCGGCTCGCGGAGGCCCAGGCTGACCTCGAGGAGCGGGCGTCGCAGGTGTACAAGAGCGGGAACGTTGCCTTCATGGACGTCCTCGTTGGGGTGGACGATTTCTCCGAGTTCGCCACGCGTCTGGATCTGTGGGTAAGGCTCCTCGGTCAGGAGCGGGCCAAGGTCGACGCCGTCGAGCAGGCCAAGGACGAGCTGGCCGCCCAGAAGAGGGAGCTCACGGACCAGCGCGAGCAGAGGGTCGCGGCCGTCCAGAGGGCCGTCGAGCAGAAGGATCGCGCCGAGGAAGCCGAGAAGCAGGCCGAGGAGTACCTGGCGTCCCTGAACGACGACATGCGGGAAGAGATACAGGCCAGGCAGGATCGCCAGGCCGAGCTCGCCGCCAAGAAGTACGAGAACGTCGCCGAGTCCGCCCCGGCCCCCGTCGAGCCGGTCCCCGCTCCCGACGAGCCGGCTCCCGCTCCCGACGAGCCGGAGCCTGTCCCTCCCGACGAGCCGGAGCCTGTCCCAGCACCGGAGCCTGTCCCAGCACCGGAGCCGGCCCCCGCTCCGGTAGTCGAGGTCGAGCAGGTCGAGCAGATCCCCGTCCAGCAGCCCGACCTTCAGGACGAGCAGGCCGCCGCCGAGCGTGCGGCCGCCGCCGAGGCCGCAGCCAAGAGGGCCGAGCGTCTCGCGGAGCAGCGGGCCGCCGAGCGCGAGGCCGCCAGGGAGGCAGCCGAGCAGGCCGCAGCCGAGCAGGCCGCAGCCGAGCAGGCCGCCGCCAGAGAAGCGCGGCAGGAAGACAAGGCCGCCGCGGAGCGCGAGGCCGAGCTCGCCGCCGAGCGCGCCGCCGAGAGGCAGGCCGAGCGCAAGGCCGCGGAGCGCGAGGCCGAGCTCGCCGCGCAGCAGGCCGCCGCGGAGCGCGCCGCCGCCCAGCAGGCCGCCGACGAGCGCGAGGCCGCCAGGATCGCCGCGCAACAGCGGGCCGACCGCGAGGAGGCGAGGATCGCCGCCGAAGAGGCCGCGCAGCGCCGCGAGGAGAGGCTCGCCGCGGACGCCAGCGCCTCTGCCAGCGCCGCCGCCCAGGAAGAGACCACCAACAACAAGCCTCCCAAGGAGACGACCGGCAGCGCCTCCGCGAGCGCCTCCGCCAGTGCTTCTGCCAGCGCGGCGCCCGTGGGCGGCGGCGGGGCCAGCGGCTCCGGGTCTGCGGTGATCGCCGAGGGCCAGAGGTACCTTGGCACGCCCTACGTGCTCGGCGGCTTGGAGAGTTGCGTGCCCTTCGAAATGATGGACTGCTCGTGCTTCACGATGACCGTCTATAGCAAGTTCGGCATAGCGCTTCCGGATTCACCCGGCGGGCAGATGGGCTACGGTACCCCGGTCCGGGGTGCCCCGATGGCCGGCGACCTGGTCTTCTGGAGCGAGGACGGAAGCGGGGTCATCACCCACGTCGGCATAGCCATGGGCGACGGGACCGTCATCCACGCCTCTACCTACACCGGCAACGTCACCCAGGGGACGCCCATCGACGCGCTCCCCGGCTACGCGGGGGCCCGCAGGCTTCTGTAACAAAGCCGTCAGCTGGTCAGTAATCGCATCAGGGGGCCCCGGTCGACCGGGGCCCCTTTGCGCGTTCGAGAGACGGCTGGGCCGGACGAGAGGGCCGAGTCATCGGGTCGTAGCCTTCGACGGCATACGGCCAAAAGCTGAAATGCTGACCAGCTGGCCGGCTCCTTGGCGACTTCTGACACGAGGCGCCGATTGGGCGATGGTAACATCATCCCAGATAGGGTGGCTTCCGAGAGGAGCGGGTTCAGATGGGTTTCGGGCTGTTGCAGGCCATACCGGCGGGCATCGGGTTTATCGCGGTGGCGGTGGTGCTCATCTTCGTGGCCACGGTGCTTATCAGCGCCATCAAGGTGGTCAAGGAGTACGAGCGGGGCGTGATCTTCCGCCTGGGGCGCGTGCAGGGCGGCCCTAAGGGGCCGGGGCTCTTCATCCTGCTGCCGTTCGTGGACAACATGGTCAAGATAGACCTGAGGACCGTCACCATGGACGTGCCGCCCCAGGACGTGATCACGAGGGACAACGTGCCCGCGCGGGTCAACGCCGTCGTCTACTTCCGGGTTGTGGACCCGAACAAGAGCGTCATCGAGGTCGAGAACCACGTGCTGGCGACGAGCCAGATCAGCCAGACCACCCTGCGCAGCGTGCTCGGACAGAAGGACCTCGACAGCCTCCTGACCAACCGCGACGAGATAAACGACCAGCTACAAAACATCATCGACGAGCAGACCGACCCGTGGGGCATCAAGGTCAGCGTCGTCGAGGTCAAGGACGTGGAGATACCTCAGCAGATGCAGCGGGCGATGGCCCGGCAGGCAGAGAGCGAGCGCGAGCGTCGAGCCAAGATCATCGCCGCCGAGGGCGAGTACCAGGCCTCGGAGCGCCTCCGGCAGGCCGCAGACCGCCTCGAGAGCCCGACGGCGCTACAGCTCAGGCTCTTCCAGACCATGGGCGAGATCGCCATCAACCAGAACTCCACGATCATCCTGCCCATACCCCTCGACCTCTTCAAGCCCTTCCTTGAGGGCCAGGACAGCTCGGGCGAGAGGTCCCGGACGGCCCGGCTCGAGGACGAGGAGTCGAAGCGCCTCTACGAGGAGGCCGTCGCCGACGTCCCCGCGGCGCCTGACGGCGGCGGTGCGGAGCAGGCCCCGCGCGGCGACCGGCTCCCGTGAGCCTTCGAACATAATCTACGGCCGCGCCACAGGTTAACCTCCAATACATCTGGGTAAGACACGTCTCGGAGTTGCAGAGAGACGCTTCCGGCGAACCATACCGCGAGGTTGCGCGGGGGTCCGGAAGACCGAGAGGTCCGATGGAGCGCGAGATCGCCGAAACGAGAAAAGAGGAGATCGAGGGCCTCGACCCGGTTTCCCTTGTCCTGCCGAGCAGCGCGGAGTACGTGATGCTCGCCCGTCTGGTGGCCGGCCAGGTCGGGAGGCTGGCCGGCTTCGAGCCAGAAGACGTCTACGACCTGAAGCTGGCCGTCACGGAGGCGGTGACTAACGTGATCCGGCACGCCGCCGTGGATTCCTACGAGGTCGAGTACCGTGTGCTCGGGCGGACCGTCGAGGTGACGGTTACCGACACGGGCGGCGGGTTCAGGCCCTCCGAGTTGACCGGGGAACCAAACGAGCAGGGCGGCTTCGGCCTCACGGTCATAGAGAACCTCGTAGACGAGCTGGTGCTTGACTCGAAGGGCGACGGCACGCGGATGAAGATGGTCCGTCGCGCCAGCGACCCGGGCGGCCGCGAGGGCTAGGGGAGAGGCCGGACCGTAACAAGGCCCCGTAACCGCCCGGGCGCCGGACCGTGGGGCGGTTGAATTTCCGCCGTTTTTTCGTATACAGTTATCCGCCGGGCCGCAGGCCCCGTATATAAACACACGACCACTGAACAGAGGACAGCCCGTGCTGCAACGCGTAAACCCCGGCAACAAGTCGCTCGCAGATTACCGCAGCATAATCCGCAGGGAGCTGTACGACGAGGTCGTCGAGCTCGGGAAGCGGCTGGACGGGGCGCGCGTGCTGCACGTCAGCGCCACGAGCTTCGGCGGCGGGGTCGCGGAGATCCTCTACACCCTCGTGCCCCTCATGCGGGACGTCGGCATCGAGACCGAGTGGGACATCATGTTCGGGGCAGAGCAGTTCTTCAACGTCACCAAGGGCTTCCACAACGCCCTGCAGGGCGCCGAGTACGAGCTTAGCGTGGAGGGCAGGGCCATCTACGAGGAGTACAACCGCCAATCGGCCGCGGCGATGGTCGAGAGCGGTGAGGAGTGGGACGTGGTGCTCGTGCACGACCCGCAGCCGGCCCTCATCAAGCACTTCGCCGAAGGGCTCTCGCCGCGGACTAACTGGATCTGGCGCTGCCACATAGACACCTCCACCCCGAACCGGCAGGTGCTCGACTACCTTCTGCCGTTCGTCACGGACTACGACGCCCAGATCTACACGATGGCGGAGTACACCCCGCCCGACGTGAGCCTGCCGGGCCTCACGCTCATCCCGCCCGCCATCGACCCGCTCAGCCCCAAGAACATGGCCCTCTCGGCCGAGGACTCGCGCTATATCGTCAGCCAGTTCGGGGTCGACACGGATCGGCCTTTCCTGACGCAGGTCTCCCGCTTCGACCCGTGGAAGGACCCCTTGGGGGTCATAGACGTCTACAGGGCCGTCAAGGAAGAGGTGCCGGGGATCCAGCTCGTCCTCATAGGCTCGATGGCCCACGACGACCCCGAGGGCTGGGACTACTGGAACAGGACCGTAAACTACGCCGACGGGGATAAGGACATCTTCCTGTTCTCCAACCTCACCAACGTCGGCGCCATAGAGGTAAACGCCTTCCAGTCCATAGCGGACGTCGTGATCCAGAAGTCCATCCGCGAGGGCTTCGGCCTCGTGGTCGCCGAGGCGCTCTGGAAGGCGCGGCCTATGGTCGCGAGCAGGGTGGGCGGCATCCCGATGCAGGTCGCCGCGGGCGGGGGCATCCTGGTGGACACCATCCCCGAGGCCGCCGAGGCGTGCGTCAAGATCCTCAAGGACCCTGAGTTCGCCCGCTCCATAGGACGCCAGGGCAAGGAGCACGTGAGGGAGCACTTCCTCATGCCGCGCCAGCTCCGCGACAACCTCGCCCTGTACGCCAAGCTGATCGGCGCCTAGCGGTTCGCTTCGCGAACCGTAGCCTCTCGGCTGGTCAGCGCTCCAGCCTGTCAGCTTCTCCCATTACCGGTGTATGATGGCCCGCGGTACGACGCCCTGTTCTGTGCGGAAGGTCTCCGCCACAGGCTGTGAGGCTGGGTTGCCGGGAGGCATGACACCTCAAGTTGGCGCCGTCGGCCATGGGCCAAAAAGCTGACAGGCTGGGATGCTGACCAGCCGAGAGGCTAGCGATGACCGAAGGGAGGAAGGATGGGGCCGACCGTTATCGTCTCGAACCGGGGGCCTGTGACGTTCTCGCGGGGGGAGGACGGCGCCAGGGAGCACTCGCGGGGGGCCGGGGGGCTGGTGACGGCGCTCAACGCTGTGGTCAGGCGGGGAGGGGGGGCGGTCTGGATCGCCTCGGCCCAGAGCGAGGAGGACGCCGCGGTGGCCAGGGAGCCTGCACCCTACGAGGTGGAGGACCTGCGCGTCGTCTTTGTCGAGCACGACGACGCGGCCTACGACCTCATGTACAACACCCTGGCGAACCCGCTGCTCTGGTTTGTCCAGCACGGCCTCTACGACCTGCCCCGCTCGCCGCGCCTCGGCGACGACACGCGGGAGGCGTGGGAGGACGGCTACCTACCCGTGAACCGCAATTTCGCGAGGGCCGTCGCCGAGACCGTGGGGGACAGCCCCGACGCCACGATCCTGCTCCACGACTACCAGCTCTACATGACGCCGCTCTTCGTGCGCGAGGAGCTCGCCGAGGGTGCCGCGGACGCCTTCGTCTCCCTCTTCGTCCACATCCCCTGGCCCGAACCCGACCTGTGGGGCGTCCTGCCGCACTACGTGAGGAGCGGCGTCCTCGAGAGCCTGCTCTCGGCCGACATCGTCGCCTTCCACACGAGGGGCTACGCCCGTAACTTCATGGAGACAGCCGCCAGGGTACTCGGCGCAGACATCGATGCGGAGAACGGCACCGTCCGGTACGCGGGGCGAGAGGTGTGGGTGCGGGCCTACCCCATCTCCATTGACCCAGCGGAGTTCGAGGAGCTCGCCGGCAGCGAGGCCGTGCTGGAGCAGGAGGAGTTCGTCAAGGGCCTCCCCGGCAAGCTCCTCCTGCGCGTGGACCGGACCGACCTCTCCAAGAACGTCGTCCGCGGCTTCGAGGCATACGGACGGATGCTCGAACGCCACCCCGAGATGAGGGAGCAAGTTACGTTCCTGGCCCAGCTCCAGCCCTCGCGCGGCGACATCCCCGAGTACGCGGCGTACATGGAGGCGGTCGGCCGGACGGCCGAGGAGGTCAACGAGAAGCACGGCACGGAAGATTGGACCCCTATACAGCTCTTCATGATGGACAACTTCCCCCGCTCCGTCGCCGCATACAAGAACTACGACGTGCTTCTCGTCAACGCCGTCCGCGACGGCATGAACCTCGTCGCCAAGGAGGCAGCCGTCGTGAACGAGAAGGACGGCGTCCTCGTCCTCTCCGAGTACGCCGGCGCCCACGAGGAGCTCGGCGGGTACGCCCTCACCGTCAACCCCTACGACCTCGACGAGCAGGCCGACGCCATCCACGAGGCCCTGACCATGCCGGAGGAGGAACGCAAAAAGAGGGCGGACGGCCTCAGGCAGACCGTCATGGAGAACACCATAGAGGACTGGGTCGAGGCGCAGCTAAAAGACATCGAGGCGTACCGGAAGCGGCACTGGTAGGGAACACCGTGCGCATCTTCCTGCCGGCCCTGGCGATGGTCGCCGGGCTCGCCAACGCGCTGTTGTACAACACGCTAGGCAGTAGTCCGTGGGGCGGCCCGTTCGTCTGGAGGCTCGAGTTCGGGCCGATGTTCACAGCCCACATGCTCTCGGCCGTCCTGGCGGCGCTTATCGTCTCGGGCGCGCTGCTTCTGCTCGCGGGCCGCGGGCTTCGGGGGAGCTTCTTCGCCCGTTGCGGACTCATGATGGTGGCGATCTGCGCCGGAGGGGCGATCTCGGGCGTGTTCCTGCACACCTCGATCGTCCTGATCGACGAGAGGGAACCGATGCCGCAGGGCCTCGAAATACTCTACGACACCGCTTTTCCGGCCGTGGCGGGAGGCCTCCTGGGCTTTATCGAGGGAGTGCATCTGAGCCTCCCCCTGGCATGGTTGCTGGGGATGTTCGGGGACCGGACGGCTGGGCGGACGAGATCCCGACCATAGGTAAGTCGCCGGGTCGGCCTTAGCGCAGCGCCCGCAACACTTCGCCTACGCCCTCGACGTTGTCAACGACCAGGTCGGCCTCGGTGACGATCTCCGGCGGGCCCTCGTCGCTACGCACGCCGACGCGCAGGATCTCCTCCAGCGTCCCCTCTTCCTGCAGCGCCTCGAGCTCGCGGAAGGCGTCGAGGTCCGTTGTGTCGTCCCCGAGGAACATGGCCTTTTTCGGCCTGTACTCCTCGACGAGCGTTCGGACGGCTGTGCCCTTGTCAGCCCGGATGGGGGGTCGCGCCTCCACCACGCCCCTTCCGACCGTCACGCGCAGGCCGAGCCGTTCTCCTTCGGCCTTCACGAAACTAACGGACCGCTCGCCGATCTCAGGCGGGGCGTTCCGGTAGTGGATGCTCGCCGTTATGCCCTTCTCCTCGACGAAGGCGCCAAGCGGGGCCAGCTCCTCCTTGGCGCGGCGCTCGAGCTCCTGGACCTTCTCGAAGTAGGGGAGGGCGTCCGGGACCACCTCGACCTCGCCGTCGCGCAGGATCTCGAACCCGTGGTTGCCGAAGTACACCACCTCGTCCAGCCCGATGAGGTCGAGCGCGTCCCCGGTCTTTCTTCCGCTGATGCCCGCGACCAGTAGGTACTTCCCGCTCAACTCCCGCAGGAGCCCGCGAAGCTCCTCTGACACCTCGGAGAGGTCAGGCGTGGGCACGATGGGGGCGAGGGTTCCGTCTATGTCGGTGAGGATCGCCACCGAAGACGGGTCTTCTCTCCAGCCTTCGAGCCGCTTCCATGCCGCAACGTTATCCATGAGCGCAGCATAACCGCCCGGACGGGCGTGGTCCAGCCGGCTCCTACCTGTGCTTAGCTAGCAACTCGGCATCACGCCTTCCTGGTTCAGGTAGCCTTGCAGATCTAGCGGGCCCTCCCTGACGCGCCGCGCGTTCTCGGCGCCGACGTAACGGTAGTGCCACGGCTCCCAGTGGTACCCCGTGTCCTTCCCCCTTCCGGGGGGATACGCCAGAACGAAGCCGTGCTCGTGGGCGTGCTCCTGGAGCCACCGGGAGGCGCTCGTCCTCCCGAAGCTCTGCCGCACCTCGTAGCCGACGAAGCCGTTGGTGAAGTCAACCGCGGTCCCGAGCTGGTGCTGGCTGTGGCCTGGCGGGGCGCTTGTCTTGTCCGCGTCCCTGCCGAATATGCTGACGAGCCTTGCGTACGAGGCGCGCTGGTCCTCGTAGGACCTGTAGGCCGAGGCCACCGTCAGATCTTCACCGGCGGCCGCCGCTGACGCCACGAGGCGTTCGAGGTTCCCCGCCGCCTCGCGCCGGAGCAGCGCGTCCCTGCCGAGAACCGGGATCCCGAGCCCCCGCAGTGAGACGAGGTCGTCCGGCGCGTAGTCCGCCGGCAGGGCGTGTTCCCTGTCCACCAGTACCCTCGGGTCGTCGCACTTGCCGACGTCCTCGTCCTGGACTTCGTCGCCCCCGACGTTCTCGTCCTGGGCTGCCTCGGGCGCTTTCGGGGGGGAGATCTCCTGTGGGGCGGGCCTGGCCACGGCGGAGACGGACTCCGGGCCTATCTGCTGGACAAGGAGCCACAGGGCCGGCACGGAGAGCAGGACCAGGATAACGGCCGACCACTCTGCGCGGCGTCGGAGCCTCCTCGCCCTCTCCGCGAAGCCTCCCGCCTTGGCGCCGACTCTCTTCCCCACACCACAAAGCTAGCGCACATCACTCTTGGTTTCCAGGGGTCGTCCGCGACCGCGGGCACAGAGAACGGCGGGGCCCCGGAAGGCCCCGCCGTTGCGGTTCAGTTCTGGCGGGGTTCTAGCGGACCCTGCTTGCCTGGGCCGGCGCGCCGCCCCCGCCGCCGGCCTGGCCGAGGGCCTCGCGGTTGGTGAGGAGCAGGAAGCCGAACCCGATCTTGGCGAGGATGTCCAGGATCAGGAAGAGGAACACCTCCACCGTAGAGCTGGCCACGGAGAAGCCCTCCGTGCCAAGTAGCCACACGATTGGGTAGAGGGACCACAGCACGATGGTCAGCAGCGCCAGCGTGCGGAAGATCTGCTGCACGCTGCCGGGCTGGTTCTGGGCCGAGGCGAACAGTTGCGTGTAGACGAGGTAAAGGAGGACGACCATCGCTATCGTGCTCACGATAAACCAGAAGCCCCTGGCGAACTCCGAGGTGCTCTGGCCCGCGAGCAGGCCGGTCAGGATCATGAAGACGTCGAGGGCGATCAGGCCCCCTATCAGGCCGACGTTGCGGCGCCAGTTGGGCAGGGCCAGGAGCGCCAGGTCGAGCAGCAGGAGGGGGGTCGTTATCACCCAGTCGATGTAGCGGCCGAAGTAGAAGATGCGGCCCTCGACGAGGGTTGCCGTGGCGCCCGTCGTCATCGTAAGGTAGAAGAAGGCGGCAACGGCCGTGATGGCCGCCGTGATGACGAAGAAGTGCCGGCTGCCCTGCGGCGCCCGGGTCATGAGGAAGACGAAGAACGCCGTCGCCGCGATAAAGCTCAGGGTGCCTAGCGTCAGCCAGAGGGTCTGCATCAGACTATTCTCCTACTCCGGTGGGGCGTGTGCCGGCAGTGTATATAGAGGAGGTTCCTACGCGAAGTGAATTCGAATACCCCTACTGGCGCCCCTGCGCCCTGGCGCGGATGTCTTCGGGGTCTATCTCCCCGTCGAGGTACTTGCCCACGAAGTAGCCTACGACGCCGAACAGCACGACGACCAGGGTCTCTTCGAACCCGATAAGAAACATCGAGAACAGGACGAGCGCCCCGATCACCGCGCCCCATTGTTTGTTGGTCCAGGTGGTCATCTCCTACCTTCCTTTCACTAAGAAGCGGTTCCCTGTACGGTAACCTCGACGTTCTTGACGGGCACGCCCTGCTCGTCAAGAACCCTGCGGACGTTCTCCCTGGTGCGCGTCGCCACCTCGGTGACGTTGCCCGATTCGGGGACCTTGATCCGGCTGGAGACGTTGTAGACGCCCTTGTCCGAGGAGAGCGAGGTCGACGGGCCCTGCGCGCCCGCCTCCCTCGCGGCGCCGTCGGCCAGGGTCTTCACGGCGCCGGCTGTGATGACGGTCTCCCTGCCAGGGGTGTCGTCCATGACGGTGCTCCTGGTCAGCCTGCGCCCGAAGGTGAGCTCCCGCAGCAGCAAGAGCAGCGCGATGAGCGCCACGAGCGCCCCGACCACCGCGATGATGGTCCGCACGGTCGTGGTGAGAACCGAAGGGGAGAGGCCGTTTATGGCCTGAATCGCCGCGTTGTAGCCCGTGTATTGCGCCAGGATGCCGGCGGAGAGTACCCCGAAGGCAACGAGCAAGAGCAGCACCGGGATCGCGATCAGGAGCAGGGCGACGACCAGCAGGATGAGGCGGTTGAAAGCGTTCATTGCACCCTCGTCTTTGTCTGCCGCGGGTCGGCCTCGACGGTCTTGACGTTGAGTTTGCTGACGGGCAACCCCTTGCCGCCCAGATGTTCCTGCACCTGGCGGCGCAGGCTCCTCTGTATGGCGCTCGTGTCCTCGCCGCGACGTACCCGCGCCTCGAGGTCTACCTGGGCCCCGGACCTCCGCTGCGCCCCCACCTTCACCGAGTGGCCCAGCACGTCGGGGGACTGCTCCACCGCCCTGGACACCTCCTCCTGCACCACGCCCCGCGTCACGAACGTCCCCTTGTCCATCCTCACCCGGCTTGGGGTGCGGGGCTTCAGCTCGAGGGCGAGCAGGATCAGGCCGAGGAGCGCTATCAGGACCAGCAAGAGTATCGTCAGCGCCGGGAGGTTGCCCGACTCGACGCCACGCATAAAGCCCTGCGCGCCCGCACCGAAGGACTTGATCGGGTCGATGAGCGATGTCAGGTTCTTGCCGAAGAGGTTGAAGGCGTAGGCTATCGAGTAGACGCCTAGCACGAAGAGGCCCGCGAGGAGCAGGATTACGACGATCCGGTTAAAGATCCTCATCGGCGCCCACCTCCAGGTCGTCGACCATGACCGTGGTCTTACGCCCGCCGGCCTCCGGCGCGACGCGCTCGATGATGCTGTCGGCTATGTCGGGGATGGGCCTGGGCAGCGGCCAACGAACTACGACGTGGACCTGCACCTCGTCCGGGGTGACCACCACGCCGGAGACCTTCTCGGGGCCGTCGTACGTGGCGGCCTCGACGTACCGACCGCGGCCCATAGCGTGGACCCCTTCCGTGGCGAGGGCCGCCACGGAGGCGGCCCTCGCTAGCTGTATGTCTGTTGCCAAGATCTCCCAGGCTCCTCTTTGGCCGTCTGCCTACTGGACCCGCTGCTGTTCCTGCGCCTGCTGCTCCCGCTGCTGCTGCTCTATCTGCCGCTGGCGCTCCTGCTCCTGCTCGGCCTGCGGGAAGAAGACGTTCTGGACCGTGATGTTGACCTCGGTCACCCGCAACCCGACCAGGCTCTCGACCCGGTTCGTCACGTTGCGCCGAACGGCCTCGGCGAGCTGGGGGATCGACTTGCCGTACTCGGCCGTTAGCGTAAGGTCGACCGCGGCCTCTTCCTGGCCCACCTCGACGGAGACGCCCTGCGTCTGGCTGCCGCCGCCGCTTCCGGTTATGGAGCCGAGCAGGTTGCTCGCCGTCTGCGAGGCGCCGCTGCCCATCCGGATGCCGTCCACCTCCTGCGCCGCGATGCCAGCTATCTTGGAGACCACGCTGTCAGCGATGGTGGTGTTGCCGCGTTCCGTCTGAAGCGGCCCGCCACCCGTTCCACTCTGCTCGGTCATCTTTTCTCCTTTCGATGGTTCATGTCTCTGTCCGTATGGCCTGTGTTACACCGCCCGGCGCGTAATGAGCCGGTAGACGGCCAGCAAGAGCACCGCTCCGAGGGTGGCGACCAGGATGGAACCTATGCCTATGCTGGTCATCGGCGGCCCCCCGAACACCCTCTGGACGATGAAACCGCCAACAAATGCCCCGGCGATGCCGATCAAAATGGTGATTATGATGCCACCGGGATCAGGCCCCGGCATGACCCACTTTGCCAGGACGCCCGCTATGAGCCCCACCACTACCAACGCCACGATACCTATGCGCTCTCACCTCCCCCTCACTCAAACCGCCCCGTGCGGTGGCACCCTCTCTAGCAATATACAGCAGGTGCCGC
>DATFPF010000173.1:0-5188 GCA_035264945.1 Rubrobacter sp.
TTGGCCAGTTCTCCGCTCACCGCAGGGTCCCCGAACAGCACCTGCAGCGCGAGGCCGTCCATGAGCGCGGAGAGGTACGTAGCGAAGCGCTCGGGATCACTGGGCCCGAACTCGCCAGAGCTCTGGCCCTCCCTTACCACCTCGGCGATGGTGTTGCGCCAGCGGCGCTCGAGCGCCTCGCGCTTGCGGGCCGCCTCCTCGTTGCGCAGAGCCCGCGACCACAACTCGACCCACAGCGTCCAGTAGTCGTCGGCCTCGCGTTGCACCACCGGCGGACAGGCCAGCTCTATCAGCCGTACCAGCCGCCCCGATGCGCCCTCGATGCCCGTAAGCTCCCGGAAAGCCTCTATGTAGAAGAGGTCCTCCGCATAGGCGAGCGCCTCGGTCAGAAGCGACTCCTTGGACCCGAAGTAGTACACAACCAGGGCCGGGCTCAGGCCCGCCCTGTCCGCCACATCAGCGATGCGCGTGTCGCAGAGCCCCCGCTCCGCGATCACCTCCATGGCCGCCTCCAGCATCTGCGTGCGGCGCTTCTGCGTCAACTTGGGCCTGGCCGCCATTCTCCTCCCACACTCTACATCCAAACTTGTGAACGATTATTTAATGGGCAACGATAGCATAAGCTCTCGCTCTGGTCCACAAGTACCGGCAATCCGCGACCGGAAAGAAATGTCTTGCCACCGTAAAGGCGGGATGCTACATTGAACAGTGGTTTAAGAAGCAGTCGCACATATTCGAAAGGAGAGGCGATGAGGGGCGGGTACGAGGCCATAGTCATCGGCGGGGGGCACAACGGGTTGGCCGCGGGGGCCTATCTCGCCCGCGACGGGCTAAAGACGGTGGTGCTCGAGGCCCGTCACAAGGTCGGCGGGGCGGCCACGACCGACGCGCCGTGGAAGGAGGCCCCGGAGTTCAACGTCACCACCTACTCGTACGTGATGAGTTTGATGCCCCGGCGCGTCATCGACGAGTTGCGTCTGGAGCATCACGGGTACAAGGTGTATCCGATGGGGCCTTCTTACTACGCTTTCCCTGATGGGCGGTCCCTGATCATGACCGGGGTGGACGCCAAAGAGGACTACGAGGCGCTCGCGCGGTTCTCGCGCCAGGACGCGGAGGCGTACGGGGAGTGGCGGAAGTGGTTAGGAGAGCTGGCGGCGATCCTGGAGCCTTTACTGCTGACTACGCCGCCCAGGATAGGCTCTAGGCATCCCCTGGACCTCCTGGATCAGCTGAAGCTGGCGTGGCGGATGCGGGGTCTCGACGTGCCACGGGTGGGCGAGCTCACCAGGCTGATGACGATGAGCGCCTGGGACCTGCTCGACGACTGGTTCGAGTCGCCGCAGATAAAGGGCGCGATGGCGGTCGACGGCATTATCGGGACGTGGGCCGGTCCGGCGACCCCGGGAACGGCGTACGTCTTGATGCACCACGAGATCGGGGACGCCGGCCTCGGCCTCAGCTCCTGGGGATATCCCAGGGGAGGGATGGGGGCCGTCTCCGATGCATTGAAGCGCTCGGCGGAGACGTTCGGCGCGGAGGTAAGGACCAACTCCCCGGTCGGGCGCATTTTGCAGAGAGACGGGCGCGTAACGGGCGTGATGCTCGAGGGCGGCGAGGTGCTTACGGCAGATCTGGTGGTGGCGGCGACGCACCCGAGGATCACGTTCCTGGAGCAGCTAGGGAGGGAAGAGTTGCCCGAGGACTTCGTCGGCAACATCGAGCGGTGGAACTCGCGCAGCGGGGTCGTCAAGATCAACCTGGCCCTCTCGGAGCTACCCGACTTCACCGCCGACCCCGGTCCGGGGGAGCACCTGGGCGGGGCCATAGAGCTGGCCCACTCCATCGACTACATCGAGGAGGCTTTCCAGGACGCGCGGCGTGGGGAGCCGGCGCGCCGGCCGTTCTCCGACGGCGTCATACCCACGGTGTTCGACCGCACGCTCTGCCCCGAGGAGTACCATATAATGTCGCTCTTTACGCAATGGGTCCCGCACGAATGGTCCGAGGAGCCCCACAGGGAAGAGCTCGAGGCTTACGCGGACCGGGTGATCGACGGCTACGGTGAGCTGGCGCCGAACTTGAAGGGGGCGATCCTGCACCGCCAGGTGCTCGGGCCTTACGACATGGAGCAGGACATCGGGCTCGTCGGGGGCAACATCTTCCACGGCGAGCTCTCCGCCGAGCAGCTCTTCCACATGCGGCCGGCTCCCGGTTATGCGGACTACCGCACCCCGATACAGGGCCTCTACCAGGCCTCCTCTGCCACCCACGCCGGCGGTGGGGTGTGCGCCATCCCGGCGTACAACTGCGTGCGGGAGATCCGACGCGACCGGCGCAGGGAGAGCCTCAAGGAACGCCTGACCCTGCGCAACCGCGGATAGCACAGTGGCCGCGAACGATGCCCTGCGCGCCATGCTGGAGGCGCGTTCCGTCGCTGTCGTCGGCGCGAGTCCGAAGTTCGACTCGCCGGGCTACCACATGGTAAGACAGCTCATCATCGGCGGCTTCTCCGGCGAGGCGGCGGCGGTCAACCCCAAATACGACGAGGTGGAGGGCATCGCCTGTTTTTCTTCGCTTAGGGAGGTGCCTTTCGTCCCGGATCTGGTGCTGCTTGGCGTGGGCAACCGGCGGCTGGAGAGGCAGATGGAGGAGGCGGCCCGCTGCGGCGCACGGGGCGTCGTCGTCTTCGCGAGCGCGCTCGAGGACCCGCCGGGCGACCCCCCGCTGACCGAGCGGCTCAGGAGCATCGCGGCCGAGGCTGGTATGGCCGTCTGCGGCGCCAACTGCATGGGGTTTGCTGATGTCGAGCGCGGGCTGCGCGTCCTGGCCTTCGAGGAGCGCGCGGATCTGGAGTCCGGGAACGTCGCCTGGATCTCCCACTCCGGATCCGCCTTTACCGCGCTGCTGCACGCAGAGAGGGGGATACGCTTCAACCTCGCCATCTCCCCGGGGCAAGAGCTGACTACCACGATGGCCGATTACATGCTCTACGCCCTCGAACGCGAGTCGACACGGGTGATCTCCTTGTTCCTGGAGACGATAAGGGACCCCGAGGGTTTCAGACTGGCGCTGGAAACTGCGGCACAGCGGGACGTGCCTGTCGTCGCGCTGAAGGTCGGGCGGACGCCCACCTCCCGCCGGCTCATCACGGCCCACTCCGGCGCGCTGGCCGGCGACGACGCCGCCTACGAGGCCCTGTTCGACGCTTACGGCGTGGCCCGCGTCGGGACGCTCAACGAGATGGCTGACCTCGTGGAGCTACTCGGGGCGGGGCGCCGCGCCGCGCCGGGAGGCCTCGCCGCGATCCTCGACTCCGGCGGAGAGCGGGCGCACCTGGTCGACGCAGCGGCTGACCTCGAAGTACCCCTCGCCAGGCCTTCCGAAGAGACCCTCGGGGCCGTGGCTGCGCGGCTGGAGCCTGGCCTGCCTGCCGTCAACCCCCTGGATGCCTGGGGCACGGACAACGATCCCTACAACATCTTTCTGGACTGCTCCAGGTATCTGGCCGATGACCTCGACACGGGGACGTTCGCCTACGTGGTGGATCTGCACAGCGACCGCGCCGAACGGGGCCACGCCTGGGCGGCGGAGCGGGTCTGGGCCTCGACACAGAAGCCGTTCGCGGTGGTCTGCGGGATCACGAGCGCGATCCAGGAGAGCGCCGCAGCCCGTCTGCGCTCCTCCGGTATCCCCGTGCTCGAAGACGTCACCTCGGGACTGCGCGCCTTCAAGCACCTCTTCGAGCTGCGCGACACCGGTGCACTGCCGCCCCCCATGCCCCCTGACCCGGTGCCGCGGGAAACGGTACGGCGCTGGCGCGAAGTTCTGGCCGTGGGGGAACACCTCGGAGAGGCCCGCGCCCTCGAGATGCTCGCCGACTATAGGGTGCCTGTGGCGCGTACCACTGCGGCTACCGACCTCGACAGGGTTTTGGCCGCCGCCAGGCACCTCGGCTACCCAGTTGTCCTGAAGACGGCCGCCGCTTCCCACAAGACAGAGCTCGGCGGGGTGACGCTCGGTATCGGAGACGAAGACGCCCTGGCCGCGGCTTACAAGGAGATGTCCACGCGCCTCGGCCCCGCTGTCACGGTACAGGAGATGGCGGAACCCGGCGTCGAGATGGCGCTCGGGGTGACGCACGACCCCCAGTTCGGCCCGCTGGTGATGGTCGCCGCCGGCGGCGTCCTGATCGAGACGCTCGGCGACCGGCGTCTCGGCCTGCCGCCCCTAGACAGGGTAAGGGCCTCGAGGCTCATCGACCGGCTCGCCGCCCGTCCACTGCTCGACGGGGTCAGGGGCGCACCGCCGGCGGACGTGAACGCGCTATCCAGCGCTCTATCGCGGCTCTCCTTGCTGGCCATGGACCTCGGAGATCTCATCGGCGCCCTCGACGTCAACCCGGTGATCGTCGGCCCGCACGGATGCGTGGCGGTCGACGCCCTCGTCGAACCTATGGGCGAACACATCCGGCGCGACGCTCGGAAGACGCGACCGCTGGCACTCTAGCCTATCGACTCGGAGCTACGCTCCGGGGGGATCCAGTCCGGTATCTGCGTAACCCCACCCTCGAGATACCCTCGGGCGACCATGGCAACGAACTTGCCCGACGACGACTCATCGGGTGATAGTGGCCCCTGCCGGTAACCGCGCGAAGAAGCGCCACTCTGCACGCCCTCGCAAGCTCCCCAATCCTGCCCGTTGGTGATGTCCCAGAACTCGCTCGCGTACGTAGGATCGAACCCCTCGGACTCGACCGCCTCTCTCGAGAACAACCACTCGCACTCCACGGCGGTCCTGTCGGGAGCCAGTGGCCTGAGGCGGTGGGTCATCACGTAGTCCGGGTGGAGGCTAATGAGCAGGTTCGGGAAGAGCTGATAATAGTACACTTCTCGCTCCTGGAGCGCCGTCAGGTGCGGCAGCATCGGGGCGAAGCTCTCGCCGGTGAGCGACATGGTCTCGGCGTGATCCCCGAGCTCCATGGAGCCACCGATCCAGGCCCCCCGCGCTTCGTGGTCCTCGCCGCTCTTGGGCGGGCTAACCTTGCAGAGCTCTGGATGGATGGAGGAGCAGTGGTAGCACTCGTGGTAGTTCTCCACCAGGATCTTCCAGTTCGCCGCCACCTCGTAACTGTGCCTGGCGGCCGTCACGAGCTCCGCGCAGCGGTGGTTCCCGATCATCTCCCCCA
>DATFPF010000174.1:0-10338 GCA_035264945.1 Rubrobacter sp.
CGGCAGGACGTCCGAGAGGTAGACAAACCGCTCGTCGGGCGGGCCCTCGGGCACCTTGATGTGGGTGTACTGGGCCTGCGGGACGCGCAGGTGCTCGGCCTGCCCGCCGTCCACGTTCCCGTAGAGCTTGGTGTAGCCGAACAGGGCGGCCCCCATGCCCTCCTCGCGCACCTGGGTGATCTCGCACTGGGTCTGAAGCCCCCGCTCGCACATGAAGCAGTGGCCGCAGGAGACCTGGAAGGGGATGACGACCCGGTCACCGACAGAGAGGTTCGTGACCCCGCTTCCGACCTCCTCGACGGCGCCCATCGGCTCGTGGCCGAGGATGAGCCCCTCCGGCATGAACGGGGTGAGGACCTCGTAGAGGTGGAGGTCGGAGCCGCAGATCGCCGTGGTCGTGACGCGGATCACCGCGTCGGTGGGCTCCTGTATCGTCGGGTCGGGCACGTTGTCTACTCGGACGTCCCGCTTGCCGTGCCACGCCAGCGCCTTCATCCCGCTTCTCCCTCGGTAGCCTGATTGATCTCATTGCTACTATCTTCTTCGTGCTTACCCAGGACAGGGTGCCCCAAACGCGGCGCCGTTACTGCCAGGCTAGCGGCACGCACACGCCGGACAATTAATGGCGGGGTCCCCCCATCTGCTCCAAATTCTGCACGGCTGCATCCTGTCCTCGCCGCCGCACCTCTTCCATATCTTTCGCCTGCTTTGCGGCATCGACGCCCAATCTTCCACCATATATCCCTTTGATGTGTCCCAACTAGGACAGTCCACGTCGTTCGCAGACTCGTGAAAAGCACCTGATGTTGTGCGAGATACGAATAAAAAGTAGGACAAAAGGGTTAGAAACAGGTGAATGTCTTAGCGGGTGTTTTCGTTCGAGTAATACTTAATGGTCCCTAAGGGACCTTCTACCTTGGACACGCTCCGACGCTCGCCGATATCGCCGCTCATCTCGTGATGGCCCAACTGGTTTGAGGGGGCGCCCCGGCTTGTAACGTTGCAGATTCTGTGTGCTGATCCGTCCATGCCGGGGAGCGCAGCACAGTGAAATCAGTGCGTCGAAATGGGAACTGGAGCCGAGCCCGACGCACTTTGTGAAATGTCGATTAAACATCGAGATATGGTCCGAAAGTTGTAGACAAGGTACATTTTTGGGTGTAGGATCTGGAGTAGGTGTGATTTCTATCACACTGCCGTACTTGGAAGAATGGCGGTCGGGGCCAGAGGACTCTATCCAGTCCCGGCCTCGAAGGAGGTTGCAACCCCATGCAAGCTCAGGAGGCGCACAAAGGCACGGCGGTGCGGGTGAGGGAAGGGAACCGCAGGGAGGCGTTGTGCGGCATGGTCGGCACGGTCGAGCAAAAGTGGGGCCATCCCGACCACCCGGCCCTGGACGTGCGTCTCGAGGACGGCCACACGGAGTTGTTCTGGTTCTACGAATTGGATGCGGTCCGAGATTTTTCCACGAACTGACCCTGGCGTGGCGGTTAACGCGCCTGGTGCCCTACTTTCAAGGGGTGGTCGCTGGGAGAGAGAAATGTTGAGGCTGGAGGTGCTGCCCCTGGCCCCAAGGGAGATGTGGGAAAGGTGCGTACCTTGAAACCGTACGATGCACGTAGGGGCACGGTGGTGCGGGTGAGGGAAGGTCACTGGAAGACCGACTTCGCCGGCATGCTCGGCACCGTGCAGAAATGCTGGGGCCAATCCGAGCACGCGGCGGTGGACGTCCTGATGGAAGACGGGCGCTTGGAGTTGTTCTGGCTTCCCAACCTGGACGCGGTCGACGAGCACATCGCCGTTAGTCGTTCGGGCTGATGCTGGTAGAGCGTGAGCGGCAAGAGATTGGGCTGCCATTCGGGTACCGCGTCGAGCATCGGGCGGGCCTGCTGATCGTGCTCAGGCCCGATCGCTCCTTCGTCGCCGCCTTCGGCGCCGCGGGGGCCGACCCCTTCGAGGTCGAGGCTGCCGTGTGGGAGGACGCCGACTGAGGGGGAGCCGGCGCCCTTCTCTGGGATGGTAGCGGGGAAAGAAGGAGGAAGAGGCGGGCGCAGGGCACCCCGTTCATGCCGCACCTAACCCCGCCCGCAAGCCTCTCCTGAACCGGGTTCGTACAAGATGCCTCCAAGCATGTGGGCCGGACGGGCGCGGGCTTGTCGACCCCGCGCCATCCTTCGGGCATGGTAGCTGCGAGGGGAGCGAGGGGAGCGAGGGCGCGGCCCCGGCTTGGATGGAAGGGGCGTCGGCGCACGCGCGCTCGCGCGGCCAAAGCAGGGCGTTGGCCTGGGGACACTCGAGGCGCTCGACGGGGATATGGTCGCCCTCGATGGCGGCTTCTTCCAGATAAAGTCGGATGGAAGGGCGTACGAGATCGACCCTCGGGCGCGGACGCCGTTCGCCGTCGTCGCCTCCTTCGAGCCGAACATCTACCGGACGCTCGCCGCGCCGACGGACTTCGACCGCTGCTGCGCTTACCTCGAACGGCTCGTCGGCGAGGGGGCCGCGTGCTGCGCCGTCCGCCTCGACGGCCGCTTCGAGCGCGTCAAGACGCGGAGCGTCCCCGGCCAACGCAAACCGTACCCGGCCCTCAGCGAGGCAGTCAAGCACCAGCCCACCTTCGAGCTGCGCGGCGTACCCGGCAGCCTCGTGGGTCTCTGCTGCCCCGATTGCGCCCATGGCCTGAACGTCCCCGGCTACCATTTCCACTTCATCGCCGAAGACAGGAGCGCCGGCGGCCACGTCCTCGGTTTCCGTCTGGCAAGCGGCGAGCTCTCCGTCGACCGGGAGGCGGGCCTGCGGCTCGAGTTGCCTCCCGGTGTCCACCCTCCCGCACAGGACCCGTCGGCCGCGAAGTGGGAGGCGCTCGACCGTATCGAGAGAGCGTAGCGCGGCTCGGCCGGCGCCAGAACACCCAGATATCGTGCTGGGAGCACCCTTCTTGAGTTCTCAAGTGCCCTGAGAGTGGACGAACCTCGACCTAGAAGGAGGCCGTCGGATGCGCCTGGTAGCGGAGGTTAGGGGTTAGACCCCCCTCGGCTCCACCATTCCAGGTGTCGGGTTTCAGCCGTCAGGATCGCCCTCCGTTTCGCCCGCGCCGTAAGCCCCTGAACAGTCCCCGCACGAACCTACCTAAACCTAGAGCCTAAAACCTTCCCTCGCCACGTCCGAAAATCCTCCCATGACGGGCATGGATTTCGAGACCGCGACGCGGGGGTCGGGGGCTTCGGAGGGCCCCGGTTCCGGTTGGTGGCGGACCTACGGCCCGCGGCTGCTCGTCTCCGTGGCGGTCGTCGCGGTGTTGGCAGGCGGCGCGGTCTACGCGTCGCGGGTATCTGAGAGCGCGCCGAAGGTCGTCTACACGGCCTCGCTGGAGGAGGTGGCGGCCGAGTCCGGGGGCTCGCTCAAGGTGGACATAAACATCGCCGACGTCGAAGAGCTCGACGAGCTGCCCGAGGTTGGGCCGGCGACGGCTGAGGCCATCGTCGAGTACCGGAGGGCGAACGGGTCTTTCACGGCGGTCGACGAGCTAGAGGCCGTCCCCGGCATCGGCCCGACGACCATCCAGAAGATCGAACCGTTTGCTACCGTCTGAGCCGGGGAGGGGCCCCCGCCTTGACCTGCGCCCCGTGGTCCGCCTCGACCTGTGGGCGCTCGCCCTCGCGCTCGGCGTCGTCGTGGGCACGGTCGCGCCGGCCCTGGCCCCGGCGGCCGTGGCGGCCGGCGGCGTCGTGGCCCTCGGGGCGCTCGTGTGGCGGGGTCTCGTGCCAGAAGGGTGGCGCCCGATGGCGGTGATGGCGCCCCTGTTCGTGGCTGGCGGGGTCTGTATCGCGTTTGCCCACGCTGGCGCCCCAAACCCCCTGAAGGAGCTCGCCGGGCTGGAGCCGGGCGAGGTGATAATCGTGGGCAAGGTGGCGTCGCCGCCGATGCAGAGCGGTTACGGGTACAGGGCGGACGTCCGGGTCGAGCACCTGTGGCACGAGGGGCGTGAGGTGCTGAGGGGCGGCGGGGTCGAGGTGTTCGCCGGGGATTTGAGCGTCGGTGTCGGCGACAGGGTCAGGGTGGACGGGGAGATCTCGCTCCCCGAGGTCGGCGAGGACGGCTTCGACTACGCCAGGTACCTTTCGACGAAGAGGATAAGCGCTGTCGTGGAGGCGGCGGGCGTTTACCCCGTCGGGGAGGGGCGGGGTTGGATCGGCCTGGTCCACCGACGCACGGACGCGGCCCTCGGGCACGGCCTCAGGCCAACGGAGGCCGCCGTCGTGCGCGGCATGGTCCTCGGCGACCGCTCCCTCATCCCGGAGGAGCTCGAGGTCGCCTTCCAGAGAAGCGGGGTCACCCATGTTCTGGCGATCTCGGGCCAGCACGTCGCCGTCCTGGCCGCGGTGGTGTTCTTCTGCCTGCGCCTCGCGGCCGTGCCGCCGAACGCCCGGGCCGGCATCACGATCTTGCTCGCGTGGCTGTACATCGTGGTCGCGGGCGCCCCGCCATCAGCCATACGGGCCGGGGTGGGGGCGACGTTCGTGCTGGCGGCGGGGCCGCTCGGGCGCCAGGTATCCTCGCTGCACTTCATGACGACCATGCTCGCGGCGGTCCTCGCCTACAACCCGCTCCTCGTCTACAGCACCGGCTTCCAGCTCTCCGTCGCCGCCGTCTTCGGCATCCTCCTGCTAAGGGAGCCGCTCGACGCCCTCGTAAGGAAGACCGTGCTCGGGCCGTTCGAGGACCCGCCGCGCGCCTTGTCTGGCCTGCTCTCGGTCTCCTTGGCGGCCCAGATCTCAACCACCCCCATCGTCGCCGCCACCTTCGGGGAGGTCTCGACCGTTGGCGTCCTTACGAACCTTGTGGCCGTCCCCATCTCCGGCCCCATCCTTACCCTCGGCCTCCTCGGCTCTCTCATCGGCAACCTGGCACCGGCCCTGGCCTACCCCCTGAACGCCTGCAACGGCGCCCTCGTGGCCGTCCTGATAGGCGTCGCCCGTTTCGCCGCCTCACTCCCCTTCGCCACCGCCACGACCCCAGGCGTGACGCCTCTCCTTGTAGCCCTCTTCTACGTCGCGTGCGCCCCCATCGTCGCCGCCGAAAGGAGGTTCCGCGAAGAGACACGCCCGCTGTGGGCGGCCCTCCTGCTCGTCTGGACGACGCTCTGGCTCGTCCTCGTCGGCTCGGGGAGTTTGTAGCTGTCAGCGGTCAGGTACCAGCCTTCAGCTCTTGGCTCGAGGGAGATGGTCTGTGGGCGCAGGACGTACCGCCTTCGACCCGTGACAGCTCTTCGCCGCGGCGCGCGTAGCCGACTCGTCGTCACGAGTTCGCATCGGCGCACTCCGAGCCGGGCATCATCGCAGCCGACCCTGAAAGGGTAGCACCAGCCTCTTTCGGGAAGCCACTAGTAGCTGAAAGCTGACCGCTTACAGCTACAATACGCGCGTGGGTGTTTACCTTTTGCTCGGGGACGACGAGGAGCGCAAGGCGCGCGGCGTGGAGAAGCTGCGCCGGGGCCGGGCGGCCGAGTCGTTCGACGCCTCGGCCGCGTCCCCGCAGGCCGTCGTCTCGGCGTGCAACTCGTTCGACCTGTTCGGCGAGGGGCCGTTCGTGGTTGTAAGGAACCTGGACGCGTGGAACGCCGCCCAGAAGGCCGTGATCGTTGACTATTTGCAGGCCCCGACAGAGGGCGCGGACATGCTGCTCATCGGGAAGAAGCTCGGGGCGCGGGAGAGGCTGCTCACCGCGGCGAAGAAGAACGGCGAGGTCCACGACTTCAAGCAACCCACGGGCCGGGCGCTCGTCAAGTGGCTCGTGGGCCACGCGAAGAAGCTGGGCCTCGACCTCCCCGACGACGTTGCCGAGGACCTCGCGGAACGCGTCTCCGGCGACAAGATGCGCCTGGTCCGGGAGACGGAGAAGCTTGCCCTCTACGTGGGGGAAGGGAGGGCCACGCGCGAGGACGTGGACCTACTCTGTCCGCCCGACGTGCAGTCCAACATATTCGCGTTCGTGGACGCCCTCGCCGCGGGGGAGCGGGGCCGGGCAATCGAGCTCCTCGAGGCGCTCGTCGCGGGCGGCGAGCCGCCCCTGCGCCTTACGTTCATGGTGCGGCGCCAGTTTCGCCTCGTGGCCCGCGCCCGCGCCCTGTTCGAGCGGGGCGTGCCGCAGCCGGAGGTCGCCAGGGACCTCAAGGTCCCGCCCTTCGTGGCACGCAAGCTCTCGGAGCAGAGCCGCAAGCTGGACGAGCGGGACCTCGAACGGGCGCTCGCCACGGTCCTCGCCCTGGAGAGCGGCCTCAAGGGCGGCAACAGCCTGGGCGACGGGCTGCAGGTGGAACTCGCCGTGCTCGAGCTCTCCGGGTCCCCCGAGTAGTCGCGTTCCGCGAACGGGAGGGAGCACGCCGTGGTTGATCTGACGCCGATTCCCGAAGAACGTTTCCCCGCCTTCAGGGCGCACCTCGCGAAGCACTACGCCAGGGACAAGGTCGACGCCGGTGTCTGGTCGCCCGCGGAGGCCCCGAGCCGGGCGCGGGCCGACCTCGACGCATTGCTGCCGGAAGGGACGAGCACCAAGAATCACTTCTTGTACGAGATCAGGGACGCCTCCACCGTCGAGGATGTGGGTACCCTGTGGTTCGCGGTCCAGGACCAGGGCCCGAGCCGCGGCGTCTGGATCTACGACATCGAGATCTTCGCCCCATTCAGGCGCCGGGGGTACGCCACCGGGACGCTCGAGGCCGCCGAGAAGCGGGCGGCCGAGCTCGGAGCCGGCAGGATCGAACTGCACGTCTTCGGGCACAACGGCGCCGCCAGGGCGCTCTACGAGGCGGCCGGGTACGCGCCGACGAGCATCGTCATGTCCAGGCGGCTAGACGGGCGGTAGGCGCGGGCGCCGTCGCCATCCCGGTCTCGGGACTCCTCCTCACCGCGCGAAGCCCCCAAAGACGCCAAAAAGACCAGGCTTCCGGCCAGCCTGCGGGGTAAAATTCTAATGAACCCGAGCCGCGAGCAAGGGGTGGCGGCGATGGTCGAGTTGATGAGCCTGGCGGAGCAGGTCGAGAGAGAGTTCAGCGTCGCGAGGCGCAGGGCGCGGCTGCACGCCATCAGGAGGCGCCTGGGCGGGTCGCCTGGTACGGGCAAGCTCCTCTCGTTCGACGAGGAGCGGGGGACAAGGGGCGCGTACGGCGGCTTTCGCAGGGGCAGGAGCACGGTCGTGGTCTCCCGCATAGTCGGCAGCGCCGGCAAACACGAGCTTTTCGACGATGCCTTCATGCCGCTACGCGGCGCCTCGCCGGAACGGTGGAAGCGCATAGACCGGGCCTACCGGACGGGCGCCGAGTTGCCCCCCGTTACCCTCCTCGGCATCGACGGGGACTACTTCGTCGAGGACGGCCACAACCGCGTGAGCGTGGCCCGCTTCCACGGGGCTGAGTGGGTGGACGCCGAGGTTACCGAGTTCAGGTCTTCCGGCCGGTAGGGAGGGGCCGCGGCCGGGGCCACCCGGCGGCCGCGGGATCACGCCCGACTCTCCGATGACGCTCCGTGCCGGGGCCAGGGGCCGGTGGCCGTAAGCATCTCGTTCGCGCCGCGCAGGAACTCGTAGTGGACCCTCCGCCTTTCGACGCCGTAGCCGAGTTCTCCGAGGTGTTGGATCGCGGGCGCCAGGTGCGGGGAGACCTCCCCGCACCTGGCGCCGAGAAGCGGAAAGACGCGGGCCTCGCCGGCCACGCGGCACATCTCCCGAACGGCCGCCACGTGGAAGTCTAAGGAAAGGGCGTCGGAATAGAGAAAGAGCAGGTGCGAGCAGAGGGCCAGGTCGAAATCATCGTCTCCGAAGCGGAGGTGGGGGAGGGCGTCGTCGACGTAGCGTCCCTCTTCGAGATCAACGGGAAGGTCCTCCAGAAAACGGTCCACGGCTGCGAACCGGATCTCGCCTTACCGCTCGGGGGACTCGTTGTCCCGCCAGTCGAAGCGGTCGCCGTGGTCCCGAACGTTGGCCAGGAGTGTTGCGGTGGGCTCTTCTACGCGGCGCCTGAAGTCGGCGGTGGAGATGCGCTACAGCGGGTCACACGAGCTTATTCGGTGGCCCGCCGCGGTGGCTTCGGCGTTGAAGCTTGCGGGGCCCGCGGCGCAGTCGAGGATGCGGCCCCGAAGGTCTTCCGGTGTCAGGGCGAACATCCTTGCGTACTCGTCGAGGGAGCGGCCCCAGGGGACCACCCCGGCGAGCTTCGGGGCCTTGCGCGCCGATGGGTTACTCGCCGCTGGCGGCGAGGGCCTTGTCGAAGCGGCCTACCTTGCGGGCGGCCTTGTTGGGGTGGATTATCCCCTTGGAGGCGGCGCGGGCGAAGGCCTCCTGCGACTCGTCGCGCAGGCGCCTGGCGGTCTCCTCGTCCCCGGCGTCTATCGCCCTGTAGAAGTTCTTGGAGAGGTTCCTCAGGCGGGTCCTCTCGCCGCGCTTCTGCTCGAAACGCTTGACGCTCTGCTTATCGCGCTTGGATGGTGCGGGCACGCTGCTCCTCCGTGTGATACTTGCGTAACCGGCAGAATGTAACACACGGGGAGCAAAGGGGCAATCATGGTAAACTCGGCCGGTGAAAAACATCGAACGCACCCGCAATTTCTGCATAATCGCGCACATCGACCACGGCAAGAGCACCCTCGCAGACAGGCTCCTCGACCTTACGGAGGCCGTCGCCGAGAGGGATCGTATGGACCAGATCCTGGACACCATGGAGCTCGAGCGCGAGCGCGGCATAACCATCAAGGCCCAGGCCGTCCGCCTCCTCCACAAGCGCCACGACGGCGACTGGATGCTCAACCTCATCGACACCCCTGGCCACGTGGACTTCGCGTACGAGGTCTCCAGGGCCATAGCCGCCTGCGAGGGCGCGCTCCTGGTGGTCGACGCGAGCCAGGGTATCCAGGCCCAGACCCTGGCGAACCTGTATCTCGCGATGGAGCAGGACCTGGAGATCGTCCCGGTCCTCAACAAGATAGACCTCCCCGTCGCCGACGTGCCCGCCGCCACCCAGGAGCTCGTCGAGCTCCTCGGGGTGGATGAGGACGAGATACTCAAGATCTCGGCCAAGACCGGCGAGGGCGTCATAGACGTGCTCAACACCGTGGTGGACCGGGTCCCCGCGCCCACCACGCGCGGCGAGCAGACCCGCGCCCTGGTCTTCGACTCCTACTACGATCCTTACCGGGGCGTCGTCTCCCTGGCCCGCCTCTTCGACGGCGAGCTGAGCAAGGGCGACACCGTCCAGGCGATGGGCAGCGAGGAGGAGTTCGATCTCCTTGAGGTGGGCTGCTACTCGCCCAAGCCGACGGCCCTGCCGACGCTCAGGCCTGGCGAGGTCGGGTACGTGATCGCCGGCCTCAAGGACATAGAGGCCCTCCGCGTCGGCGACACGGTGACGCGGACGAAGGACCCGGCCACCGAGCCGCTGCCGGGCTACGCCGAGGTCCTGCCGACCGTCTTCTGCGGCCTGTATCCGACCGAAGGCGACGAGTTCGAGCGGCTGCGCGACGCCCTCTCCAAGCTGCAGCTCAACGACGCCTCGCTCTTCTACGAGCCTGAGAACTCGAGGATGGGCTTCGGGTTCCGCAGCGGGTTCCTGGGGCTCCTGCACATGGAGATCGTCCAGGAGAGGCTCGAACGCGAGTTCGGCCTCGACCTCATAGCCTCCTCTCCGAGCGTGAAGTACGAGGTCGAGACAAACGGCGAGACAGTCGAGATCACCAACCCGAGCGACCTGCCCGAGGACTTCGACGAGATAAGGGAGCCAATGGTCCGCGCGACCATCATCTGCCCCAAGGAACACGTCGGCGCCGTGATGGGCCTCTGCCACGAGAAGCGCGGGACCTCGGTCGGCATGGAGTACCTGTCCCCGAAGAGGGTCCAGCTCACCTACGACATGCCGCTCGGCGAGGTCATCACGGACTTCTTCGACGCCCTGAAGAGCCGCACCAAGGGCTACGCCTCCTACGACTACGACCGCCTGGGCTACGAGCCCGCAGACCTCGTAAAGGTCGAGGTCCTGGTCTCGGGCGACCCGGTCGAGGCGCTCTCGATCATCGTCCACCGCGACAAGGCCTACCACCGCGGGCGGGCCCTCGTCGAGAAGCTCAAGGAGCTGATCCCGCGCCAGAACTTCGAGGTGCCGGTCCAGGCCGCCGTTGGGCGCAGGATCATCGCCCGCGAGACGGTCCGCGCCTACCGCAAGGACGTCACGGCCAAGTGCTACGGCGGCGACATCAGCCGCAAGAAGAAGCTCCTGGAGCAGCAGAAGAAGGGCAAGCGCCGCATGAAGCAGGTCGGCAGCGTGGAGATCCCGCAGGAAGCGTTCCTCGCCGC
>DATFPF010000175.1:0-6504 GCA_035264945.1 Rubrobacter sp.
CCGGGCTCACGCTGCCCTACGACTGCCGCAGCGGCACGTGTACCACGTGCATCCAGAAGTGCCTGGAGGGTGAGATCGACCAGGACATGGCCTTCGCCATAGGCGACGAGGAGCTGGAGAAGGGCCTGCGCCTGATCTGCATCGGCAGCCCCCTCTCCGACGTGGTGCTCGACGCCTGAGGCGGTTCGCGCAGCGAACCGCGCTTTCAGCTTTCAGCAGGCAGCTCTCGGCCTCCGTCGCTCGGACCCGCCCGGAAGTCGCGTCTGCGACGGGGCATTCTTCTTTACGCCCCGCTTTGACCGGGGGGCAGGCCGTACAGACGGGCCGCGTTTGCGCGCAGTACGCTCTCGCCTACCGTCTCTGCTTCGGCTAGGTCCAGTTCTCCGTGGGCGACTAGCTCCCCTAAAGCCTCGCCGATCACACGCCTGCCGTCTATGGCGCTCGTCCAGTGCAGCTCGGGCAAGCCTATGCCGTCGGAGCTGTACATGAGCTTGGAGCTAGGGGCGACGCCCAAAGCCTGGCGGGTGAAGGAGAGCATCTCGCCGTGGCCGAGGAGGGGGATGCCGTAGGAGAGGTCGAGGTAGGCGTTCTCGTAGACGGCGGCGAGGTAGCCGCCCTGGCGGGTGTACGGGTAGCACTCGTGCAGGAGCACGACGGGCATGGCGCGGTAGTCTGGGCGCCCGAGCACGGCGCGCAGGTGGAGGGGGTTGCCTAGCAGGAGGTCGGTGTCGGCGTCGCCGTAGCCCACGTGGAACTGGACGGGTACCTCCTGGTCCGCCGCCCGCGCGAACGCGACGTGCAGCAGGGTGTCGAGCAGCGGCTTGTGGGCGAGCCGCGTGGAACCTTCCCGGGCAGACTGCCTGTATTCGCGGAAGGACTCCTCCGCGTCCTCGCGCGGCCACTCGCGGATGTCAAGGCCCGTGCGGTAGGCCGCGATGCTCTTGAGCGCGACGTGGCCCCCGGCCCGCACGTCGTCGAGGGCGACGGCCAGCGCCTCCTCGGTGTCAGCGAGGGTCTCGTGCTCGGCGAGCAGGCTTTCCATCAGGACTTCCAGCCGCAGCATCGGCTCCGCGCGGCAGTTCGCGAGGTCTTCCAGCTCAGGCACGGGGAAGACCCCCTCTGGCGGCGGGAAGCCCGTATCGACGAGTAGGGTGTCGATGTTGGCGGCGCGCAGGAGTTCGGCGGTGAGGTCCCGCCCTTCCCTGGCGGTGCGGGCGGCGAATACGGCCTCCTCCGTGGGTTCGCAGCCGAGGAAGGGGGCGAGGGTCCGGATCAGGCGCCTGTAGAGGGCGGTGGTGGCGACGTGCTCGCGCGGCATCCCCGGGTCCGTGGACTCGGTGAAGGACCGCCGCCAGGCGACGACGTCCCCGAAGGTCTGGTCCGTCGCCACACCGTGGCAGTGGTTGTCCACGACGGGGACTTGCGAGAGATCTACGGCTTCCATGCGCCACCTCCGTTCAGAGCATAACGTCCCCGCCGTTGGGGCCGAGGGTCTGGCCGACGTAGTACGAGGCGTCGGCCGAGGCGAGGAAGACTACCGTCGGGGCGACCTCCCCCACCTCGCCGAATCGTTTTATGGGGAGCGAGTTCTTCAGGGCTTCCTCCTGCCCATCGCTCTGGAGGGGCATGATGCCGGTCGAGATCGGCCCGGGTGCTACGGCGTTGACGAGGACGCCCCGCGCGGCGACCTCGCGCGCGAGCGCCTTGGTGAAGGCTATGACCCCGCCCTTGCTCGCGCTGTAGTGGGCGAGTTCGGGCGCCCCTATCTGCCCGAGCTGGGAGGCGACGTTGACGATCCTACCCTCGCCGCGCCCCAGCATGTGCGGCAGCACAAAGCGGCAGCACAGGAACGTGCCACGCAAATTGATGCTGAGCACCCTGTCCCACTCCTCGACCGGCATCTCCTCCAGGGGTACCAGCGAGAGCACGCCGGCGTTGTTGACGAGGACGTCGATCCTCCCGAAGGTTTCGAGGACCGCGTCCACCATGCTCCTTACCTCGTCCTCCCGCGAGACGTCGGTGCGGACGTACAGGCCGCGCCTACCCGCTCGTTCGACGTCAGCCAGCACCGGCGCGGCTTCCCCTTTGGGAAGGACGTCGGCCACGGCGACGTCGGCGCCCTCGGCGGCGAAGGCCGCGACGATCTCACGCCCTATGCCCCGCGCCCCGCCGGTCACGACGGCCGCCTTGCCCTCCAGCTTGCCCATCAGGCCCCGAGCCCCGGATCGTGCGATGCCGCGGCGGCGAAGGCGACGGCCTGGGCGCGGGCGACGTCCCCGACGGCTTCGGCTGGCGGCAGGAACCGGGGGTGGTGGAGCGGCACGTCGGGGGTGTTCGGGGCACCCTTCAGGCCGACGAACAGCATGAGCGTCGGCGCCACCAGGCCGTAGAAACCGAAGTCGTCCGACCCGCATGACCTCATCGGCGGCGCCTGATCGAAGCCCGCCACCGGGAGCAGCGAGCGCGCCGCGGCGGCGAGGCCCGGATCGTTGACCGTCGCCGGCTCCCCCTCCGTCACCTCCACCCTGGCCGAGCAGCCGTGCGCCCTCGCCGTATTCTCGACGATCTCGCGGGCCATCTCCCTGAGCGGCCCCCTATCCCCGGGGTCGAGGGCGCGCAGCGTGCCGCCTGCCTCGGCGGCGGCGGGTATCACGTTCTCGGCAGATCCCGCGCGCAGCCATCCCACGCTGAAGACCGCCGCGTGCATGGGGTCAGTCCGGCGGCTCACCAGCGCCTGGAGCGCGACGACGGCGTGGGAGAGGGCGAGTATCGGGTCGCGGGCGCGGTGGGGGTAGGCGCCGTGACCGCCGGACCCTTCTACGACGATGCGCAGGTAGTCGCAGGAGGCGTTTACCGGCCCGGCCTCGACGCTCACCGAGCCCCACGGAACGTCGGGGTGGACGTGCGCCGCGACGACCGCGTCCACTCCCCGCCTCAGCACCCCGTCTTCGACGATCAGGTCCGCTCCCGAAGGGTAAGTCTCCTCGCTCGGCTGGTAGAGCGCGGCGAGCGGCCTCGGCATGGCTACGTCTGCCCTCCCGGCGGCCCGATACAGGGCGGCGAGGGCGGCCATGTGCACGTCGTGGCCGCAGGCGTGCATGAGGCCGTTGGCGGCGGCGAAGTGCGCCCCCGTCTCCTCTGCGATAGGCAGGGCGTCGAGCTCGGCCCGCACCGCGACTGCTCCCCCGGGCGGCCCGACGCGTGCCACTAGGCCCGTCCCGGCGACGCGCTCCACGGCCCCCGCCCCGAGGGCCTCCGCGACGATGCGGGCGGTGGCTTGCTCCTCGTGGCTCGGCTCCGGGCTCGCGTGCAGCTTTTCGCGCAGGGCCGTTGCCCGCTGAAGCTCGTCCTCCAGGGGAACGAGAAGCGCGCTGAGGAGGTCGGCGGACACTCAGCTAACGCCCGCGGGCCTCTTCGCCCGCGCCTTCGAGGCGGGGGCCCCTCCCCGCTTCGCGCCCGGTCGGCGGTAGGGGGCGCCCTTCGAGAACCAGGAGCAGAACACGCCCCGTCCGGTAGCCTCTTCGGGCCGGATCTGCAGGGAAAGGATACCGAGACGCCGGCCGCGGAGCCGCTCCTTCTGCGCCACCTCGCGCCGGCGCGGCGGCAAGCCCCCAGGGCCGGCGAAGCCCTCGCCCTTGCCGGTCGGCCCGTCAACCGCACGCCTTCCTCTTAGGCGCGCGGGCATCGGAGCCAGTGCGCAGGGCTCCAGGAGGGAGCCTCGTACCCCGAACCCCATCTAGTAAAGGTCCGCGGCCGTCGCCGCCACCTGCTCCGGCGAGAGGTCCGCGGCGATCTCGGCCTGCGCCCGCGCCACGGCCACGTGGGTCCGCACGAGCGTCTCGCCGAGCGCCTCCACGATAACGCCGTCTCCCTCAAGCGCGTCGATTGCCTCGTCCGGGGAGGCGGGGAGCGGCCGTATGCCCCTGGCGGCGCGCTCCTCGTCGCCGAGCGTCGCCGGGTCGACCATCGTCGGCCCGCCGGGGTTGAGGTTGCGGTCCATCCCGTCCAGCCCGGCGGTGAGGACCGCGGCCAGGGCCAGGTACGGGTTGGAGGTGACGTCTACCGGTTTGATCTCGACGTTGGCCGTCGCGGACTCCCTGCCGGCGACGGGCGAGGCGAGCCTGACGGCGGCCTCCCTGTTGTCCAGGCCGTAGGCGGCGAAGGCCGAAGCCCACATGCCCGGGGCGAGGCGCTGGTAGGAGTTGGGAGAAGGAGCGGTGAAGGCCATGACGGCGGGCATGTGCTCCAGCAGCCCGGCGACGAACCCCCTCCCTGGTCCGCTCAGGGTTCCCGATGCGTCGAAGAGCACGGGGTCTTCGTTCTCGTAGAGGCTCACGTGCAGGTGGTGGCCGTTGCCGGCCGCGTCGAGGTAAGGCTTCGGGGCCATCGTGGTCTGGAGCCCCATCCGGTGGGCGACGCCCCGGATCGCCTCCAGCACCTTCACGCGACCGTCGGCCGCCCTTAGCGCCTCGTCCTCCCCGACCGAGAGCTCCAGGTTCCCGTGCCCGACCTCGGCGTGGCACTGCTCCGGCCTTATGCCCATCTCCTCCAGCGTCCGGGCCAGCTCCGCCACGAAGTCCGCCGCCGGGGTGAGCGCGAAGCTGCCGGCGTAAGGCGTCCTGTCCAGCGGCCCCTCCGGGCCCCACACGTAGAACTCGGCCTCGTAGGAGGCGACGGCCCTGTACCCCCTCCCGGCGAGCCGCCCGAGCACCCGCTTTAGGGCGCCGCGCGGGCACCCGCCCCAGGGCGTGCTCGCGTCCGGCTCCGTCATGTCGCACGAGACCATAGCCTGGCCAGGGGCGAACGGGAGCGGGGCGAGGGTCGAGACGTCAGGCACCAGGCGGCACTCCCCGACGGGGCCCAGCCCCGACTCGGGGTGCAGCGCGCCGCTAGGGTCGAGCGCCAGAACGCCCTTGGCCAGGCCTACCCCCGCCTTCGCCCGCCGCGCGAAGCCGTCCCGGTGGACGGCCTTGCACTTGGGGATGCCCGCGTGGTCCACGAACACGAATCGGACCCAGAGGACGTCCTCAGGCAACGACGGCGTCAAGTTCTCCCGTGTCTCGCGCTCCGCTTGCATCTCACCCCCAGGGTCAGGCCGAACACCCCGCCTCACACAGCGAGCATCCAATATCTCACGCGGCGGCTCCAGGTTCTAGGCTCGCCGCCCATTCCCTAGATGCCTCAAAGCCACGAACCTCAAAACCTTCATCTCGTCCGGGATCCGGCCTCTGCGGCCAGGCCCTCCTCCGCCATCAGCCTCTCGCCGGCGCGGCGCGTGGCCGAGGCGCGGACGAAGGTGATGATTACGCCGGCGACGACCCAGAGGGCGGCGATGATCGGGTACCACGCCGCCGAGTCCGTAGGGTAAGGGTAGACGTTGCGGAGAAGCGTGTAGCCGATGACGAGCAGGGCCAGGAACGGCACGACGACCTCCCAGGCGGCGACCCGCCGCTCGCCGGAGAAGAACAGCAGCCTCGCGGCCCCGATGGTGGCGAGGGCGTAGACGAGGAGCAGTATCAGGGTCCCGATGGTGCCCGAGGCCACGAACAGGTCGAACGGCGCCACACCGAAGGCGAACCAGCCGAGCGCGATGACTACGTACACGGCGAGGGCGATGGCCGCCGTGGAGCGCACGGGGACGCCGTTGCTGGGGGAGACGGCGCCGAGCGGGGCCGGGCCCACCTCGTCGCGCGAGAGCGCGTACAGCAGCCGCGTGGCCCCCACCACGCACGCCAGAGCGCACCCGAAGGCGCTGACGGCGGCGCCGATAGTGATGAGCTCGCCGACCCACCCCGCGACGAACTGGCTGCCGAGGTCCCCTAGCAGCGAGCCGGAAGCGATAAAGCTCTCCACGCCTTTAGCGTCCGTGCCGAAGCCCATCACCTCGACGGCGGTGACGAAGACGAAGTAGAGGCCGCCGAATACGGCGACGCCCAGGATCGCGCGCGGGATGTCCCGCCGGGGCTCCTGCGCCTCCTCCCCGAGCGTCGCCGCCGCCTCGAACCCGGCGAAGGAGAGGAACCCGAAGACCACCCCGAGAAAGACGGCCGACGTGCCCGTCCCCCGCGGCACCGTGAAGACCGAGAAGTCCAGGGTGTTGCCGTTCGGGGCCGTGCCGGTCGCGAGCCTCACGAAGATGATTACGCTGACTATCAGGATCAGGGCAACCGTCGTCGCCTCGATCACCAGCAGCACCCTTGTGCCTTCGCGGATGTTCGAGGCCGCGAGCGCCCACACGCCAGCCAGGGCGACGGCGCCGACGACGAACGGCGCCCACGCCGGCTGATTCGTCCAGACGCCGAGGCCGTCGAGAAAGTCAGCGCCGAAGATCCCGGCCGCCGTGGCCGTCACGACGCCGTAGAAGGTGTACGTGCCCATGAGCGCCCACCCGGAGACGACGCCGGCCCTGGGGCCCAGCGACGCGCCGACGAAGCCGTAGACGCTGCCCGCGTGGTTGAAGCGCTGGGTCAGCCGGACGAAGGTCCAGGCGATCAAGAGCACCCC
>DATFPF010000176.1:0-45719 GCA_035264945.1 Rubrobacter sp.
ATCGGAGTCGTCCTCTCCGCAGGCGGACTCGCCGAGCCGACCCCGGCGTTCGAGCTCGCCTGGCAGCTCCACGCGGCGTCGTTCGCACTCTTCTTGCCGGCTCTCGGGACCACCTTCATCGGCGCGGCGTTGGCCACCCACGCCAGCGGTTTGACGCGGCCGTGGCAGCGCCTGCTCGGCATAGCGGGCGGAAGCCTGCTGATCGTGGCCGGGGCCGGAAACCTCGCCATCGCGGACGGTTCGCCCCTGCTGTTCGTCGGGCTTCCGGGATTCGCCGCGTGGCTTGTCTGGCTGGTTGCCACCGGCCTACGGCTAGTGCGTGGTCAGGGCTGACGTCGCTCTATGGTGGCGCTCGTTGAAGCGAAAGAAAGGAGGTCGCAATGGGAGCTGGAGTAAAGGCAGCCGAGCAAGCCCCGTAGCCCGTAGAACTTGAGACGGCGGTCCTCCCGCCTCGTCCGCTCTCGCTGAGAGCGTGCGGGGTGTCGAAGTCCACCACGATCCGCATGCTGCTCGGACCGATCACGCCGACCGGTGGTGAAGGTGAGGTGTTCGGGCCTGTCAAGGGCCCCTGGTCGGTCTTGAAGACCGCGGCCCTCTCTTTACCCTGTATTCACCCGAGTGCGTGGAAGGGTCGTTCTCCGAACTTCGCCTGTACAGGGTTCTCGGAAGTTCTCACAGCCCCGGTCCTATGCCAAGCGGTTTTCTTATGTACAAGCAGGGTGGTTTGGCGGTGCGTCGTACACAAGAATCGGATAATACCTTCTGGCGGGTGTCACGCCCCCTTGCGGGCCTGCCCTGTAGGAGCGGGACGTGTTCCCGGTCCCCCCGTGCTCCGGGCGCGGGGGATACCCCGTGGATCTCCGCCGCGCGTCCGATTGATCCACACTTCCGCTACCAGCAGATTGACACTGAATCCGAGCCAGAACGTGGTGCCGAACACCTCCTCCGTGCTGAAACTAGCCAATCCCATGAACAGTGCGAGAAAGACACGGATGGTTGCCACGCCCATCGCCAGGGCGAAGGCCCGGATCATCCACTCGCGATGGAGGCGCACCTCCTTGCGCCGGATGTGCCAGAACGCCTTCACCAGCGAAAACAGGAAGATCGCTCCGAAGAATGCCGTCGCGGACTGAGTGGCGATGCCGCCGAACGCGGGCAAGCGAAAACCGACGACCAGTGCGAACACACCGCTGATCAACGCGCAGCTTACAAGCACCCGCCCCAGGCCGCGATGAAAGCTTATGTGCCGCTGGCGAATGCGCGGGACGAACTGCAAAGGAGCCAGCGACAGAAACAGCAGCCCCGGAACGATGTGTACGAACGACACCAGCAGATGCTGGACGTATCGAGCATCGAGTACGTCGGCCGCTGGAGGGCCCTGGGTCATCGCCGCCATTCGAAGCATACCGGAGGCCAGCATGATCATCACTGACAGAACGATGGCAGTCCATCCCGCGACTCTGACGAACCTGAGAGTCAACGGCAGCTACCGTACTCGTCGGCCAAAGCATTCATTGCGCCGGTGGCGCGGGCGCCGGCGCGCGCGGCGGGTATGGATATCTGGCCGGCGCCGCAGGCCACGTCGAGCATGCGCGTACCGGCCGGGACGGAAATCCGCCCCAGGAACTCTATCGCGCCCGGTTCGAGGTACCTGGCGAACGTCCCGTAGTCCCCGGACATCCAGGTGGCCTTGAGTCGGGCCTCCAGCGTCTCCATCTCGTGGGCCATCTCGTGGGCCATCGACACTGCCTTTCCGGGCGGGCCTGCGCCCGTCTCTGCTAGCAACAACGCAGCATACCCCCGGGGCAAGGGCCAGCGTACCCCCCAAATGGGTGATCTTTGCTCTATTGACCCGACCCCGTGGAAGGGAACCTCTGCGAACTTCGCCCAGAGGGGTTTCTCCGAAGTCCGCTTGCTGTGAGGCCGGAAGGTCGAACGGTCAGGCCGCCCCGTTGAGCCTCCACAATTCGTACGTCCAGGCGAGATCGTACAGCACCCATAGGTAGTACGGGACCAGCAGCCCCGCCGAGAACCTCTCGTACCTGCGGAGCGCGGCCATCAGCGCCGTCAGGACCACCAAAAACACCGCAATGCCCAAGAACCCCGCGAGGGTGCTGCGCAGGCCGAAGAACCCGTAGTTCCACAACTCGTTGAGCAGCAGCAGGCCGACGGTCAGCGCGAAAGAGGCGGCCTTGCCCCCGGGGTCTTCGACGTGGACTAGGACGCGGTATATCACCACGGCGCCGAGCACGTAGTAAACGAGGCCGACGAAGTAGAAAGCCCACAGCGGCACGAGGAACCAGGGTTTGACCAGACCGGCGAACCAGTCCAGGCTCGATCCCCCGACCAGGGCGGCACCGAAGATTGCGAACGATACTGGTATCGCTACCGCGGCGGCTAACGGACCTTTCCTCAACCGGCGCATGGTTGCCTTCTCTGCCGACATCGAACGTCTCCGGATGTTACACGTATCGGTTCCATTTTGATCATAGGGGATTTTAGGAACCACGGCGCACCTTATTCACCGTACGTCCTAGAAGGCTGATTCCGCGAACTTCGGCTGTAGGTGGCTCTCCGAAGCTCGCCACGCCCCACCTCGGACCGGACGCCTCGTCCCATGCGATGGTTGCCCGTCGCGGCTACGATGCCCCCACGAGCCGATACGCCAAGTCTTGGGAGGTGCGGTGATGTCGAAGGCGGGAGACACGGTAGAGAACCCGGTCACCGGAGAGCGGGTGGTGGTCCGCGTGGGGACCGAAGACTCGGGCGGCGAGCTGCTAGCCGTCGAGGGGTACGTCCGGCCTGGCGGGGCCGTCGTTGGGGAGCACGTCCACCCGGCCCTCGAAGAAACCTTCGAGGTGGTGAGCGGCCTGGTGGGCTTCCGCATCGACGGGCGCGAGTCGGTCGCGCAACCGGGGGAGCGCCTCCACGTGCCGGCCGGCACGGCGCACGACTGGTGGAACGCCGGCGAGGAGGAGGCGCGCGTGGTGGTCGAGATCAGGCCCGGTGCGAGGTTCGAGCAGATGTCCCTCAACCTCTTCGGGCTGGCCCAAGACGGCAGGACGAACTCGAAAGGCATGCCCAACCTCTTGCAGGCGGCGATCTTCGCCAGGGAGTTCGGCGACGTGCTGCACTTCACCAAGCCCCCGCTGGTCGTCCAGCGACTGCTGTTCGGCGCCCTGGGAGCGATCGCCCGAGCTTTGGGCTACAGGGGCAGCTACCCGAAGTACACCGATGCCTCGGAACCGGATCTTTCGAGCGCCAAAGGGGCTGGCCCGCCGTCCACTGCGAGGGTACTGGCGGGGGCACTCGCTTTGGCGGCACCGCTCCTACTGACATCCTTGTCGCTGCTCAGCTGGCGTGCCGCGCCCCGAGCCTCCGGCTTGTAGATCTTATTCACCCAACCTCGTGGAAGGGGCGTTCCCCGAAGTGCGTACCCAGGATCCCGTATAGATCGCGCGTCAGGAGCGCCCAAATCTCCTGACGCGGCCGACCTGCGACAAAAAGACACCACAACATCTGGTAGGGCAGGATGAAAATGCAGAAAATCGGTGTCCGTACGGCAACTGTTGTCGATCCTCGGCAACGCGCTGGAGAGTTGTGCGCGTGGCGTGAGTGTGGCCAAACAGCCCTGCGGGCGTCGGAGGATGAGGTTGGTCTCCTGCGCGACATTCTAGGGCCGCTTTCGGGGCGGTGGTAATGGGCCGCATAAACATCCGGTCTGTGTGGACGACTCGATGTGGGGCCGACGCGGGATCGGGGGTGCTATAACCCGAACGTGATCCTTGCCATCGAGACATCCTGCGACGATACCTGCGCCGCGGTCGTCGAGCCCGACGGCCGCAGGGCTCTCTCGAACGTCGTCCACACCCAGACGGAGCACGCCCGCTACGGCGGCGTGGTCCCCGAGGTCGCCTCCCGCGCGCACCTGGAGCGGATGGATGGGGTGGTCCTGAAAGCGCTCGACGACGCGGGCGTAGGCCTCGACGACCTGACGGGCGTGGCGGTGACCGTTAGGCCCGGCCTAATAGGGGCCCTCCTCGTCGGCGTCTCGGCGGCGAAGGGGCTCGCGTACGCCCGCCGGCTGCCGCTGATCCCGGTGGACCACCTCGAAGGGCACGTCGCGGCGGCGTATCTTGCGGAGCCGGACCTGACGCCGCCGTTCGTGGCCCTTATCGCCTCCGGCGGCCACACCGCCCTCTATTCGGTGGACGCAGGGGGCATGCACCTACTGGGCGAGACGCTGGACGACGCGGCGGGCGAGGCACTGGACAAGGGCGCCAGGATGCTCGGCCTCGGCTTTCCCGGGGGGCCGGAGATCTCGAAGGCCGCCGAGGACGGCGACCCGACCCGTCACGACTTCCCGGTCGGCCTCAAGAACAGGGACAACCTGGACTTCAGCTTCTCCGGCCTGAAGACGAGCCTCCTCTACAAGCTGAAGGCGCTCGACGAGGACGGGTTCCGCGAGGAGTTGCCGCACCTGGCGGCGGCCTACGAGCTGGCCGTCGTCGAGGCGCTCTCCCGCAAGCTCCTGCGCGCCGCGGAGGTCCACGAGGCGCGCACGGTCGTCGTCGCCGGGGGCGTGGCCGCCAACGGCCTCCTGCGCCGCTCCCTGGAAGAGGAGTGCGGGGGCCGCGGGCTCAGGCTCGTCATCCCGCCGCCCGAGCTGTGCACGGACAACGCGGCAATGATCGGGGCCGCCGCCCCGCTCTCGGAGGCCGTGCCCTTCCCGAACTACCTTGGCCTGAACGCCCGCAGCGTCTAGGGGCGCGGGCTGTTTTCGAGCCAGGTCCCGCGGGCCCGCGCGCTTGACGGGTACGGGCCGATCTGTGAGAGTGAAGCCCGTCTTGCCGGAGGGTCGGGAAAGGGGTGAAGGGTGCGTCGGTTCGGCTGGATCAGGCTCGCCTGCCTCTTCCTGGCACTGACCGTCATTGCGGTCCTCGTTCGCCTCGGCGATACCGGGGCCGAGGTGCGGTCGCTGGCCGCGCGGGTACCGGACGTCATCTCCCTCGCCCCGGAGGAGTCGGGGGTCCCCGAACCGGAGGGACCAGCCGTCACGCGGTGGACCGAGGCCCAGATCTCCTCCCTCCAAGACGTCAGCGAGGATGCCCTGCGCGCCCAGGACGCCTCCCGGCCCGACGATCCCGGCACCCCGGACGAAGCGTGGCAGGAACCTCTCCCGGGAGAGAAGGGGCGTCCCGTCTCCCCGTCCGAGCCTCCGGTCTTCTACCGCCCGGCGGCCCCGGGCGAGCCGGCGGGTTCCGGGCCCGTCTGCGGCGACCTCCGCGGCGCTCCTGAGGGGGGCAGGCTCGTCTTCCCCCTGGCGAGGCAATTCTTCTCCTCATACGATGACACCTGGGGCGCGCCGCGCACGCAGGGCGGCCACGAGGGGACCGACCTCATGACCCCGTCCGGCGTTCCGGAGTACGCCATAACGGACGGCACGGTAGTCCCGGTCGCGGGTTCTGACGCCGACGGGTGGAACACCCTTGGGGGCAACACGGTGATGGTCAGGGCGGACTACTCCATAGGGCCCGTGAAGGCCGGCGACCTCTTCTACTACGCCCACCTGGAGCGGGAGAGCCCGCTTCGGATCGGGGACAGGGTCAGCGCCGGGCAGGTAGTAGGCTACGCCGGCGACACGGGACAGGGCCCGCCCGGCACCGGCGGCCTCTTCCCGCCCCACCTCCACTTCGGCTGGTACGACGGGACCGGCGGGAGGGAGGAGGCGGACTCCGGCGCCATGAACCCGTACCCGCTCCTCGAGTGGATCAGGGCGAGCGGCGGCGCCGTTACGGGCAGGTCGGATGCCCGCTTCTGCGAGGCCCCGAGGACCGGACCGCCCACCCCCTCCGCCCACGACGGCGCCTGGCCCAGCCCAGAGAACCCTGACATGAGCCCGGACCTCGACACCGGATCCAGGAACGCAAAGCCGGCACGCTCCACCCGAGAGGACGGCCGCGACGTGGCCGCGCCAGCGAAGAAGCCGCCCGACGGCCAGAAGAAGCCCAGGAACGACCCACCCCCTAGACACCCGGACGAGAACCGCCCGCGGTCGCCCGAACCCGCCCGCCCGGACACCCACGGACCGGCGCGACCCGACACCGGTGGGGACGCCGGCACCCCGCATAAGCACGACCCACCAGAGAAAGACCCGCCGAACAACGACCCACCGGAAGAGAACCCGCCGAAACCCGACCCGCCGAAACCCGACCCGACGCATTCTCAATACGCCTCCTCCACGGGAGAGACGTCCGGCCAGCCAGAAGCGCCCAGCCCGAAAGACCCGAAACCGAACGCACACGAGCACCCCGATGCGGACGACGACGATTCGGGCAATCCGCCAAGAAGAGAAACCCAGCCCGGCCAGGCGAGCGACCGAAACCCGTAGGGCGGGTTTCAAACCCGCCCAAAAACGCCCCAGCATCTAAGAACCCCGCAAAACGTCACAGCCGGTAGGTCGAAACCCGCGGTCTAACCCGCCCCGAGCACCCTCTCGCGGTCTTCGCCGGTCAGCACCGTGCTACGGGCGCACTCCACGCAGGTCGCGTGCAGGTTGTTCGGGTGGTCCTTGAGATAAAGAAACGCCAGCTTCTTCGGGACCCGGTAGAGGATGTGCTCCGTCGGGCGGCCGCAGCGGTCGCAAGGACGTTGCTCCCTTCCAAGCTCCGTCGGGATCCTGCTGAGGCTCGGTATCCTGTCTGTTCGGAAGACGCCCACCGTTGAATTGTACCCCGCCCAGGAATATACTCTCGCCGCTGGCACTCGCAAGGCGAGAGTGCCGAACGCGGGAAGGAAATTCGTGTCGCGTAGTCTAGCAGAGGAGGCATGCAGTGGCGCATAAAGAGCTAAGGTTCAGTACCGAGGCGCGTCGGGCGCTCGAGGCGGGGGTCAACAAGCTCGCCGAGGCGGTCAAGATCACGCTCGGCCCCAAGGGCCAGTACGTCGTGCTCGACAAGAAGTTCGGCTCGCCGACGATCACCAACGACGGCGTAACCATCGCCCGGGAGATCGAGCTCGAGGACATCTTCGAGAACCAGGGCGCCCAGCTCGTCAAGGAAGTCGCTACCAAGACCAACGACGTCGCGGGCGACGGGACGACCACGGCGACCGTTCTCGCCCAGACCATCGTGCGCGAGGGCCTCAAGAACGTGGCCGCCGGTGCGAACCCGGTGATCCTGAGGAGCGGCATCGACAAGGCCGTGGCAACCGCCGTCGAGGCGGTCCAGGGCCAGTCCCAGGAGATCAGTGGCCGAGATGAGATCTCTAGGGTCGGCGCAATCTCCGCCCGCTCCGACGAGATCGGCAACGTCATCGCCGACGCCATAGACAAGGTCGGCAAGGATGGCGTCGTGAACGTCGAGGAGGGCCAGACCTTCGGGATGGACCTCGAGTTCACCGAGGGCATGCAGTTCGACAAGGGCTACCTGTCGCCTTACTTCGTCACCGACCAGGAGAGGATGGAGGCCGTCCTCGACGACCCGTTCATCCTGATCGCCAACCAGAAGATCGGCAACGTCCAGGACGTGCTCCCGATCCTCAACCAGGTCATGCAGTCAAACCGTCCGCTCCTCATCGTCTCCGAGGACGTCGAGGGCGAGGCTTTGGCCACCCTTATCGTCAACAAGCTGCGCGGCACCTTCAACGCCGCCGCCGTCAAGGCCCCAGGCTTCGGCGACAGGCGCAAGAGGATGCTCGAGGACATCGCCATCCTCACCGGCGGCGAGGTCATCACCGAGGAGCTCGGCCTCAAGCTCGAGAACACCCAGCTCAACCAGCTCGGTAACGCCCGTAGGGTCGTCATCACCAAGGACAACACCGTTATCGTCGACGGCGCCGGTGATGTGGACCGGATCAAGGGCAGGATCTCCCAGATCCGCTCCGAGATCGAGACCACCGACTCGGACTTCGACCGCGAGAAGCTCCAGGAGCGCCTCGCCAAGCTCGCCGGCGGCGTCGCCGTCATCAAGGTGGGCGCGGCGACCGAGACGGAGCTCAAGGAGCGCAAGCACCGCGTGGAGGACGCCCTCTCGGCTACCCGGGCGGCCCTCGAAGAGGGCATCGTCCCAGGCGGCGGCGTGGCCCTCTTGAAGGCGCAGATCCCGGTCGGCGAGCTCGTGGAGACGCTGGAGGGCGACGAGAGGACGGGTGCCCGCATAGTGCACCGTGCCCTCGAGGAGCCGATCCGTCAGATCGCCTTCAACGCCGGCGCCGACGGCTCCATCGTCGTGGACAAGGTCCGCAACCAGGCCGATTCTCTCGGCTTCAACGCCCTGACGGGCGAGTACGAGGACCTCGTGCAGGCCGGCGTCATCGACCCTGCCATGGTCACCAGGAGCGCGTTGCAGAACGCCGCCTCCATCGGCTCGCTCATCGTCACCACCGACGTGATCATCGCCGAGCCCGAGGAGGACGCCCCGGCCATGCCGGCCGGCGGCATGGGCGGCATGATGTAAGGTTCCCCCAAACGGGAACTCTTCAGGCGGCGCCCCTCCGGGGGCGCCGCTTTTTGTTGGCCCGGCGGGTCCGGCCTGAGCGGGAACGCGCCCTGCGTCGCGGTCCGGATACCAGGCAACCTCTGCCCGGTCGCCCTGCGCCCGTTCGTACCAAACCCGCCGTACAGGTTGGAGTTTCGCCGGGGTCCCAGGGGGTATATAGTGGCGCTAGTTGGACCGGGCGGAGGACAGAGGGGAGGCAGAGATAGGCAGGGGACTCGGCATCATGGTCGTTGTTCTGGTCGTTGTCCTGTTGATCGTGCTCGGTTTGCCGTACATTCTGGGATAGAGGTCACTCGACGGGAGGTGAGGAGATGCGGGGCGGGCTTATACCGATACTTGTGGTCATTATCTTGGTGATCGTCGCCATACTACTGCTGCAGCGGCTTCTCTAGTAAGAAGTGGGCGGCAGCCGGGCAGGTCTATTGGGAGGTCGCGTGAACACCAACAGCATCATCACCATAGTCGTCGTGGTTATTCTCGTGATCGTGGTGCTGGCTCTTCTTGGCGTAGTCTAGAACCCGACCGCTGCTTGACCATCGCGCCCGTCGCGGTGTAGCATAAACTGGATTTGCAGCGGTTGACGGAAAAGTTTATCGAGGCCCACGGGGCGAGTTCCCCGTGGGCCTCGTCGTGCTTGCCCTAGAAAAGCGGAAAGGAGCACCGTTTCAATGGATATAGAGATCGGTCGAGGGAAGACCGCGCGCCGGGCCTACGGGCTGGACGAGATCGCCATAGTACCGAGCCGGAGGACCCGCGACCCCGAGGACATAGACATCTCCTGGTCTTTAGGCGACCTGCGCCTGGACCTGCCTTGCCTGGTCTCGGCGCTCGACGCGGCCGTGGACCCGGCGACGGCCGGCATGATCGGGGACCTTGGAGGGTTGGCGGTTCTCAACCTCGAGGGCCTTCAGACGAGGTACGAGGACCCGGGCCCGGTCTTCGAGGAGATAGCGAGCCTCCCTGAGCACAAGGCGACCCGCGTCATGCAGGAACTCTACGCAGAGCCCATAAAGGAAGAGCTCATCTTCCGTCGCGTCCAGGAGATAAAGGACCGCGGCGTCATCGCCGCCGCCTCCCTGACGCCCCAGAGGGTCCAGCGCTACCACGGGGCCGCCATAGAGGCGGGGCTGGACGTGCTCGTGATCCAGGGCACCGTCGTCTCCGCCGAGCACGTCTCCCGCACGGTCGAGCCCCTGAACCTCATGGAGTTCGTGCCCTCCCTGAACGTCCCCGTCATCGTCGGCGGGTGCGCGAGCTACTCGACGGCGTTGCATTTGATGAGAACGGGCGCCGTCGCCGTCCTCGTGGGCGTCGGACCCGGCCGGATCTGCACGACAAGAGGTGTGATAGGTGTGGGGGTGCCGCAGGCGACAGCAGTCTCGGACGCCGCCGCCGCACGGATGCGCCACTACCTGGAGACAGGCGAGTACGTCAACGTAATAGCCGACGGCGGGATGCGCACGGGCGGCGAGATCGCCAAGGCCATCACCTGCGGCGCCGACGCCGTGATGCTCGGCAGCGCCTTCGCCAAGGCCGAAGAGGCGCCCGGGAGCGGCTACTCCTGGGGCATGGCGACCTTCCACCCCACGCTGCCAAGGGGCACGCGCATCCAGACCAACGTCTCCGGTACCATAGAGGAGATACTCGTCGGCCCGGCCCACGAGAACGACGGGACGCTCAACCTCATGGGCGCCCTGAAGATGAGCATGGCGACGACCGGCTACCAGAACATAAAGGAGTTCCAGAAGGCCGAGGTCATGTTCGCGCCCTCCCTCGCCACGGAGGGCAAATCCGAGCAGGGCGCCCAGCGCGTCGGGATGGGCAAGTAAGCCTTGATCCTGGTCCTCGACTTCGGCGGCCAATACTCCCAACTCATCGCCCGCCGCGTCCGCGAGTGCCGCGTCTTCTCGGAGCTTATTCCCTACGACACGCCGGTAGAGGAGATAAGGCGCCGTAACCCCGAGGGAATCATCCTCTCCGGCGGCCCGAACTCCGTCTACGGCGAGGGCGCCCCGCGGGTGGACGACGCCCTCTTCGACCTCGAACCCCCGATGCTCGGCATCTGCTACGGGATGCAGCATATGGCGCTCTCGTTGGGCGGCGAGGTCGGCGCGGTCCAGATAAGGGAGTACGGCCGCTCGGACCTGGTGGTGAAGGACCACGATGGCCTGTTTGCCGGCACGCCAGACCAGCAGAAGGCCTGGACCAGCCACGGCGACGCGGTCTTCGCGGCCCCCGAAGGCTTCAGGGTAACGGCCGAGACGCCTTCGGTCCCGATCATCGCCTTCGAGGAGCCGGCGCTCCGCGGCGGGCGCTTCGGCGTCCAGTTCCATCCCGAGGTCAGGCATACCGAGTACGGGATGGAGATCCTCAAGAACTTCCTCTTCGAGGCGTGCGGCTGCAAGCCCGACTGGACGCCGGTCAACATCATCACGGACGCGGTAGAGAGGATCAGGGAGCAGGTGGGCGACAGGAAGGTCATCTGCGGCCTCTCCGGCGGGGTCGACTCCTCGACGGCGGCCATGCTCGTCCACAGGGCCATCGGCGACAACCTTACGTGCGTCTTCGTGGACCACGGGCTCTTGCGCCAGAACGAGGCCGAGCAGGTGATCGAGGCTTTCGGGGAGAACTCCGACGTGCCGCTCGTCCACGTTGACTCCAAGGGGCGCTTCCTCGACAAGCTGGCCGGGGTTACCGACCCCGAGGCGAAGCGCAAGATCATCGGCGAGGAGTTCATACGCACCTTCGAGGAGGAGGCTAAAGGGATAGAGGACGCTACCTTCCTCGTCCAGGGCACCCTCTACTCCGACGTCATAGAGAGCGGGACCCGCGACGCGGCGAAGATAAAGAGCCATCACAACGTCGGCGGCCTGCCGGAAGTCATGGACCTCGACCTCGTGGAGCCGCTCCGGAACCTGTTCAAGGATGAGGTAAGGGTGGTGGCGGCGGAGCTGGGGATGCCCGAGCGGCTGGTGTGGCGCCAGCCGTTCCCCGGGCCAGGGCTCGCGATCCGGGTGATAGGCGACGTCACGGCGGAGAGGCTGGAGATCCTGCGCCGGGCCGACGCCGTGCTCCAGGAGGAGATCCGGGCCGCGGGCCTCTACCGCGACCTCTGGCAGAGCTTCGCCGTGCTTCCCGCCATCCACTCCGTGGGCGTCATGGGCGACGCGAGGACCTACGCCTACCCTGTCGTGATCCGGGCCGTGACCTCGGACGACGCCATGACCGCGGACTGGGCCAGGCTTCCCTACGACCTACTCGAAAAGATAAGCAACCGCATCATCAACGAGGTGCCAGGCGTCAACCGCGTGGCGCTGGATATCACCAGCAAACCTCCCGGCACCATCGAGTGGGAGTAGGCCGGGGCGTGCCCGCCGCTAAGAGCAAGCGCCCGGGTCGTACCTTCTGAGGCTGGCCCCGGCGTCCGCGTGGCCGGCGCCCAGCATGCCGGCGTAGGAGGGATTCTTCGTGTCCAGCGGGCGGGCGGTTCCGCGGATCTGCGCCTCCACGCCCGCGGGTTCGAGCGAACCGTCCTTGCCCTTGATCAGGGCCGCCATCGAGGTCCCGATCCAGTTGGCGTACTCGCTGACCGGGAAGGCGCTGCGGATGGCGTTGCCGGGCGCGGCGACGTTCACCCAGGTGCCGTAGCTGGCGAAGTCGGACTTTGTCTCGTACCTGTCCACCAAGGTCACGGCCAGCAGGCCGTCCGCTTCGGCCGTCTCTCCTTCCCCGGCGGCCGGGTACTGGGCCACGGCGGTGTTGTCGTTGCCCGCGGCGGCGTCGACCACCACGGCGCCTTCGATCGCCTCCTGCAGGAGATCCGACCTGGCGGGCATGCTGAGGCTCATGTTGATCACGTCCGCCCCGTTGCGCCTGGCGAAGGCGACGGCCTCGGCGATGACGAAGACGTTCCCGTAGCCCTCGGCATCCAGGACGCGTAGCGGCACGATCTTGGCCTTGGGCGCCACGAAGTCCACGATGCCGGCCACCCTGGCCCCCTGCCGTCGCCGACCTCGCGGGCGCAGGAGAGGCCGAGCGCCTTGTAGGCGTACTGATTGCCGGCCGGCGCCGTGGTCTCGCCTATGCCGCGGGCGAAGCGCTTGACGGTGCCCTCGGGCGTCTCGCCCACGAAGTTGGGTTCGGCGTAGACGACGCGCGCGTCGCCCTCCAGGTCTGCCGACTGCTGCTCCTCTTCGTCGTTGTCCTCGTCGCCGTCCTCGACGTTGTCGTTGTCGGTGTCGGGATCGTTCGGATCGTCGCCGAAGTCGTTCTCGTCCTCCTCGTCGACGCCGTCCTCGTCGCTGTTTACGCTCCCGTGTAAGACGCCTCACCTCCCGTTCCCTCTGCCGTCGGGTCCTTCCTACACCCAGGTTATGCCGACAGAGGGTGCAGAAAATACAGCAAAACGCGGGGTACGGGCCGGTGTTTCGGGGGTTCGCCCTCCCCGGTCCTACTGCCGGAACCCGCCGTGGTTACCCGGTCTCGCGTAAGTGCCGGGTCGCGCCGGATCTTCGAGGCGCCTCCTCGGACCGACGATGCCGGCGAAGAGCCCCACGATGGGCGGGGACGCCCGCGAACGGTGGGCGATCGTTTAACCGAGATTTAGCCCGGAGTTTACATAACTGCAACTAAAGGATAAGGGTTTTTGCCTATTATCCTGCCTTGGAAGTCGGTCTGTTATCACGTTGTTCAGAAGAAGGGAGTACACGGGTTGAGTAGGATCACGCGTTTGAAGGTTTGGATGGGGGTGGGCCTGCTCCTGGCGTTGTCGCTCTCTTTGGCCGCCTGCGGAGGCGAAGAAAGCAGCGGGGCGGCGGGCGGTGGCGGGCAGGCTTCCGGCGAGCTTGCCATCGAAGGTTCGAGCACCGTGCAGCCGATTACCCAGGCCGTCGCCGAGGCGTACAAGCAAGAGAACCCGGACGTGCGGACTTCCGTTGGCGGTGCGGGCACCGGCGACGGGTTTGAGGTCTTCTGCAAGGGTGAGACCCAGATCTCCGACGCTTCCCGTCCGATAGAGGCCGAGGAGCAGGACGCCTGCAAGCAGAACGGCGTCGACTACATCGAGGTAGCGGTCGCCTTCGACGGCATCACGTTCGTCGTCAACAACCAGGGCAACGATTGGGCCCAGGACATCACGAGCGAGGAGCTCAAGAAGACCTGGGAGCCGGGCTCGAAGGTGAGCGCCTGGAACCAAGTGCGCTCCGATTGGCCTGGCAACCCGCTCGGTCCGCCGGAGCTGTTCGGCCCTGGCAGCGAGTCGGGTACCTTCGACTACTTTGCCGAGACGATAGCCGACCCCGACGCCGAGGAGCCGGCGTTGCGGACCAACTACCAGGCCAGCGAGAACGACAACCAGCTCGTGCAGGGTGTCGCGGGTAACCCTAACGCGCTCGGGTTCTTCGGTTACTCCTACTACGAGAACAACCAGGACACGCTCCGGGCGCTCGCGCTCGACGACGTCGACCCGACTACGGAGACCATCCAATCCGGCGAGTACCCGCTCTCGCGGCCGCTCTTCTTCTACGTGAGCTCCCAGGCCCTCGAGGAGAACAAGGCCGTGGAGCCGTTCGTAGACTTCTACCTCGGCGACCTCGACAAGTTCGTGGAGCAGGCGCAGTACGTCACGCTCCCCTCCTCGCTCGAGCAGGCGAGCATGCAGCACTGGGAGGACCGCACCACGGGCACCGTCTTCGACGAGAACGGCGAGCCCAAGGGCGGCGACCTGGAGGCCGCGTTCAAGCAGTCGCAGTAGCCCGGTTTACGGGCGGAGGAGTCTGGTAGTATGGGGGCCGGCCGAAACCGGCCCCCGGTTTTCTAAAGGTAGGTCACCTGGAGGTTCGCAAGAATGGCGGTTGAGTCGGGGCGCGGCATGAGGTCTGAAGACCAGATGTGGCAGCGTGAGAGTCAGGGCAGAAAGACCAGAGAGCGGGCGATAAAGCTCCTGCTGGCGGCTTGCGCGTACGTTTCCGTGTTGACCACCTTCGGCATCATCTTCGTGCTCCTCTTCGAGACCATCGAGTTCTTCCGCGAGGTCTCCATCGTGGAGTTCCTCACCTCGACCACGTGGACCGCCGCCTTCCCGGGGCCCACCGCGCAGTACGGCATCTGGCCGCTGCTCAGCGGCACGCTCCTTACCACGCTCATCGCGTCCGTCGTGGCGCTGCCCGTGGGGCTTGGGGCCGCCATCTTCCTGAGCGAGTACGCCCCGTCCGGCCTCAGGCGCTGGCTCAAACCGGCGCTCGAGATCCTGGCGGGGGTGCCGACCATCGTCTACGGCTTCTTCGCGCTCACCTTCGTCACGCCGCTCCTGCAAGATCTCATCTTCGGCCAGAGCCTCTTCGGCTTCAACGCCCTCTCGCCGGGGCTGGTGATGGGCGTGATGATCATCCCGACCGTCGCCTCGGTGAGCGAGGACTCCATCTACGCCGTGCCCCGCAGCCTGAGGGAGGGGGCTTACGCTTTGGGGGCTACCAAGCGGGAGGTGGCGACGAAGGTGGTCGTACCGGCCGCCCTCTCCGGCATCGTGGCCTCGTTTATACTCGGGATCTCCCGGGCCGTGGGCGAGACCATGATCGTCGCGGTAGCCGGGGGGACCTTGGCCCAGGCGACCTTCGACCCGCGGCAGTCGATACAGACCATGGCGTCGTACATCGTGCAGGTGGCGAGCGGGGAGACCTCGAGGGGTTCGATCACGTACAGCTCGATCTTCGCTATCGGCACGACGCTGTTCGTGCTGACCCTGATCCTGAACATCATCAGCTATCTGTTCGTCAGGCGCTTCAGGGAGGCTTACGAATGAGCCAGAGCAGAACGGAAGTCGCCCGGCAGAGCGGTCCCGAGCCCGAGGGCGGGGCCGCCTTCAGGAGCTCCATCGGCGCCAGGCGCGGGCTCGACCGGGTGTTCACGGCCCTCCTCGTCGTCGCGACCCTCGTGGGTCTCGTCGTGCTCGCGATCCTGCTGTTGGACGTCGCCACCAAAGGCATCCCGCAGATCGACTGGTCGTTTATCATCAACTTCCCATCCGTGATCCCGGAGAACGCGGGCATCCTGCCGGCCCTGGTGGGCACGCTCTGGTTGCTCGCTATCACGGCCCTGGTCTCCATGTTGCTCGGCGTGGGGGCCGCGATCTACCTGGAAGAGTACGCCCCGGACAACTGGCTCACCCGCCTCATCGACGTAAACATCTCCAACCTCGCCGGGGTGCCCTCCATCGTCTACGGGTTGCTCGCCCTCGGGGTGTTCGTGCAGATGCTGGGGGGCCTGACCGGCGGACGGAGCCTCCTCTCCGGAAGCCTCGCCCTCAGCCTGCTCATACTGCCGGTCATCATAATCGCCACACGGGAGGCCCTGCGTACGATCCCCGAGACCGTGCGGGAGGGCGGGTACGCCCTGGGCGCGACCCGCTGGGAGGTGATCCGGGGCCACCTGCTTCCCATGGCCCTGCCGGGCGCCCTGACCGGCATCATACTCGCCCTCTCGCGGGCCATCGGCGAGACGGCGCCCCTGATCGTGGTCGGGGCCGCCGCCTACGTGAGCTTCACCCCCGACGGCCCGCGCGACCGCTTCACCGCCATGCCCATAATCATCTTCAGCTGGATCAGGCAGTCGCAGCCCGAGTACGAACTTCTGGCCGCGGGCGGAATCGTGGTCCTTATGGCGGTGCTGCTAATGACGAACTCTGTCGCCATCTGGCTCAGGAACAGGTATCAGAGGCGTGTTTGACGGTGCTCGGACTCAGGAAAGGTATTCGGTGTGGTGGATTTTAGAAAGACCAGCGAGGGGCGAGGGATGACCGAGGTCTCAGGGAACAGAAAGCGGGCCGACAGGGTGCCGTCTGCCAATGGCTCGACCCTTGGGATGAAGATAGAGCACCTCTCGGCTTTCTACGGCGCTTTCAAGGCCATAAGCGACGTGAGCATGGACATCCGGGCCAACAAGGTGACCGCGCTCATAGGCCCGTCTGGGTGCGGGAAGAGCACGTTCATCCGCTGCCTGAACCGGATGCACGAGGTCGTTCCGAGCGCCCGCGCCGAGGGCAAGGTTGCGCTCGGCGACCAGGACATCTACGACAATGGCATCGACCCGGTCACCATCAGGCGCCGCATCGGGATGGTCTTCCAGAAGCCCAACCCGTTCTCCAAGTCCATCTACGAGAACGTCGCGTGGGGGGCCAGGATCAACGGCTACCGCGGCGACATGGACGAGCTGGTCGAGCGGTCCTTGAAGCACGCGGCGCTCTGGGAGGAGGTCAAGGGCCGCTTGAAGATGAGCGGGCTCGGGCTCTCCGGCGGCCAGCAGCAGCGTTTGTGCATCGCGCGCACGCTGGCGGTGGAGCCCGAGGTTATCCTGATGGACGAGCCGGCCAGCGCGCTCGACCCGGTCTCCACCCAGAAGATCGAGGACACCATGGACCAGCTCAAACAGAACTACACGGTGGTCATAGTGACGCACAACATGCAGCAGGCCGCCCGAATCTCGGACTACACGGGCTTCTTCTTTATCGAGAATATGGGCGACCCGGGACAGCTGTGGGAGTTCGACGAGACGGAGAAGATGTTCTCGAGGCCCGAGCGTAAAGAGACGGAAGACTATGTTACCGGACGGTTCGGCTAGACGATGCCAAGGGAGAGCTTTCAGCAGGAGCTCGATTCCCTCGTCCGCGACGTTCTTGACCTCGGCAGGGAGGTCGGCGCTTCTCTCGAAAACATGGTCAGGGCGATGGAGACGGGCGACGAGGAGCTCGCCGCGAGCGAGCTCGGGGTGGACATCCGCTACAAGGCGCGCGGCGCGGAGCTCGACCGGGACTCAATGATCCTGCAGGCCCGCCAGGCGCCCGTCGCGGGCGACCTCAGGCTCCTCTACACCGTCCAGTCGGTGACGAACCACCTGGTGCGCTCCGGGGCCCTCTCGGAGCACATCTGCCACGCCCTCGCCGAGACGGCCGGGGCCGAGCGGGACGAGGACCTCGAAGCGGCCCTGGTGGAGATGGCCCGCACGGCGCGCAACATCTTCAACGAGGGGCTCGATATCTTCGAGAACCGGGACATAGACCGCGCCCGCGACCTGCAGGCCAAGGACGACAAGGTGGACCTCCTCTACTCGGAGGCGATGAACCTCATCGCCAACCCCTCCGATTCCGGCGCCGGCGCCCCGGAGTGGCGGATGCGGGCCGCCCTCATGGTCCACTACCTCGAACGCATCGCCGACCACGGCGTCGACATCGGCGGCAGCACCGTCTTCCTCGTCACGGGCCAACGCATAGAAGACGCCATGCGCCAGTACATCGAGAGGGACATCAACCGGGACGGCGAATAGCCGTCAGCACGGCTCCTTCGGAGCCTCTCAGCGCGCTTCGGGCCTTCGGCCCTCGCTCTCAGCTTTGAGCTTCTGATGCGTCTGTTCCGGCCCGGTACTTCGGACGAGACGCCGTGGCGAGGTGCTCATACGAAGGGCCGGATTGTCCACAACGCTTGCTGACAAGCTGAAATGCTGACCTGCCAAAAACCCGACCGCTTTAGTAGCCTTCTGCTACAATCCACCGTAATACGTTTCGCAAGCAGGTGGTGTTTTGTCGTGAGGCTTACTCAGAAGAGCAAATACGCGGTAAGGGCGCTGGTCGAGATCGCCGTAAGCGGGCACGAGGGGCCGCTCGGCGTGGCCGAGATCTCGCGCCTTCAGCGCATCCCCGAGAGGTTTCTCGAGCAGATCCTGTGCGAGCTCAGGCGCGAGGGGCTCTTGGAGAGCCGGCGCGGGGCGCACGGCGGCTACCGGTTCGCCATGCCCCCCGAGGAGATCTCCGTTCTGGACGTCGTCGAGATCCTCGACGGCGCGGTCCGCCCGGCGCGGTGCTCTGCCGGCGGCGTCTGCTACATGTCAGACGCCCCGCTGTGCGTGACGAGCAAGGTTTGGGACGAGGCCCGCGAGGCCCTGGAGTCGGTCTTCGGCCGCTACAGCATCGCCCAGCTGGCCGAGACCGAGCGCGAGGGCCGCGCCGAGAGGGACGACAGAGAGGCCGCCCACGCCGCCAAGTAGCCTCGAGGCCCACCTAAAGGGCCGGACGGACCTCTCCGAGTCCGTCGTGCGGGTGTCAGGCAAGGACTACCGCCTAACCCACCCTTCCGTCGCCGACGACCTGATCGACGAGCAGGAGTTCGACGCGGACGAACGCCTCCCGTACTGGGCCGAGATCTGGCCCAGCGCCATCGCCCTGGCCCGGCGGCTCTCGCGGGAAGACCTGTCCGGCAGACGCCTCATCGAGCTGGGCGTCGGCGTCGGGCTTCCCACCCTCGTCGCCCTCGACCGCGGCGCCAGCGTCCTCGCCACCGACTACTACGCGGCGGCCCCTGACTTTACCCGCCACAACGCGCTGAAGAACGGCCTCCCCGAGCCCGAGACCGCCCTCCTGAACTGGCACGTCGCGCCGAGCGTCGGCGCCTTCGACCTCGTCATCGCGGCCGACGTCATGTACGAGGAAGGGAGTACCCGCTCCCTGGCAAACCTCGTGCCCGGGCTGCTCGGGGCCGGCGGCGAGGCGCTCCTCGCGGACCCAGGCCGGCGCTACGAGCCCCTCTTCCGGGAGCTCATGCAGGAGAACGGCTTCCGCTTCCAGACGGAGGAGACGACCGTGAAGTTGGAGGGGCGCGAGCGGGACGTGACGGTGCTGCTGCACCGGGTCAGGCGCCGGTAGGGCCAACCGCACGGCACGGGGCATCGCGGGAACGGGACGGTGCCCCTGCTATACTTTTTCACCAATGCTTCTGGACTCGCTAAACCCGACGCAGCGCGACGCCGTAGAGCACACGGAAGGGCCACTCCTCATCCTCGCGGGGGCGGGGAGCGGGAAGACCCGCGTGCTCACCCACAGGATCGCTTACCTCATAGACCAGGGCCTCGCGGCACCGGAGGAAGTCCTGGCCATAACCTTCACCAACAAGGCCGCCCGCGAGATGAAGGACCGCGTCGCCCTGCTCGTCGGGCCGGACTCCAGGAAGATGTGGGTATCGACCTTCCACGCGTTCTGCGCCCGCATACTCAGGGTCCACGCGGAGAAGCTCGGCTACAAGCGCGAGTTCACCATCTACGACGGCGCGGACCAGGTAAGGCTCGTCAAGCGGTGCATCGTCGAGCTCGGCAAGGACCCGAAAAGGTTCAACCCTCGCTCCTTCCAGGCCCAGATCAGCTCAGCCAAGAACGTCCTCATGAGCCCAGACGATTTCTTGCGCAAGTCCGAGGGCTACATCGCCGAGAACGTGGCCGAGGTCTACGACCTCTACCAGCGCCGCCTCTACGAGAACAACGCGATGGACTTCGACGACCTCATAATGCAGACCGTCGCCCTCTTAGAGCTCTTCCCAGAGGTCCGCGACCGCTACCAGACACGCTTCAAGTACATCCACGTCGACGAGTACCAGGACACGAACCACGCCCAGTACCGCCTCGTGAACGTCCTAGCCGCCGCACATCGTAACTTGTGTGTCGTTGGTGATGACGATCAGTGCCTCGTAGAAGGCACCCCGGTCAAAATGGCCGACGGTTCGGAGAAGAACATAGAGCGGGTATTTGCGGGCGACGAGGTCCTGTCGTGCTACGGTAGCGGCGACTTTCGTTCCGCGCGGGTGACGGGTGTCTCCCGGTCGAGAAAGGTCGAGGGCGTCGAGATCTCCACGAGGGATGGACGACGGATCGTCTCTACACCCGAGCACGTCCACTTCGCGGGCTACAAGCTCGGCCTGACGCCGCAGATGCACACGACCTACCTGATGCGTCGCCGGGACAAGGGCTTCCGGGTGGGAACCTCTCGGACCTACACCAACGGCCGGGTCAAGCCCGTAGTCGGGTTCATGCAGCGGAGTCGCCAGGAGCACGCGGACGCGGCCTGGGTCGTCTCCACGCACGGCACGGAGGGGGAGGCGCGGGCCGCAGAGACGACGCTTTCCCTGAAGTATGAGGTGCCGACGCTGCCGTTCGTGGCCCGGGCGGGGTCGGACAACGGTCTCGTCGCCAACCAGCGCCTCATCGACCGCGTATTCTCGGAGGTCGCGTGCGACGAGGGTGGACGGCGGCTGCTCGAAGATTCCGGCCTGACGCCGGACGTTCCACACTACATGCCTCAGAGCTTCACGGGACGCCGCCGCAACGTCGTGGTGACGTTGTGCGGAGATCGTCGGGGCCGGACGGCGATGCACAGGATATCGATGGTGGGCAGGGACGACGAAGGACGTCGGGCGCTCGAAAGCCTCGGCCTGAGCGTTCGGGAGGCGAAGCAGGGCTCGTCTAGCTGGCGCTACGAATCCTGCTTCAAAGACTACGGCGCCGCAATGAAGATCGTGGAGAAGATCCGCTCCGTCCTCGACGTCTCCGTGCAGCGCGTGGCGCGGCTGGGCGCCGAAGGGGAGGCCGGGGTGGCCGAGGGTAAATCTCTCCCGTTCACCACCGCATCCGCCGTGCGGCCCGGCATGGCGATGTTCACCGTGGACGGCGGCTACGACATCGTGGAGAAGGTCGAGCCTGTCGAGTTGGACCGGCCCGTGTACGACATCGACGTCGAGGGAACGCACAACTTCGTCGCGGGCGGCCTCGTCACGCACAACTCCGTGTACTCGTGGCGAGGAGCGGATATCCGAAACATCCTGGACTTCGAGCGGGACTACCCCGAGGCGAAGGTGGTGAAGCTGGAGCAGAACTACCGCTCCACGCAGACGATACTCGACGCCGCGAACGCGGTGGTGGCGAACAACGCCTCAAGGAAGGCGAAGGAGCTTTGGACGGCCGGGGGGGAGGGCGAGCGCATCCGGGTGTTCGCGGCCTCCGACGAGTACGCGGAGGCGCGGTTCGTGGTCTCGGAGATAGAGAAGCTGACGGGGCGGGGGGAGCCCGCGCGGGAGATCGCCACATTCTACAGGACCAACGCGCAGAGCCGGGCCCTCGAGGACGTGCTCGTGCGGGAGGGGGTTCCGTACCAGATCGTGGGCGGGGTAAGGTTCTACGAGCGGGCCGAGATCAAGGACGCCATGGCCTACCTCGCCGTGGTCTCGAACCAGGCCGACTCGGTCGGCCTGGAGCGCATAATAAACGTCCCGAAGCGGGGCCTCGGCAGCACCTCCGTCGCCAAGCTCCAGGACCACGCCCGCCGGGGCGGCATCACCCTCTACGAGGCGCTCGCGGAGGCATCCGAGGCGGGGCTCGCGGGCAAGGCGGCGAAGGCGTGCGCGTCCTTGCGGGAGCTCTTCGAGGGGTGGCGGGTGGCCGCCAGGGAGGTGCCGCCGGCTGAGCTTATAGGGGCGGTCCTCGACGAGTCGGGGTACCGCGGGGAGCTGCGCGACGAGAACACAATAGAGAGCGAGTCCCGCCTGGAGAACCTCGAGGAGCTCATAAACGCCGCCCGCGAGTACGAGCGCGTCGAGCCGGATCCCACCCTAGACGGCTTTCTGCAGGAGCAGGCGCTGTATACCCAACAGGACTCCATCACTTCCGAGGGGGGCAGCGTCACCTTGATGACGCTCCACAACGCGAAGGGGCTTGAGTACGACCACGTATTTGTCGTCGGGATGGAGGAGGGGACCTTCCCGCACGCCCGTTCGCTCGACGAGCAGAACCTGGAGGAGGAGCGCAGGCTCGCCTACGTCGGCATAACGCGGGCGAGGAAGACGCTCACGCTCACGCACGCCAAGCTCCGCTCCAACTGGGGCGAACGCGAGTACAGGATGCCATCGCGCTTTCTCTCCGAGATACCGGACGAGTACAAGTCGGGCGGCGTGCCCGTCGGCTCCGGCGCGGGGCGCGGCGGCTGGGGGATGGCGTCGTTCGGGCAGCGGTCGGGAGGGTTCAGGCAGGCGGCGTCGTCCGGGGTCTCCTACAGCGCGGGAGAGAGGGTAAGGCACGCCAAGTTCGGGGTAGGTCAGGTCGTCGAGGCCGGCGACGGGAAGGTGGTCGTCAGGTTCGGGGCGCAGGAGAGGACCTTCGTGCCCGAGATGGCGCCGCTGAGCAAGGAGTGAGGACAGCGACCCGCCGCGCGGCGGTGTAACAGGAGAATTAACGATGCCACACGTCTACGTTACGGGCCACAAAAACCCAGACACCGACACGATAGCCTCGGCCATCGGGTACGCGGAGTTCAAGAACCTCGTCGACGCGGAGCGCGACTACGCGCCGGCCCGCCTGGGCAAGGTAAACCCCCAGACGGCCTGGGCCCTGGAGAAGAGCGGGGCCGAGGAGCCGACGCTGCTCGAGCACATAATGCTCAGGGTCAAGGACGTGATGTCCAGGGACGTTGCGGTCGCCCACAAGAACGACCCCCTGCGAAACGTGGGCCTCACCATGGCCCAGCGGAACATAAGCCAGCTGCCCATAGTCGACGACGACGGGTCGCTCGTCGGGATCATCACGGAGCGGAACCTGGCGCGCATGTACGTCAGGGAGTCGAGGGGGGCGTCTTCGTTCAAGGACAGCCCCGTGAGCGTCGGGGCGATGCTCGAGGTGCTAGAAGGGGAGCTGCTCGTCGGGGAGGACCGCGAGAGCGAGGGCCAGCTGTGGGTGATATCCATGGGCGTGGACTCGATGGGCAAGTCCATGAAGCAGGGGGACGTCGTGGTCGTCGGGGACCGCCCCGAGGCCCAGAGGCGGGCCATCGAGCTCGGCGCCGGGGTGCTCGTAATCTCCAACGGGGTACGGCCAGAGGACGAGGTGCTCAAGATGGCCGGGGAGCACGAGACGACCGTGGTGCTCTCCCCGCTCGACTCCTACGTGACCAGCCGCCTCATACAGCTCTCGGTTCCCTGCTGGGAGGTGATGAGCGAGAACCCGCTGACCGTCCACCCCGACGACCTGATAACGGACATAACCGAGCAGGTAATGGAGGTCCACTACCGGGCGGCGATCGCCGTCGACGGGGACAGGGTCCCTGCCGGGGTCGTCACCAGGACGAACCTGCTCAACCCCAAGCCCCGGCGGGTGCTCCTCGTCGACCACGCCGAGGTGGGTCAGAGCGTCAAGGGCGTCGAGAAGGCCGAGGTCGTCGAGATCCTCGACCACCACCACGTCGGCGATATCGAGACGGCCTCCCCGATACCGGCCATCTTCGACCCCGTGGGCTCGACGGCCACCCTGGTGATCGAGCGCTTCAAGACGGCGGGCCTGCGCCCCGAGGAGTCGACGGCGAAGATGCTCCTCGCGGCGATCCTCTCGGACACCGTGATCCTGAACTCCCCGACCACCACGGACCGCGACCGCGAGGTGGTCGCGGTGCTCGAGGAGTTCCTCGACCTCGACGCCGAGGCCTTCGGCCGCGAGATGTTCGAGGCCTCCTCCGACGTCTCGGAGCTCCCCGCCGAAGACATAGTGAACCGCGACGCCAAGGAGTACGGGACGAGCTCGGGCGAGAGGGTGAGCGTCTCCCAGATAGAGACGGTAGGCACCGGCCTCCTCGAACGCAAGGACGAGCTCCTCGAAGCCCTCGAAGGGCTGAGGGACGGGCACGGCTACGTATTCTCCGCGCTCATGGTCACGGACATAACGGAGGGCGGCACCCAGCTCCTGTGCGTCGGGGACTGCTCCCCCGTGCAGCAGGCCTTCGACGCCCAGCCCAAGAACGGCGTCATAGACCTCCCCGGCGTGATGAGCCGCAAGAAACAGGTAGCGCCCGCGCTGCTGGCGATCTTGTGAGAAGGCTTTTGGGTTCGAGGTCCTGGGGTATTAGGTCTGGCCATCGGGTCCGGGGCGCCCGCGCGGGGACGTAGATGCGCTGCAGAGCCCGGCGGGAACGCCGGGGAGATCCCTCTTGTCGTCCGCGCAAAAGGGGTTCCCATCAGGACCTCAAAACCTAAAGCCTCAAAACCTAAAAGCCTTCCACCAAGATGCTCTAAGATGAGACGACGTTGCGGACGAAGAGGACGTTGCCAAAACCAACTGGAGGCCCGAATGATATCCGAGGAGCAGGTGCGGCACGTGGCGAGCCTGGCGCGGCTGGGTTTGACGGACGAGGAGGTGGGCGAGATGGGCGGGCAGCTCGACGCCATCCTGGACAGCATAGAGAAGATCCGGGAGCTCGACCTCGCCGACACCCCGCCCACGGCGAACCCCCTGAACCTCTCGAACGTGCTGCGCCCAGACGAGCCCCGCCCTGAGCTGCCCCGGGACGAGGCCCTCGCCCCGGCGCCCGACGCCGTGGACGACCTCTTCGCCGTGCCGAGGATCGACTGATGGAGGATCTCCTGAACCTCACGGCCCGCGGGCTGTCTGAGGAGATAACGTCAGGCGGGACTAACGTCCGGGAGGCCGCCGGGGCGGCCAACGCCCGCGTCGAGGAGGTTGACGGCGACCTCAACGCCTTCGTGACGCCGACGCCTGAGCTGGCGCTTGAGAGGGCCGGGCGGGTGGACGGGCGGCTGCGGGACGGCGGGGCCAGGCCGTGGGAGGTCGTGCCCATCGTCGTGAAGGACGTTCTCAGTACGCGCGGGGTCAGGACTACGTGCGGGTCGAAGATCCTGGAAGACTTCACGCCCCTCTACGACGCCTCGGCGCTCGCCAACTTCGGCGAGGAGCCGGTGATGGTCGGCAAGGCGAACATGGACGAGTTCGCGATGGGCTCGTCGACCGAGAACTCCGCCTACGGCCCAACCCGCAACCCGTGGGACACGGGCAGGGTGCCGGGCGGGTCTTCCGGGGGGTCGGCGGCGGCGGTGGCAGCGGGCGAGGGCTGGTGGGCGCTAGGGACGGACACGGGCGGCTCCGTGCGCCAGCCGGCCGCCCTCTGCGGCATCGTGGGTCTGAAACCGACCTACGGGCGGGTCTCTCGCTACGGCCTGATCTCCTTTGGCTCATCCCTCGACTGCATAGGACCTATGACCCGCGACGTGGGGGACGCCGCGCTGCTCTTGCAGGCCATAGCCGGCCACGACCCCCGCGACTCCACGAGCGCCAACGTCGAGGTGCCCGACTACCTTGCAGGCATCGAAGACGGCGTGGAGGGGTTGCGCGTCGGGGTCGTAACGGAGCTCATGGACGAGCGCATAGACGCCGGGGTGCGTGAGGTGACGAGCCGGGTGGCGGAGGGCCTGGAGGCCGCGGGGGCCGAGGTGGGGGAGGTAAGCCTGCCGCACGCCTACTACGCGCTCGAGGCCTACTACATCATCGCGCCCGCTGAGGTCTCATCGAACCTAGCCCGCTTCGACGGGGTAAGGTACGGCCTTCGGGTGGAGGCGGACGGGGTGCACGAGATGTACAGGAGGACAAGGGAGGCCGGCTTCGGGGCTGAGGCGAAGCGCCGGATCATGCTAGGCACCTACGCCCTCTCCAGCGGCTACTACGACGCCTACTACGCCCAGGCCCAAAAGGTTCGCACGAAGATAATAGAGGACTTCCGCAACGCCTTTGCCCGCTACGACGTCCTCGTCTCGCCGACCTCGCCCTCGGTGGCGTTCGAGATCGGGGCCAAGGTAGACGACCCGCTCGCGATGTACCTCCAGGACATCTGCGCCGTCCCGGCTTCGTTGGCCGGCGTCCCCGCCATAAGCATCCCGGGCGGCCTCTCGGAAGGCCTCCCCGTCGGCGTGCAGCTCATGGGCGACCACTTCACCGAGCCTATGCTCCTCCGCGCCGCCCGCGCCGCCGAGAGGGTTGCAAACTTCGAGTTCTCGCCCAGGCCTTAGCCGAAACCCGTGGCGCCCGCGCGGACCGGGGCGTCTACCGCGCTGTGAGGTTCTCGCGGGCGTCCGGGATCAGGCGCTCCGGGGCGTAGTCCTCGTCCGTTACTGGCGCGAAGCCCCTGAGCCCGAACCCTGCGAGGGCTGGGGCGGCGTGCACGTCCAGGCCCAGGAAGGCGTCGCGAAGGGCGTCCTTCAGGTCCGGAGGTAGGCCCGAGCGAACCACGACGGGTTGGACCGGGAACGGCCCCCAGGAGTCGATGACCCGGACCAGATCGGCGAGTTCGGGTTCCTCCTTTCGGCGCATCCACAGTACGTTGGAGTCGATGGTGGCCGCGTCCGACTCGCGGTCGGCCACCATCCGGATCGAGTCGAGGTGGGAGCCGGAGTGCATCACCTCCCCGAAGAACCGCGTGTCTTCGCCCATCTCGGCGAGCTTCCGCAGCAGGCCGTAGTACCCGCTGAGCGAGCACGCGTCGTTGTACGCCCAGGAGCGTCCTCTGAGGTCCGCGAACTCGCTTATGTCGTTCCCGCGGGCGGAGATCACGTCGCAGAAGTACACGGGTTTGCCGCCGTTGCGCCCGTTCCCGAACACGGGCGCCACCCCGAGCAACTCCACGGGCGAAGGCTTCCGCTCGCGCAACCACAGGTACGACGGCGAGCACACGAACCCCACGTCGGCCTCGCCGCCCGAGAAGGGGTCAGCGGTCCCCCGTTCCGGGCCCGAGACCCGCGTCTCGACCTGGAGCGAGGCCCCCTCGTGCCCGAGCCGGCGCCGGCAGTGGTCCACCACCCCTTCGAACAGCGCCCGCGGGATGCTTGGGGCCAGGTAGGTGATAAAGCGTAGCCCCCGAACGTCCTCAGCCGGAGGCCCCGTGGTCGCTGTCGCGTTCATGTTCTGGCCACCCGTCGTTCGGCGCCCCACGTATCCCCGATCAGTAAATCAGATGAGTGGACCGCAGAATACATCATCCCGCACTCCCCGGTAAGCTCGAACGCCGGCTTCGGGTTCGCGCCGGTGCCTCGCGGCAGGCGCGGCCCGGTAGACCTCCGCGTGCCGCGGCTCGACCTCGACGTCGCGTGGCGCTTGATCCATGTAGAACGGGCCGCCGACGAGGACCGCCGCGTCGCCGGCCGTCCCGGGAAATAGCCGGGGTTCGGGCCTATTCTGGCGCCCGCGCCCGGCCCCGAGGCCAGCCCCCGCCGGTGCTAGAATGGTTTGGAGCAGGCGACGCGCGGCGGAGGGCTATCACCTTGCAGACAGAGGAGAGGCAGACGTATCAGGCGGTCATAGGGCTTGAGTTTCACGTGCACCTGGCGACGCGAACGAAGATGTTCTGCGGTTGCCGGGTGACTTACGGAGAGCCGCCCAACACCCACACCTGCCCCGTGTGCCTTGGGCACCCGGGGGCGTTACCCGTCGCCAACGAGAAGGCAATCGAGCTCGGGGTGATGGCGGGGCTGGCGCTCAACTGCGACGTCTCCGACAGGGCCGTCTTCGCGCGCAAGAACTACTTCTACCCCGACCTCCCGAAGGGGTACCAGATCAGCCAGTTCGACGAGCCGATCTGTCTCGGCGGGTACCTGGACGTGCCCCTCGGCGACGAGACGGTCAGGGTCGGCATCACGCGCCTGCACCTCGAGGAAGACGCGGCCAAGAACGTCCACGTAGGCACGTCGGGCCGGATGCACGGCTCCGTGGGTTCCCTAATAGACTTCAACCGCGGCGGCACGCCCCTCATGGAGATCGTCACCGAGCCAGACATCCCCTCGCCAGAGGCGGCCCGCGCCACGGCCAACCACCTCAAGGACATCCTCCGGGCCATAGGCGTCTCGGAGGCCGACATGGAGAAGGGCCAGCTCCGCTGCGACGCCAACGTCTCCATCCGCAACCCCGACGGCTCCTTCGGCACCAAGACCGAGCTGAAGAACATGAACTCCTTCCGCTTCGTCGAGAAGGGGATAGCCGCCGAGCTTGCGCGGCAGCAGGAGATCCTGGCCGGAGGGGGCAAGGTCGAGCAGTCCACCCTCCACTACGACCCCGAGACCGACGAGGTCCACGAGCTGCGCAGCAAGGAGTTCGCCCACGACTACCGCTACTTCCCCGAGCCAGACCTCCTGCCCCTAGAGCTCTCCGGGGCCTACGTCAGCGAGATAGGGGCGCGGATGCCCGAGTTGCCCGACGCTATGCGCGCCCGGTTCGTCGAGCGCTACGGGCTCTCCCCGTACGACGCCGGGGTGCTCACCGCCGACAGGGATCTCGCCGCCTTCTACGAGGAGGTCGCCGCGGAGGCAGATCCCAAGCAGGCGTCCAACTGGATCTCGGGCGACTTCCGGGCGCTCCTCAACGAGTCAGGCACGGACGTCTCCGGGGCGAGGGTTACGCCGGGGCACATGGTCGAGCTGATAGGGCTGGTCGGGGACGGCAAGGTCTCCCGCTCGGCCGCGAGGACCGTGCTTGCCGAGGTCTTCGAGACGGGCGACCGTCCGGCCGAGGTCGTCGAGCGCGAGGGCCTAGGCTCCGTCGAGGCCGACGAGCTCGACGGGGTGGTGGACGGCGTGATCTCCTCGAACCCCGACGAGGCCGAGCGCGTCCGGGGCGGCGACAAGAAGGTGGTCGGCTTCCTTATGGGGCAGGTGATGAAGGCAACCCGCGGCAACGCGGACGGCGGTCGCGCCCGCGAGCTCCTCCTCCAGAAACTGAGCTCCTGAGGACCCCTTGACGCCCCCGGCGCCCGTCGTCGGGATACCTTTCTCCGAGCCGTCGGGCCGCCCGGACGCCGTCTTTGCCTCAGGCGCCGAGCCCGCCCCGCTGCGCCTGCCGCCGGCGAGGCCGCCAGGCGGCGTCGCCCTCGCGCGCGAGTGGGTGGCTGACGTGGCTGAGGTCTCCTGCGCCGGCGCTGGCCTCGACGCCCTCCTGCTCGCCTCGGAGAGCCCCGAGGAGCTCTTCGGCATGCTCCTCGCCGCCGCCCGGCTCGACCTGCCGACGGTCTGCGAGGCTCCCCCGGGCACCCCGCCCGCCGCGGCGGTCGCGGCGCTCGGGTTCGGGCCGTTGTCGGGGGACGCGGCGGGCGTGGTCGCGGGGATCGCGTCCGACGGCGGGCCGCGCCCCGCCGGGTTGCTCGACAACTTCTCGCTGGCGAACGCGCTGAGGGCCGGGGTCGCGGCGGGGGGCGGGCCCGAGCTGCTCGTGCACCTCTCGGCGCTCGCCCGCGAGGCGGGCGTGGTGGGGTTCGCGCAGATGATCCGGGTCCTAGCTCCCGAGACCCCCGCCTCTGACCCGGCGTGGACGCGGGAGAACGGCGTGCCGGCCCTCCTCGCCTCCCTCGGCGAAGACCTGCACGACGTCCCTACCGTCGAGGGGCCTCTGAAGAAAGGTGTCCCGCCGGCCCCCGCGCGGCCGGAGCACCACCGCCTCCTCTTCGTCCGGGCCCTGGCATCGGGCGCCGAGGTCGTCTGCCGGGTCCCCGTCGGGGCCGGGGAGATCTCCGGCGCGTGCCGCGTCTTCGGCTCGGAGGAGGCCGCCGTCCGGGCGGTTAGGGCCGGCGAGACGTCGGACGGGACCGTGCTGGTGGTGAACGGCTGCGGTCCGCGCGGGGGGGCAGGGCTGCTCAGGCTCGACGCGCTAGAGACGGCGTTGCGGGAGGCGGGGTCTCCGCTGCCCGTGGTCACGGACGGCCTGCCGCCCGCCGACGCCGCCGGGACGTGGGCCTGCATGTTCGCCCCCGAGGCGGCGATGGGGGGAGTTACCGGGCGGTTGCGGGACGGGGACACGCTCCGCATCTCCTTCGAAGAGGGACGCATCCGCACCGGGGTCGGGGCGCGGGAGCTCGCGGGGAGGGAGCCGCACGCGTCCACCGGCCGCGCGGGAGGCGTAGCCGGCGCCGGCTACGCCTCCCGCTACGCGCGGGCCGCGCTTCCCGGCCTCGAAGGGGCGGGTTTCGGCCGGGATATCGGGTAGGGGCCTCCCCGGAGGCGTCCCTGGGGGCGATCGAAAGAACGTGTGTTCTCTTACACGAGAAATGTGTGTTTTTGTACTCGATGGGCGGGTTGGCGTGGGCTATTAATAGGCTCGCATAGGCTCGCGCGAACATACGCGGGCGGGCACGTGGTGCGATGCCGGGCGGCGATCCCCGGGAGGTTGGGCAGAGGACGATGGACCACAAAGAGACGCTCGCAAACGCCGCTTGGGACCCGAGCCTCGTCGCGCTCTCCTTCGTCGTCGCCGTCTTCGCGTCCTACACGGCGCTCGACCTCGCGGGGAGGGTAGTGGCCTCGGAGGGCCGGGCGCGGGCGGTGTGGCTGGCCGGCGGGGCCTTCGCAATGGGGACCGGGATCTGGTCCATGCACTTCACCGGCATGCTCGCGTTCAATATGGGGATGCCGGTCACCTACCACGTGCCCCTCACGCTCCTCTCCGTGATGATAGCCATCGCCGCCTCCGGGCTCGCGCTATTCGTGGTCGGGCGTGGGGCTGTGGGGCCGCGGGGCCTGCTCGTCGCCGGGCCGATCATGGGCCTGGGCATAGCCGCCATGCACTACACGGGGATGTCGGCTATGCGGATGGGGGCGAGGATAAGCTACGCCCCGGCGCCCGTCCTGCTCTCCGTGACGATAGCGGTCGGCGCCTCGGTGGCCGCGCTGTACCTTTCCTTTCACCTGAACAGGCGCGACGGGCCGGCGCGACGGCTCAAGGCCCTGGCCGCCGTCGTCATGGGGACGGCCATAGTCGGGATGCACTACACCGGCATGTGGGCGGCCGACTTCGTCCCTGTGGGGAACGCCGCCGTCCCGGCCTACGACCTCGACAACCTCACTTTGGGCGCCGGTATCGGGGCGTTCACCCTGATCATCCTCGGCCTAGCCCTCCTCGGCTCCGTGGTGGATCGCCGGTTCGCGGCCCAGGCCGCCGAGCTCGAGGAGAGCGAGCGGCGGTTCGAGAGCTCCTTCAGGGACGCGGCGATAGGGATGGCCCTCGTCGGCACGGACGGTTGCTGGCTGCAGGCCAACCGCGCGCTGTGCGAGCTTTTCGGCTACCCCGAGGAGGAGCTGATCGAGAAGACCTCGGGAGACGTCACCCACCCCGATGACCTCGAGGCCGAGACGGGCAACCTGCGCCGGCTGCTCGATGGGGAGATCGCGACGTTCGGGGTGGAGATGCGCTACGTCCGCAAGGACGGGCGCGTGGTGTGGGCCCTGCTCAACGTCTCCCTGGTGCGGGGGGCCGGGGGAGAGCCGCTGTACTTTATCTTCCAGGTGCAGGACATCACCGAGCGCAAGCGCGCCGAGGCCGAACTGCGCCGTCTCAACGAGACCCTGGAGGCGCGCGTCGAGGAGAGGACCTCGCGGCTCGCGGAGGTCGTCGAGAGGCTCAGGGAGCGCGAGGGCGAGCTCAGGCTGCGCACCAGGGCAGTCGCCGCGAGCAGCAACGGCATCGTGATCTCGGACCCGAGGCTCCCGGACAACCCGATCGTCTACGTCAACCCGGCCTTCGAGCGGATCTCGGGCTACCCGGCCGATGAGGTGGTTGGCCGCAACTGTCGCTTCCTGCAGGGCGAGGACCGCGACCAGCCTGGCCTGGACGAGCTTCGGGCGGCAATCGAGGAGCGGCGGGACGCCACGGTCATCCTGCGCAACTACCGCAAGGACGGCGCGCTCTTCTACAACGAGCTCTCCGTCTCGCCCGTCTTCGACGGCGAGGGGCAACTCACCCAGTTTATCGGGGTGCAGACCGACATCACGGAGCGAAAGCAGGCCGAGGACGAGGTCAGGCAGCTCAACGAGACCCTGGAGGCGCGCGTGGAGGAGCGCACCGCCCAGCTCCGGAGCGCCGTGGCCGACCTCCAGGGGGCGAAGGCCGATCTCGAGGAGGCCAGGGACGCCGCCGAGGCGGCCAACCGCGCCAAGAGCGAATTTTTGGCCAACATGTCGCACGAGATACGGACCCCCATGAACGGCGTCATCGGGATGAGCGATCTGCTCCTCGACACCCCCCTGGACGACGAGCAGCGCGAGTACGCCGAGACCGTTCGCGCCTCGGCCGACAACCTGCTGGTGATCATCAACGACATACTCGACTTCTCAAAGATAGAGGCCGGAAAGATAAACCTGGAGAGCCTGGACTTCGACCTGCGCACCGTCGTCGAGGACGTCCCCCGCATGCTCGCCGGTCGGGCCCAGGAGAAGGGGCTCGAGTTGATAGGCTTCGTCGAGTACGACGTGCCGACGGCCCTCAGGGGGGATCCGTTCCGGCTGCGGCAGATCCTGACCAACCTTCTCGGCAACGCCATCAAGTTCACCGAAGAGGGCGAGATAGTGATCCGCACGAGGGTTATCGGGCAGACGGACGGCACCGCGACGGTGTGCTTCGCGGTCTCGGACACGGGCATCGGCATCACCCCCGAGCAGCAGGCGCGGCTGTTCCGGTCCTTCACCCAGGCCGACGCCTCCACCACCCGCCGCTACGGCGGCACGGGTCTCGGCCTCGCCATAAGCAAGCAGCTGGTCGAGATCATGGGCGGCCGGATGGGCGCCGAGAGCGAGCCCGGCGAGGGCTCCACGTTCTTCTTCAGCGTGCCCTTCGAGAAGCAACCCATGGCGAAGGAGCCGATCCCTGGCGTCGGGAAGGATCTGCTGGGTCTCGACGGGTTCCGGGTCCTCGTCGTGGACGACAACGCCACCAACCGCAAGGTGCTCGAGAAGCAGACCGCCTCCTGGGGCATGACGGTCGAGAGCTTCGAGGACGCCCCCGCGGCCCTCGAAGGGCTGCGGGCTGCGGCCGAGAGGGGAGAGCCCTACGACCTGGCTATCCTGGACATGCAGATGCCCGGGATGGACGGCATGCAGCTCGCCCGTGCGATAAAGGCAGACCCCCGCCTCCGCCCGGTGGGGCTGATCATGCTCACCTCCATGGGCCAGCGCGGGGACGGCGAGGAGGCGAAGCAGGCCGGGATAGAGGCCTACCTCCCAAAGCCGGTAAGGCAATCGGAGCTGCGCGGCGCGATCGCCGCCGTCATCGGCGACCCCGACGGGGCGCGGAACGAGGAGGGCGCGCCGCTCGTCACCCGCCACAGCCTCAACGAGCAGGAGGCCCGCGCGCGGGCCAGGGTGCTACTCGCGGAGGACAACCCGGTGAACCAGAAGGTCGCCGTACGGATGCTCGAGAGGCTCGGCTACCGCGTGGACGTGGTCGGCGACGGGCGCGAGGCCGTGGAGGCCCTCTCCCGCGCCCCGTACGGCGCCGTCCTGATGGACGTGCAGATGCCCGTGATGGACGGCCACGAGGCGACCGCGGAGATCCTGCGGCGCCGGGCAGATGCCCCGGAGACCGGCGGCTACGGCGCCCCGATCATCGCGATGACAGCGAACGCCATGCAGGGAGACCGGGAGAAGGCGCTCGACGCCGGCATGGACGACTACCTAGCAAAGCCCGTGAAGTTCGATGAGCTCGCGGCCGTGCTAAGGCGCTGGATCGCCCCGGAAGATCCGGACGCGTCCCCGGGTAGAGGGGACGCCGGGCAGCCCCCGAGCGAGGGGCAGGACGACCCCGCCCTCGACCCCGCGGTCCTCGACGAGCTCGCGGATCTGCAGGAAGACGGGGAGCCGGACATCCTCGCCGAGCTCGCGGACCTGTTCTTCGAGGACGCCCCGGCGCGCCTCGCGGTCCTGCGGGCGGCCTGGGAAGCCGGCGACGCCGAAACGCTGAGGCAGACGGCCCACGCGCTGAAGGGGAGTTGCGGCAACCTCGGCGCCCGCAAGATGTACGAGACGGCCAGGCTGCTTGAGGAGGCCGGGCGGAGGGGCGCCCTCCCGGCCGACACGGGCCTCCTGGACCGGCTCGACGCCGAGTTCCGCCAGACCCGCGCGGAGCTCTCTGCTCTCCTGCTCAAGAGCTAGGGGACTTTCGACGCCGGGCAGTATACCGGAGGGGAGATCTCCGGTCGGGCGCCCGCGTAAGCAACACTTTGTTAGTCGTCTGCGCCACCATGTAGCCATTGGCAAGGATCATGGCTACAATGAACGATCGAGTAGTCCGCAGCAAGAGAGGAACCTCCGAAACCATGATGAACAAGTACCGTCTCATGTCGCCCGGGCCGACGCCTATACCTCCTGAGGTCTCCGCCGCCGGCGCGTTGCCGATCATCCACCACAGGACCCCGGAGTTCGGCGAGGTCTTTACCCGGGTGAACGGGGCCTTGAAGAGGGTCTTCCTTACGGAGAACGATGTGTTCACCTACGCGGCGAGCGGGACGGGGGCCTTCGAGGGGGCCATCCAGAACCTCTTCTCGCCTGGCGACAAGGTGCTGGTCGTCAACAACGGCAACTTCGGCGGGCGCTGGGTGAAGATGGGCAGGGCCTTCAACCTCGAGGTCACCGAGCTCAAGTACGACTGGGGCCAGAAGGCCGACAACGACGAGGTCGCCGAGGCGCTCGCGAAGGACCCCGAGATCAAGGCCGCCGTGTGCGTGCTCTCCGAGACCTCGACCGGCACCGTGAACGACATCGAGGGCTTCGCGAAGGCGGCCTCGAACGTCGTCTCCATAGTGGACGCCGTATCGGGGCTAGGGGCGTGCGAGCTCAGGACGGACGAGTGGGGCGTTGACGTGGTAGTCGCGGGCAGCCAGAAGGCCCTCATGACCCCCCCGGGCCTCGGGTTCGTCAGCGTCAGCGAACGGGCGATGCGGATGCACGAGGATTCGAAGATGCCGCGCTTCTACTTCGACTGGACCGCCGCCAAGAAGGCCTACGCCAAGGACCCGGCCCAGACGGCCTGGACGCCCGCCGTCAGCCTCATCATCCAGCTCGACGTCGCCCTGCGGCAGCTTTTGGATGAGGGCGTCGAGGAGGTCTTCAAGCGGCACGTCATGCTCGGGCGGGCCTCGAGGGAGGGCATCAAGGGGATGGGCCTCTCGCTCTTCGGGCCGGACGAGGACTTGAACAGCGCCGTGACGGCCGCGTGGGTGCCAGACGGCGTCGACGGCAAGCAGCTCGTGCGTATGATCTTCCGCGACCACGGCATCCAGGTCGCGGGCGGCCAGGGGGACATGACCGGCAGGATCTTCCGCATCGGCCACTGCGGTTACTTCGACGCCTTCGACATCATCGCAACCATAGCCGCCACGGAGCTAGCGCTCGAGTCGCTCGACTTCCCCGTCGAGCTCGGCAGGGGCGTTGGCGCCGCCCAGCGGGTCTTCTCCAAAAGCGGGGTGACCGCTTGAGGGTCCTGATCCCCGAGAAGCTCGCCGACCCCGGCATCGAGCTCCTGAGAAAAGACTTCGAGGTGGACGTCCTCCTCGACCTGAGCCCGGACGAGCTATTGGAGAGGATAGGCGAGTACGACGGCCTCATAATCCGCAGCGCCACGCAGGTGACGGCCGGGGTGATCGGGAAGGCCCAGAACCTGAAGGCGATAGGCCGCGCGGGGATAGGCGTGGACAACATAGACATAGAGGCGGCCACCAAGCGCGGCGTCATCGTCGCAAACGCCCCCGAGAGCAACACGGTTGCCGCCGCCGAGCACACCCTTGGCCTGATGCTCGCCGCCGCCAGGCGCATCCCGGCCGCCGATGCCTCGCTCAAGAACGGGGAGTGGAAGCGAAGCGCCTTCAAGGGCGTCGAGGTAAGGGAGAAGACCTTGGGCCTCGTCGGCCTCGGGCACGTTGGGGCCATCGTCGCCCGCGGCGCCATCGGCATGGGCATGAGGGTTCTCGCCTACGACCCCTACGTCTCCGAGGACCGGATGCGCTCGATGAACGTCGAGCGGGCAGCGACCACGGACGAGGTCTTCGAGAACGCCGACTTCGTCTCGCTCCACGTCCCGCGCACGCCCCAGACGGTTGGCCTCGTCAACGGGGAGACCCTCGGCAAGATGAAGCCGACCGCCTACCTGATAAACGTGGCGCGCGGTGGCATCGTGGACGAGGGCGCGCTCTACGAGGCGTTGAAGGACGGCGTCATAGGCGGGGCGGCCCTCGACGTCTTCGCCGAGGAGCCGACCACGGACTCCCCTATTTTCTCCCTCCCTAACGTCGTCGTGACCCCGCACCTCGGGGCGAGCACAGCGGAGGCGCAGGACCGGGCAGGCATCACGGCCGCCGAGCAGGTGGCCGCGGCGCTCAGGGGGCAGGTCCCGATGCACGCCATAAACGCCCCCGTCCCCGTTGGCGAGGGCGCCGAGTTCGTCGCCCAGTTCTCCGGGCTGTGCGAGGCCCTGGGAAACCTCCTCTACCAGCTCACGGACGGCCCCGGGGACACGCTGAAGATAGAGTACAGGGGCGAGGTCGCTGGCTTCGACACGCGCCTGCTCGACGTCTCGGCCCAGAAGGGCCTCTTGGCCCCGATGGTACACGAGCCGCTCAACTTCGTGAACACCCCGATACTCGCGAAGGACAGGGGCTTGCGCCTGGAGACATCCAGGGTATCGGAGGGCGCGGACTACACGAGCCTCGTGGTGCTGCGCCTCGACGGCGAAGGCGGGGAGAACGTGGTGAGCGGCACCCTGAGCGGGCCCAAGATGCAGCCGCGGCTGGTCGAGGCGATGGGCTTCGACCTCGACGTGGTGCCTGAGAAGCACATGCTCTTTATCCGCAACGAGGACCAGCCCGGCATGATCGGCAAGGTCGGATCCATCCTTGGCGACCACGGCATAAACATCGGCAACATGGCCGTCGGCCGCGGCGAGCCTGGCTCGCGCGCCGCGATGGCCGTGACCGTCGATGAGCCCGTCCCCGAAGAGGTCCTCGAGACCTTCGCCCGGACGCCAGGCTTCAACGAGGCAAGGGCGGTGACGCTGTGATGCCGAGTACGGACGACATCCTGGCCCGCTACCGTCCCTACGGCCCGACCTTCAAGCCCGGCGAGAAGGCGCCCTTCTCCGGGACCTTCGTCTGCGACAGGGGAACGATGCTGCCCCCGATACGGGTACAGCTGGCAAAGGGCGAGGAGTTCCCCGAGGCCGAGGACCTCGGCGAGCACACCATCTGGAAAGAGACGAATATCCAGGCTTAGAGGCTCTAGGTTTTAAGGTTTCGGGTGCTGGCCGGGAGAGGCGACGCGCGGGCCTTTACGAGCCGCGCAGGCCCTGCCCGTCGTTTCCGGAGGGGGACCATCTCCCAACCCTAGAACCTCATACCTAGAGCCTTATGCCTGAAAGCTGCCCCTTCGGGGTACCCTAGCGGGGTTGCGATTTGCCGCCGAAAGGAGCTTCCATGAAGATCGGGTACTTTCTCTCCTGCGAAGAGTTCGGGCCAGGGGCCCTGATAGAGCAGGCGCGGATGGCCGAGGAGTCCGGCTTCGGGGGGCTCTGGATCAGCGACCACTACCATCCGTGGGTCGACGCGCAGGGCAACAGCCCGTTCGTGTGGAGCGTTATCGGGGGCCTCTCGCAGACAACGTCGCTCCCCGTGACGACCGCCGTCACGTGCCCGACGATGCGCATCCACCCTGCGGTCATCGCCCAGGCCGCCGCCACCTCCGCGGTAATGCTCGGAGGACGCTTCAACCTCGGCATCGGCACCGGCGAGGCTCTGAACGAGCACATCTTCGGCGACGCCTGGCCGTCGGCCGACGTCAGGTTGGAGATGCTCGAGGAGTCTGTGGAGGTCATGCGCCTGCTTTGGGAGGGCGGCGTCAAGGACTACGAGGGGCGGCACTACGCCGTCGAGAACGCCCGCCTGTACACCCTGCCGGACGAGCCGCCGCCGGTCCTCGTCTCCGGGTTCGGGCCGAAGGCCACGCAGCTCGCGGCCGAGATCGGGGACGGCTACGTGAACGTCGGGCCCGACGCGGAGCTTCTGGAGCTCTTCCGCTCCTCGGGCGGCGGCGACAAACCCGCCCACAGCGCCTTCAAGGCCTGCTACGGGGAGGACGAGGCGGAGTGCGTGAGGACGGCCCACCGCACCTGGCCCAACGAGGGCCTGCCAGGGGAGCTGGCCCAGATCCTGCCGACGCCGCGCCACTTCGAGCAGGCGAGCAGCCTCGTGACGGAGGAGATGATGGCCGAGGCCGTCCCCTGCGGCCCCGACCCCGAGAAGTACCGCGGGATGCTCCGCCAGTTCGCCGAGGCCGGCTACGACGAGGTCTACGTTCAGCAGATAGGCCCGAACCAGAAGGAGTTCTTCGACTTCTTCGGTAGGGAGATACTGCCCGAGTTCCGCTAGGAACCGACCCGCCAAGCCGTCCTCCCGCGCCGGGATATAATCCGCGGGCATTCTTCTTACTCTCGCGGGGAGGTCGGTTTTGGGCAAGAAGGGCGGGGGTCTCGCGACGACGCTTGTGCTGGCGCTCGTCGTAGTGGTGTTGGGCGTCGCCTTGGGCGCCGCCATCGGCGTCGGGATCGGCCGCTTCGACTTCGCAGAGAGGGTGCCCCTGATCGGGCCGCTCTTGCAGGAGAGGCCGGCGAGGACTACGACGTCGCCCGTCGTCGTCGAGGGCGTGCGGGGGCTCGACCAGCTTGCCACCGTGCGCGTTACCGAGTCGATAATCGTGACGCGCGAGAGCGCCAGCGACAACGCACTGGACCGCCTGTTCTCCGGCGAGAAGGTGCTCCTCGTGGCGTCCGGGAACGTCGAGGCCGGGGTTGACCTCGGCGACCTCGGCGAGGACGACGTGCAGGTCAGGAACGACACCGTCACCATCCGGCTGCCCGAGCCCGAGGTACTCTCCGCGAGCCTTGACGAGGACAAGACCCGGGTCTACGACCGCGACTACGCCCCCCTTAACCTGCGCCCCGACGACGACCTCGTCGAAGAGGCCCGCGCCACGGCCGAGGAGAAGATCGAGGCCGCCGCCCGCGAGGACGGCATCCTCGACACCGCCCAGACGAACGCGGAGAGGTCCGTGCGCGCCTTCGTCGAGGCCCTTGGTTTCGGAGAGGTCCGTTTCGAGTAGCGGCCTCCCGCGCCCCTTCCGCATCTACGCTAAACGGGTGATGCGAGGTCGGCGCGTTGTCGGTACCCTGTAACGGAAAGCAACGCGTACAGCTTGCACGGGAACAGGGGTACGCACCCATGACACCACCCAACCGCGCGGGTGAAGCCGGGGCACGGACGTGGGCCGGGGGTGAGGACCGGCCGGAAGGGCCCTCGCTGCAACTCACCAGCTTCGTCGGCCGGGGGCGGGAACTCGGGAAGATCGAGGACCTGCTCGGGAGAGCCCGGTTGCTGACCCTTACGGGCCCCGGCGGCTGCGGCAAGACGAGGCTTGCGCTGGCGCTCGGCGACCGGGTCGCCGGGAGCTTCGCGGACGGCGCGCGCTGGACGTGGCTGGCCCCGGTCTCGGACCCGGGCCTCGTCCCCGAGGCGGTCGCCAGGGCCGTCGGCCTGCACGAGACGCCCGGGCTCTCCCCGTCTGAGACCGTCGCCGAGGGCGTGGGCGAGCGGGAGCTTCTCCTCGTTCTGGACAACTGCGAGCACGTGGTGGATTCGTGCGCGGTCCTCGCGGACCTTCTGCTGCGCTCCTGCCCGGGGTTGAAGATTCTCGCCACCAGCCGGGAGGCCCTGGAAGTGGCTGGGGAGGTCGTCTGGCCCGTCCCCCCGCTCTCCCGGCCCGCCGCCGGGGCGGACGAAGACCCAGGGGTGCTGTCGCGCTACGAGGCCGTCAGGCTCTTCGTCGAGCGGGCCGCGACGTCCGCGCCCGGGTTCTCCCTCACCGAGGAGAACTCCCCGGCGGTCGCCGGGATCTGCGGAAGGCTAGACGGGCTGCCTCTTGCCATAGAGCTGGCGGCGGCGAGGGCCAGGGTGCTCTCGCCGGCCCAGATCTCCGCCCGCCTCGACGACGCCCTGGGGCTCCTGACCGGCGGCGGCAGGACCGCGCCATCCCGCCACAGGACCCTGCGCGGGGCCCTCGATTGGAGCCACGGGCTGCTTTCGGAGGACGAGCAGGCGCTGTTCCGCATGCTCTCCGTGTTCGTCGGCGGGTTCGAGCTCGGGGCTGTAGAGGGGGTCTGCGCCGGGGACGGGCTCGGCGCGAACGAGATCCTCGGGTTGCTCTCGCGGTTGGTGGACAAGTCGCTCGTCGCGGTTTCCGACCGCGGGGAGGAGGCCCGCTACCGGCTGCTGGTGACCGTGCGCCAGTACGCCACGGAGAAGCTTGCCGCGTCGGGTGAGGAGGAAGTGGTTCGTCGCCGGCACGCCGCCTTCTTCCTTGACGTTGCCAGGGACGCGGACGCCGCGCTAAAGGGCCCGGGCCAGGAGCGCTGGTTGGACCGCCTGGAGAAGGAACTCGGGAACCTCAGGGACGCGATGCGGCGCTCCGTCGAGTCCGGGCGGCCCGAAGACGCGGATCTCGGCCTGAGGCTCGCGGGCGCCCTGTGGCGGTTCTGCTACCTGCGGGGCTACTACGGGCAGGGCCGCGCGTGGCTCGAGGCAGCCCTGGCCTCCGGGGGGGACGGCGCTCCGGAGGCCAAGGCAGAGGCGCTCGTCGGGGCTGGCGTGCTGGCCCTGCTCGAGTGTGATTACGTAGTGGCGGAGGAGCGGCTGCGCGAGGCCCTCGCGCTATGCCGGGCTCTGGGCGACGGTCGCGGCGAGGCCTCCGCCCTGCAGATGCTCGGCAGCGTGGCGCGGGAGCGCGGCCGCTACGGGCGGGCGGAGGCGTACCACGAGGAGAGCCTGGCGCTGTGGCGCGGCCTAGGCGACGAGCACGAGGTCGCCCGCTCGCTCAACTACCTGGGGTTCGTCGCCTGGTTGCAGGGGAGGTACGGCCGGGCCACGGACCTGTGCGGGCCGTCGCTGGCGACCTTCCGGCGCCTCGGGGACCCCGAGGGCGTGACGTGGGCCCTGATCAACCTCGGCTCCGCCGCCCTCTACGGCGGCGAACCCGGACGGGCGGAGCCGCTGCTAGAGGAGGGCCTCTTAACCGCCCGTCAAGCCGGCTACAGGGAGGGCGTCGCCTGGTGCCTGGGCCAGCTCGGCGCCGCCGCGCGCCGCTACGGGGACCACGCCGGGGCGGAGGGACTGCTGCGGGAGGCCCTGAGGGTGCACCGGGAGATCGGCGACCGGTGGCGCATCGCCAGCGCGATCGAGAACCTTGCAGGCCCCGCGCTGGCGCGGGGCCTGCCCGAGCGGGCCGCGCGCCTCTTCGGCGCGGCCGGGACCCTTCGCAGGCAACTCTCGGCCCCTATTCCCCCGGCGGAGCGGGCCGACCGCGACGCGGGCCTCCGTGCGGCGCGCGCCGACCTGGACGAAGCACGGTTCGAGAGGGAGCTGGCCGCCGGGCGGGCGATGGGGCTCGAGGAGGCGACCACGCTGGCGATGCGCCACGCGCCGGACCCTTCCCCGCCTCCCCCAGGTCCCACGGCCTGAGCGCCCGCGAGGTCGAGGTACTCGGGCTGGTGGCCGAGGGGCTAACCGACCAGGAGGTGGCCGGCGCCCTCTACCTCAGCCCCCGCACCGTCGGCCAGCACCTAAGGAACGTGTACCGCAAGCTCGGCGTGAGGTCCCGAACGGCGGCCACCCGCGCGGCCATCGGCCGCGGGCTGATCTAGGCCGCGTTACCAAGCGCTCAACCACCGCTGCGGCTCGAACCTATGGACGGCCGGCGAGGAGTTGGCGGCGGAATACGCGCCCTTCACGGTGATTGCGGCCATGGGCCGGCGTTTTCGACTCGGGCGCGCGGGCGTTGTCCTGGAATAGACTCCAAGATCCACCCTGCATCAGGGTCCTAATGCATCGGTACTACGCAACGTTGCCTATGCCAGATTCCTGCCAGATTACGTAGTTCGCGTGATGCGGTGGGCCGATGCCGGGCGCATTCTGGGGGCGACGGTAAGGAACGGACCCCGGAAGGGGACCGAAGGAGGTGAGCGGCATGCAGGAGGCCTGCTACTGCGGCCGGATGGGCGAGGTCGAGGACAGGGAGCCCGTAAGGGACGGCGACGGGAGGGAGGCCCTCCGGTGCCCCGAATGCGGTCACCTGGATCACCTCTCCTGGCTTCCGGCCGACGCCAGGGCTCGCGCATTCGCCGAGGCGAAGGGACGCGCGATCGGGCGCGGGATGCCGATGTCCGCCTAGGACCGAGGACCCGCCGGGGCTCCTCCGCCCCGGCGCACCCGACCGAGCAGAGGAGAAGACCGGGCATGAAGAGGACGACGATCCTGTCTGTTGCGACCGCGCTGTTGTTGGGGCTCACAGCGGGGACGGCCCTCGCGGCCAGCCTCGTGGGGACCGACGCCCCCGATACCATCGTCGGCACGGATGCGGCCGACGTGATTCAGGGCCTCGGCGGCGGCGACGCGCTCCACGGCCTGGGTGGCCGGGATGGCGTGTACGGTGGGTCGGGGGACGACCTGATCCGCGGCGGACCCGGCGCAGACAACCCTGGCTTCGACATAGGGCCGAACGTGCCCGGCCTCTACGGGAGCTTCGGCGACGACCGGGTAGAGGGCAACGGCGGCGATGACTTCATAGTGGGCGGCGCGGGCGCCGACCTCCTGCTCGGCGGGCCAGGCGACGACCAGATCGGCGACCCCGGGCCGGGCGAGATCGACGTCATCCGCTGCGGCACCGGCGAGGACTTCGTCGAAGCCAGCCCGGGCGACATAGTGGACGCCGATTGCGAACGGGTGAACCGCACCTAGACACACCACGGACAAGGGAACGTCTTACGGCGCCCCCTTGCCCCGAGAAACCTCGAGAGCTACGCGCTGAAAGCGCACGAAAGGTACCCCTAAATGTTTACACGGGCAGGACGTATCACAACCGGGGAAGAGGTCCCCTACGTGCCGGGCGGGACCTTCGAGAGGCTCTCGCGCTTGGGCCGCGGCCTGGGCGTCTCCTTTCTCTCCCGGCCACGCGGGGTCGCGGCCGAGGAGGCCGAAGGCCCTCCGGCGACAGCAGAGAGCGCCCGACGGGACGCGAACAGCGCGCGCCCGGCCATGGACGCCGGAATAACCGGGGGAATGTCGCTCTTTTTCGGAGGGCAGCCGGGGACGGGACGGCGTAGGGGCTGAGCCCCGACCCCGGGACGCTTAGAGGGACGCCCCCAAGCGACGAGAGAACCCAGGCAAGGAGTCGTGATGGTATTGCAGAGGGTAACCGGCGTGTGTCGGTGGGTGGCGCGCGTGCTGGCGTCGTTCCTCGGGACGCGCGGGCCGCCGTTGCGGAGGAGGTGGCCGCGCGAAGGCCGCCGACCAGCGTAACCGCGTGCGCCCAACGGACGACTACGTCTTGGGATCCGCCGATCCCGAGTTGCGGCGGCTGCAGACTCACGAGACCGGCGTGATAGACGCCGCCGGAGCCGGCGTACGGCGGATCGTGAAGCCCTCCGCGCTCGGCTCCGAGGTCGGTTCGCCGGCGGCCTTCTAAGACTGGCACGGCCGGATCGAGGAGCACCCGTGGGCGTCGGGGGTCCCTGCCGTCGTGCTGCGGCCCACCTTCTTCATGACTAACCTCTTAGGGACCGTCGGGCGGGTAAGGCGCGAGGACGGCCTGTTCGCGCCTGCCGGGGGGACAGGATCTCGATGATAGACCCCGAAGACGCCGCCGCGGTGGCGGCGGCCGTCCTCGCCGGAGGCGTACGAGGAGGGGAGACCCACGTCCTCACCGGCCCGGAGGCGATCATCTACGGGCGCTCACCGACCGGCTCGACGCGGCGGTGTTTTGCGCCGGCACCCTCTCCGCCGTGCCGGAGTGGACGGCGGAGGGGCTGGAGCGCAACTTCGTCCTCAACTACCTCACCCGCCGCCTGCTGGCGCGGCGGCTCCTGCCGGCCCTGAAGGAGGCGCCCTCCGGGCGTCTGGTGCTGGTCTCCAACGCCGGCATGTACGGCGACACCCTGGACTTCGACGACCTGCAGTATCGCCGGGGCAGACCAGGCCTCCGGGTGGCGGGGCGCACCCAGTTCGCGAACGACCTGCACTGCACGGAACTTGCCGCCCGCCTGGCCGGCACGCGGGTGGAGGCGACGCGCGTCTACCCTGGAGTGGCCGACACTAACGTCTTCCGCAACGCCCTCGGCCTGCCCCGCGTCTTCCGCCTACTCGCCCCGGTCGTGATGCGCTTGGCGGCGCTCCCCCCGAGGTGGCGGCCCGAACGCCGGTCTCTCTTGCGCAGGACGCCGGGGCAACGGGTACAGGGGGCAGGTTCTACGGCCCGAAGCTGAAGCAGCGCAAGGTCCCCGCGCGGGCGACTCGGCCCGAACGGCGCGCCGGGCTGTGGGCCGCCAGCGAGGACCTCGTGCGGCCTTACCTCGCGCAGGCCGCCGCGGGTAGGCCCGGGAAGTCGGGGACGGCATGATCGAGTATCTGCTCGTCGTCCACGAGCGCGCAAGAAGAGGCCTTTGCCGGCCGGGGCCCGCTTGAGGATAATGATGGCGCGAGCGCGGAAGGGAGCGCCGCGACAGACGCCCGCGGGGGATCCGTGGTGGAAGATCTGGGTCAACAACAGTCGCCGGCGCGTGGGGTGATCCCGCCCGGGACCCCGGCGCACGCGCCACCCGCTACGCTTGCTCGCCACCGTTGGGTTCGAGGGCTTGAGGTCTGCGGGGACGCCCCGCGTAGCCGCTCTTCGTAAAGAACGGGCCGGGTGGAGGTTCGAGGCCCCGGGTTCGTAGGTTTCGAGGTTCCGGGCCTCCGGTGCGGTGCGCGCTACGGGGCATCACCCTACCCCCCAAAGCCTCGAAGCCTCAAAGCGCGCTATCCTTCCGCAAAAGCGCTCTAGTTGACGGCCTTGGTCCTCGCCTGCGGGACCTCCGTGGCGCCCTCGTCGCCCGGGCTGTCTGGCTCGTAGCCGAGGTTCGGCGAGAGCCACTTCTCGGCCTCCTCAAGCGTCCAGCCCTTGCGCCCGGCGTAGTCCGCCACCTGGTCGCGTCCGATCTCCGCGACCCCGAAGTACGTGGAATCGGGGTGGGAGAAGTAGTAGCCGCTGACCGCCGCCCCGGGCGTCATGGCGCAGCTCTCGGTGAGGGAGATGCCCGCGTTCTCTTCGACGCCGAGCAGCTCCCAGATGGTGCGCTTCTCGGTGTGCTCGGGGCACGCGGGGTATCCGGGGGCCGGACGGATGCCCCTGTACTCCTCCCTGATGATGGCGTCGGTTTCGAGGTCTTCGTCGGCCGCGTAGCCCCAGAACTCCGTGCGCACCCGCCTGTGGAGCAGCTCGGCGAAGGCCTCGGCGAGCCTGTCTGCCAGGGACTTGACCATTATCGCGTTGTAGACGTCGTTCTCTTCCTCGAACCTGCGCGCCGCCTCGTTGGCCCCGACGCCGGCCGTCACCGCGAAGAGCCCTACGTGATCTTCTAGGCCCGTATCTTTCGGCGCCACGAAGTCCACCAGCGAGCGGTTCGGGCGGCCCGGCGGCTTCTGCTTCTGCTGGCGAAGTAGGTCGAGCGTGGCGAGCACCTCCTCGCGCGAGCCGTCGGTGTAGACCTCGAGCGAGTCGTTGGGCAGGGCGTTGGCGGGGAAGAGGCCGAAGACGGCCCTGGCGGTGAGCCACTTCTCCTCGATGATGCGGTCGAGGAGTTCCTGGGCTTCGGCGAAGAGCTTGCGCGCCTCCTCGCCCTTCTCCGGGTCGTCGAGGATGCGGGGGTAGCTCGCCTTTAGCTGCCAGGAGTGGAAGAAAGGCGTCCAGTCTATGTAGGGCCGGATCTCCT
>DATFPF010000177.1:0-2018 GCA_035264945.1 Rubrobacter sp.
GGAGGCTTTGCCGGTCTTCAGCTTCCCGGAAGAGGCCGAGATGTTCGTTACGCTCGGCGGTCTGGAGGAACGGGGGTGGCGGACGGCCGAGAGCACGGCCGGGGAGATCCTCTCGCGGCTTGCGGAGTACCGCCGCGCCGGTATCGGGCTCGTGGCCCTTGACCCGTTGCCGGAGATGATGGGCCCGATGTTCGACACGACCATCGCCCTCGTAACCCTGAGCCTGGACGGCTTCGCGGCGCGCCACGCGGTCGCCCCGTTCGTGGCCGCGCCCGGCGCCCCGTGCGCAACGGGGTGGAACGTCCGTTAGCCTGCCAGACCTCCGGATGCCACGGCGCCGACGGGCTTCTCTAGCCGGGAAGAGGAAGTTGCCGCGTGGGCCGGCAGGGTACTCGGTATGGAGCCGCGCCCCCGTTCAGGTTGACCTGCATTGTGCGGCCTGTGGCCGTCGGTGCTCCCGCCCGTGCTCCTTGCGCGCGAATTTTTGGGACGGGTCCCCAGGGCCGTTCCGGCCGGGGCCTAGCCTTCGGCCATGGTGCGGTCGTAGAGGACCGCCGCCAGCACGCCGCCGACGATCGGGCCCAGAATATAGAGCCACGCGCTCGTGAGGTCGCCTGCCACGAGCATCGGCCCGAGCGCGCGCACCGGGTTGATGGCGCCGCCGGTTACGGGCCCCGCTACAAAGACCCCGACGGCCAGGGCGAACCCCACGGCTATCGGGGCTATGGGCGCGGGCGCCCTATCGTCGGTGGCGACAGCCACGACCACGAAGACGAGGACGAAAGTTATGAGTACCTCGAGCCCGAACGCCTGGAGGTCGCCGACCCCCTGCGCAGGGTAGGTGGCCGCCAGCTTGGCCTCCACCCTGCCCGGCCCGCCGAAAGCGAGCCAGGTGCCCAGGGCGCCGAGCACGGCCCCGACGAGCTGCGCCCCCAGGTAGAAGGGCACGGACTTCCACGGGAACTTGCCCGTGGCGGCCAGCCCGAGGGTGACGGCCGGGTTAACGTGGGCCCCGGAGACGTGCCCGACGGCGGCGGCAACCGCCGCGAGCGCCAGGCCGAAGGCCAAGGCTATCGCCAGCGAGTCGTAGGCGGCGCCCGCCGTCGGGCGGTCCAGGATGGCGCCGACCGCGACCGCGGTACCGCCGAAGACCAGGATAAACGTGCCCACGAGCTCGGCCAGCGCGGCCCCTGAGATGGGGTCGCTCGTGCTGCTACCGTACAGGCCGTCGCCCTTGAGCTCTTCTTCCCTCTCGATCAGGCCTTCCTTCGCCGCGCGGCGCATGTCGTCCCTGGTGATGCCCCGCCCGGCGGCGCCCGACGACGGGTGGTCCGTCAACCCGCGTTCTTCACCGTCGACTGGCACGCCGGCCGTCCGGCCCGCTCCGGCCCCGCGGCGTAACCTTTCGTCCCGTGCGTCCCGCTCGCGATCCAAGACTTTCCCCTCCCGTTGACGGTCTTCTGGAAGTTCCAGAAGACCGGGTTTCTGTACCGATTCGGCCCTCTGCCGCGTCGCGGCGGGCGAGCCTTGTCGCGGCCTGCCCGCTATCCCTCGCGTCCCGTGGTGGTCTGGTCGTCTATCTCCACCTCTTCCTTGCGGAGGTCCACCTCGACTACCTCCTCGTCCTCGACCACCCTCTTGCGGAGCCGGATCTCCTCCTTGAGCACGATCCGTTTGGAGACCACGACCTCTTCTTCGAAGACCTGCACGACTACCTCTTCGTCGCCGAACTCGGCGTCGGCGACCTCCCGGTTCGTCGGCACGCGCTCGACCTCAACCTCCTCGCGCCTCTTCGGCACCCGCACCTCTTCGCGCTCGGTGCGCACGCTCTTCTTGACGTTCATGGAGCCGGCCTCGCGCTGGCGGACGCCGGTGCGCAACTCTTCTTCGGAGCGTTGCACCTTTAGATCCTCTCGGGGCTCGACGCCGCGCTCGTCTGCGACCGGCCCCGCGGGGTCGTCCGCGGGTGTTTGTTCGTGGCGTCCTTCGTGAGCCAAAACGAACCTTTCTGAGCTGGG
>DATFPF010000178.1:0-21174 GCA_035264945.1 Rubrobacter sp.
TGCAACGAGGGGCGTAACGTCGTCGGCATCATGCCCCACCCCGAGCGCGTCTCCGACCCGGCGCTGGGCTCCGATGAGGGCTTGAGGATCCTGCGCTCCGTAATGGTTGGGGCGGGGGTCTGAACGTCCGGGAGACATACAACGCTTTAGGGCTATCGGAGTGGGAGTACGGACGCATCCTCGAGCTCATGGGCCGGGAGCCAAATTACCTCGAGCTCTCGCTCTTCAGCGTGATGTGGAGCGAGCACTGCGGCTACAAGAACTCGCGCCCGCTTCTGGGACGCTTCCCGAACGAGGGGCCGCGGGTGCTGCAGGGGCCGGGCGAGAACGCGGGCGTGGTCGAGGTCGGGGAAGGGTGGGCGCTCGCGTTCAAGATGGAGAGCCACAACCACCCGTCGGCGGTCGAGCCCTACGAGGGGGCGGCGACCGGAGTTGGCGGGATCATCCGCGACATCCTGGCCATGGGCGCCCGCCCCGTTGCGCTGCTCGACTCTCTGCGCTTCGGGCCGCTTGGGGAGGAGCGCAACCGCTACCTGTTCCGCGAGGTCGTGCGCGGCATAGGCGGCTACGGCAACGCCGTCGGCGTGCCGACGGTAGGGGGCGAGGTAGAGTTCTCGCCGGCCTACTCGGGTAACCCGCTCGTCAACGCGATGTGCGTTGGCCTCATCCGGGTAGACGAGCTTGTGCGCTCCCGCGCGACGGGCGAGGGTAACGCCGTCGTCCTGCTCGGCTCCAAGACGGGCCGGGACGGCATCCACGGGGCCACCTTCGCCTCCGACGAGCTCACCGAGGAGTCGGAATCCAAGAGGTCCAACGTGCAGGTCGGCGACCCGTTCGCCGAGAAGATGCTAATAGAGTGCTGCCTGAAGCTTCTGGAGGAGGACCTTCTCGTCTCCCTGCAGGACCTCGGGGCCGCCGGGATAACTTCCTCCGCCTCGGAGATGGCGGCTGGCGGGGGCGTCGGTATCGACATAGAGGTCGAGAAGGTCCCGCGGCGGGAGACGGGGATGGAGCCGTGGGAGGTCATGATCTCCGAGTCCCAGGAACGGATGCTCGCCGTCGTCGAGCCCGAGAAGGTCGACGAGGCGCTGGCCCTGGCCCGCCGCTACGGCATCGGCGGCACGGTCGTCGGGCGCGTCGCGGGCCACGGCGACCTGCGCGTGGTCGAGAACGGCGAGGTCGTAGGCACCGTCCCGGCCGAGCACCTCGCCGACGCCCCCGCCTACGAGCGCGAGGTCGTCCGCCCGGCGTACCTCGACGAGGTTCAGAAGTTCGACACGGCGGGGCTACCCGAGCCAGATGACTACAACGAGGTCCTGCTCCGGATGCTCTCCCACCCGAACGGGCGTTCGCGCAGGTCCATCTACAACCAATACGACCACCAGGTCGGCACGGACACGGTAGTGTTGCCTGGGGCAGACGCCGCCGTCATGCGCATAAAGGGCACGAAGCGCGGCTTCGCCGTTACGACCGACGGCCGGGGCCGGCACTGCTTCCTCGACCCGCGTGGCGGCGGGGCTGCTACCGTGGCCGAGGCGTACAGGAACCTCTCGTGCGTCGGGGCCGAACCCGTGGCCGTAACCGACTGCCTAAACTTCGGCAGCCCGGAGAAGCCCGACGGCTACTACCAGCTCGCCGAGTGCATCGAGGGCATGTCCGAGGCGTGCGAGGCCCTCGGGACGCCGGTCGTCAGCGGCAACGTATCCCTCTTCAACGAGACGGACCGGGGAGCTATCTACCCTACGCCCACCGTCGGGATGGTCGGCGTCTTCGAGGACGTAAGCCGGCACGCGACCCCCGGCTTCAAGCGGGAGGGGGACATCGTTGTGGTGCTCGGGGGCGGCTCGCACGTCTCGTTGGCAGGCTCCGAGTACGCAGAGATCGTACACGGGCGCGTCGCCGGGAGGCCAACCGGGCCCGACCTCGCCGCCGAGAAGAAGACCGCGGATCTGGTAAGGGGGATGATCCGGTCCGGCCTCGTGGACACCGCGCACGACGTCTCCGGCGGCGGCGAGATCGTCGCTGTCGCCGAGATGGCCATCGCTGGCGGCCTCGGCGTCGAGTACCCGGAAGGAGAGCTCGAACGAATGACAGGGGGCCAGGGGGAGGGAAGGACGGACGTCGCCCTGTTCGGGGAGTCCGGCAACACGTTCATCGTCGCGGTCCCGGAGGAGCGGTGGGAGGAGTTGCAGGACGCGCTGGCGCAGGCCGCCGGGTACGATTGGATCGGGACGGTCGGGGGCGACAGCATCAAGGTCGGGAATGCAATAGATCTGAAGCTCTCGGACCTCGAGGAAGCGCACGAACAGGACCTCTTCGGCGTTCCGGGCGAGGCCGTCGGCGGATCGGAGGCGGTCGGGTGAGCCCGGAGAAGGTGAACGTCGCGGAGAAGCTCTCGCTCTTCGAAGAGCACTGGAGCCCGAAGGTCGTGGGCGAGCTGAACGGCCAGCACGTGAAGCTGGTGAAGCTCCTGGGCGAGTTCGTCTGGCACCACCACGACGATGAGGACGAGCTGTTCCTCGTGGTGCTGGGCCGGTTCAGGATGGAGTACAGGGACCGGAGCGAGTGGGTCGAGGCCGGGGAGTTCGTCGTGGTGCCGCGAGGGGTGGAGCACAGGCCGGTTGCGGAGGAGGAGGCGCACGTGTTGCTCTTCGAGCCCGCATCTACGGTAAACACCGGAAGCGCCGGCGGCGGGATGACCGTGGCCGAGTTGGACAGGATCTAGGGCACGAGAGGATGGGCGTTTTGCACGAGGAGGACTACCGGGACACGGACGGCAAGCCGAAGGAGGCGTGCGGGGTCTTCGGTATGTACTCCCGGGAGCTTGCCGGCGAGCTTGCCCAGCGTACGTACTTCGGCCTCTACGCGCTGCAGCACAGGGGCCAGGAGTCTGCGGGGATCGCGATCTCCGACGGCGAGCGCACGACGGCCTTCAGGGACATGGGCCTCGTCTCCCAGGTCTTCGACGGCCCGCGCCTGGCCGCCCTCGAATCCGGCCACCTCGCCTTGGGCCACGTCCGCTACTCGACGACGGGGTCGGCCTCGTGGGAGAACGCCCAGCCGGAGTTCGTGGGCCGCGGTGAGGTGAACGTCGCGGTCGCCCACAACGGCAACCTGGTCAACGCGAAATCCCTGCAGGAGGAGCTGTCCGAGGAGGGGTTCACTTTCAACTCCACATCGGACACCACGTACATCGCCGCCGCCGCCGTAAGGGAGCTCGAGCGCGGCCGCTCCGTAGGGGAGGCCGTGCGCGAGGCGATGCGCCGGCTGAGCGGCGCGTACTCTGTCGCCATGATCGTGCGCGACAAGCTCGTCGCCTTCCGCGACCCCCACGGCTTCCGTCCCCTCGCCATAGGCCGGGTGGATGGCGGCTACGCCGTCTCGAGCGAGACCTGCGGCCTGGACATCATCGGCGCGGAGTATTTGCGCGACGTGGAGCCCGGCGAGGTCGTCGTCATAGACGACGGGGGCCTCACGAGCTACCGTTCGGAGAGCCCGCGCAGGGCCCTGTGCGTCTTCGAGTACGTGTACTTCGCCCGCCCGGACTCCCGCTTCGACGGCCGCGAGGTCGCCGGCAGCCGCCATCGGATGGGCGAGAAGCTCGCCGAAGTGGCCCCGGTGGAGGCGGACGTCGTCATCCCGGTCCCTGACTCTGGGATGATGGCGGCGGTCGGGTACTCGCAGGCGAGCGGCATCCCTTATGCCGAGGGCCTCATAAAGAACCGCTACGTCGGCAGGACGTTCATCCAGCCTTCGGATGGGATGCGCCAGCTCGGCATCAGGCTAAAGCTGAACCCGCTGCCGAGCGTGATCGAGGGCAGGAGGGTCGTCGTGGTGGACGACTCCATAGTGCGCGGCAACACGAGCCGCAAGCTCGTCGAGCTCCTCTTCGAGGCGGGGGCCAGGGAGGTCCACTTCAGGGTCTCCTCGCCCCCCATAACCGGGCCGTGCTACTACGGCATAGATATGGACAGCCCAGACCAGCTCGTCGGCGCGAACTTCACCGTCGAGGAGATACGCGAGCAGATCGGGGCGACCACCCTCGCCTACCTCTCAACAGACGCGATGGTCGCCGCAACCGAGCAGCCCAAGGACCGTCTCTGCCGCGCCTGCTTCGACGGCGAGTACCCGACCCGCGGCACCTCCGGGAAGTTCGCCCTCGAGAACCGTACCCACCACGCGCCCGTCGAGAGCCGGTGACGCCAACGAAAGCCCCTGCCCCTGCCGTCACCGTCCGCCGCTACGGGCACACCGACCGCGAGGCCGTCCGGAGGCTGCACGACGAGGCGCTGAACGACGCCGGAGCCCACCTCGGAGACGGCCCGTGGGACGCTGACCTCGACGCCATCGAGGCCGTCTACCTTCGGAACGGCGGCGAGTTCCTGGTGGGGGTGATGGAAGACCGGGTAGTAGCGATGGGGGCGCTGCGGCGGGATGCGGATGGTCTGGCCTGGATCACGCGCATGAGGGTAGCCCCACGTCTCCAGGGTCGGGGCATCGGACAGACGCTCCTCGATGCGCTCCACCGCTGCGCCGCCGAGCTAGGCTACGAAACCCTCCACCTGGACACCACGGTCGGGCAGACCGCCGCGCGGCGCCTCTACGAGAGGAACGGCTACAGGGAGACCGGCAGGGGAACGGTTGGGCCGTTCGAGTGCCTCTACTACGAGAGGAAGAGCGGTGCCTGAGGAGAGGGGTTCCTACGAGTCCGCGGGGGTCTCCATCGAGCGCGGCGGGCGCGCCGTCGACCTCATGCGCTCCGCCGTAGAGCGGACGCACGGCCCCGAGGTAATAGGGGCCCCGGGAGGCTTCGCCGGCCTGTATGCGCTGGCCGGCATGCGGGACCCCGTCCTCGCCTCCACGATCGACGGCATAGGCACGAAGGTCCTCGTCGCCCGCGAGATGGGGCGCTACGACTCTTTGGGCGCTGATATCGTCAACCACTGCGCCAACGACGTGCTCGCCACGGGCGCCAGGCCACTCTTTTTCCTCGACTACGTGGGGACTGGCAGGCTCGACCCAGAGGCGGTCGCCGCGCTGGTGCGCGGGGCGGCCGGGGCGTGCCGGGAGCTCGGCATCGCGGTCATCGGGGGAGAGACGGCCGAGATGCCTGGCCTCTACGGCGAGGGGGACTTCGACGTGGTCGGCGTCTGCACGGGCGCTTGCGAGCGGGGGGATGTGATCGCCGGGGAGGACGCGCGTCCCGGGGACGCCGTGATCGGGCTCGCCAGCAGCGGCCTCCACACCAACGGCTACACCCTCGCCCGCAAGGTCGTGGAGGACGCGGGCCTCTCCTACGACGATACGCCAGAGCCGCTGGATCGCACCGTCGGCGAGACCTACCTCGTGCCGCACCGGGCCTACGTGCGCGAGATACGGGCCCTTCGCGAGGACGTGACCGTTCGGGGGATGGCGCACGTCACGGGCGGCGGGCTCGCCGGGAACCTGCCCCGCGCTCTCGGCGGGCTCGGCGCGGAGCTCGATCCGGGCTCCTGGACGGAGCCCGATGTATTCCGCCTGATCCGAACCCTCGGAGACGTCCCCGAGGACGAGATGCGCCGCGTCTTCAACCTCGGCGTCGGCTTCTGCGTCGTGGTCCCGCCGGAGGAAGCCGAACGGGCTGTCGATATGCTCCGGTCGTCCGGCTGCGAGGCGTGGAGGATAGGGACCGTCTCCGAAGTACCGGGCGTCCGGTTTGCCTGAGGGGCTGCCTCGGGGCTCGCGCTTCGCGGTGCTCGCCTCGGGCTCGGGGACGAACCTCCAGGCCCTGCTCGACGCCTACCCCGAGAACGTCGCCGTGGTGGCCGGGGATAGGCGGGGCGCCTTCGCCTTCGAGCGGGCGCGGCTGGCCGGGGTTCCGACGGAACACGTGGACCCGGCGGGCTTCGCGAGCCGGGAGGACTTCGACCGGGAGCTTGCCGGGCGCGTGGCGGCCCACGGCGTGGAGCTGGTCGTGGGCGCCGGGTACATGCGTGTGCTTTCGCCGGCGTTCCTGGAGAGGTTCCCGGCCGTGCTCAACGTCCACCCCTCGCTGCTGCCCGAGTTCCGGGGGCTCCGCGCCGTGGACCGCGCGCTCGAGGCCGGTGTGGAGGAGACCGGGGTAACGGTCCATTTCATGGTCGAGGAGGTAGACGCGGGGCCCATCGTGGCGCAGGAGACGGTGCCGGTGCTGCCGGGGGAGACGAAGGAGAGCCTGCTAGGGCGGCTGCACCCGGTCGAGCACAGGCTGCTCGTGCGGGCGGTCGCGGATTTTTTCTGGGGAAAGGTGGCTGTATGAAACGTAGGGCGCTGGTGTCGGTCTCTGACAAGCGCGGCGTCGCCGCGTTCGCGCGCAAGCTCTCTGGGATGGGGTTCGAGATCATCTCGACCGGCGGCACCGCGAGGGCGCTCGAGGAATCGCGTGTGCCGGTCGTCCAGGTCTCGGAAGTAACAGGCGCCCCCGAGATGCTCGACGGCAGGGTAAAGACCCTCCACCCTAAGATCCACGGCGGCATCCTCGCCGACCTCGAAAACCCCGATCACGTCATGCAACTCGTGGACAACGACATAGGCCCCATTGACCTGGTCTGCATAAACCTCTACCCGTTCGAGGAGACCGTAGCGGGCGACCCCTCCGAAAAGGAGGCAATAGAGCAGATAGACGTAGGCGGACCCGCGATGCTCCGGGCGGCGGCCAAGAACTTCAAGAGCGTTACCGTGGTCCCGTCGGCAGAGTTCTACAACGAGGTCATCTCGGAGATCGAGAACGAGGGACAGGTCTCAGAGCCCACCCGCCGCCGCCTCGCCCTCGCGGCGTTCCGCAGGACCGCCGAGTACGACGCCGCCATCTCGGCCTGGCTCGGCGGCCCCGAAGAAGCACTCCCGGAGCGGAGAACCGTCCGTTACGAGAAGGTATCTTCCCTGCGTTACGGCGAGAACCCGCACCAGGAGGCGGCGTACTACGCGGAAGAGGGGGAGGGGCACCTGCTCTCCGGCGTCGAGAAGTTGCAGGGAAAGGAGATCTCCTTCAACAATCTCTACGACCTCGACGCCGCCAGGAGGTTGCTTGCTGACCTTACGAACCTCGAAGCGCCGGCCGCCGCCGTGATCGTCAAGCACGCCAACCCTTGCGGCGCGGCCGTCGGCGGTTCCGTGGCCGACGCCTACCGCAAGGCGCTCGCCTCCGACCCGCTCTCCGCTTTCGGCGGCATAGTGGCCCTGGGCGGCGAGGTGGACGACGATCTTGCGGCGGAGATCTCCAAAGTCTTCACCGAGGTCCTGGTTGCCCCCGGCTACACTCCCGGGGCGCAGGAGGCCCTCGCCGCCAAACCCAACACGAGGGTGCTGCGCGCCGGGCCCATCGCCAGGCCGGCACTCTCCGCCAAGACCGTAACGGGCGGCATCCTCCTGCAGCAGTCCGACGCCCTCGAAGACCCCTCCGGGTACAGGGTAGTCACGGAGAAGCGCCCCACGCCTGAGCAGATGGAGGACCTGCTCTTCGCCTGGCGGGTCGCCCGCACCGTCAAGAGCAACGCCATAGTCCTCGTAAGGGACGGGGCGACGGTGGGCGTCGGGGCGGGCCAGATGAGCCGGGTTGACTCCTCCGAGATAGCGGTAAAGAAGGCGGGGGAGAGGGTGAAGGGCGCGGTAGCCGCGAGCGACGCCTTCTTCCCCTTCGCCGACGGCGTGGAGGCGCTGGCTGGGGCCGGCGTCGAGGCCGTCATACAGCCGGGGGGATCCGTCCGGGACGACGAGGTCGTCGGGGCGGCGAACGAACGCGGCCTGGCCATGGTCTTCACCGGGCGCAGGCACTTCAACCACTAGCGCCGTCGAGGGAAGGCGCCGGGTGTCCCCTCCCACCCTTGACCCGCAACCTGCTACGTGACTAACATGGCCAGGCACATCGAGTAGAGGCTGGCGCCCGTGCGCTCCGAGAGGTGTTTCGCCCGCCGCCCGATTGCTGATCTGCGAGTTGGAAAACGCTGCACGCGGACCCGCTACCGCGCGAGCCCGTCGATAGGCGGGGTTTCGCATGACGGCTCGGGTGTTATACGGATCGGCCGGGATTGGGCGTCTCGTACCCGTGGAGCGTAGCAAGGATGTAAGGTTCAAAGGGCGGCGCACGGGCCCGGCGTCGAGTCAGGCAACCGACCGAAAGAGGGAAGATGAAGAAGGTCGTGGCGGCGATGCTGGTGCTGGCGGCGATTCTGGCGGCCGGGTGTTCGGGCGAAGTGGCTACGGGCGGGGAGGAGAACGAAGCCCCGAAGGGGGACCAGGGGGAGAGCCAGAAGCCCAAGACGGTCGTGGTGAACGAGGGCATGAGCAAGGAAGAGGAAGAAGACCTCAACGACCGCATAGACGCCCTCGAGGAAGAGGCAAACCAGGAGCCCGCCGACCAGCCCACCCAAGAGGCCGACAGCGCGGAGCCGGCGCAGGAGGCAGGGGACGCCGCCCGCGCAGCGGCCGAAGACTACTACGCGGCGGCGGCCGGTGGGAACTACGGCTACACCTACAGCAACCTGAGCGCGGTCTCCCGGGGCCAGTTTACGGAGGACGAGTGGGTTACCGACAACACCACCCTAGGCAGCGACGCGGGGACCTACAGCATCGATTCGGTCGAGATGGTGGACGATTCTATAGCGGAGGTTCGGCTGACCATCACCTCGGCGGACGGCACAAGCTCGGAGCGGTTCACCCGGTTCGTTCTGGAGAACGGAAGCTGGAAGCACGAGCTTACCCCGGAAGAGTACGAGCTCTTCGCCGGGGCCACCGCCGACTCCGCGAGCGCTCCCGCGACCGCGTCTGCCAGCGCCGGCCCCGGGGACAACGCCGGCGCGGATACCAAGCACGTCAAGGTGGTCATTAGCTCCAATAAGTCCGCCGACGTGTCCATCAACGACGACAGCCTCAACTGGTTCGTGAACGAGGAGATAGTCGGGACCAAGACCTACGAGCGGGACATCCGCGAGAACTCCGGGCTATCCGTGAGCGCCTCGACGCAGGCGTACCGCGCGCAGACCACGATCCAGGTCTACGAGGACGGCACCCTGGTCAGCCAAGACTCGGACCCGAACGGCTTCGCGATGGTGAACTACTAGGTGTGGTTGGCTTCGTGCGCCCCGAGCCTAGTGAAACGTTCGCAGAAGGCGCACTCGACTTTGAGTGGTCGCTTGGTCTTCGGCTTGAGCGGTCGCGGAAGCGCGGCAGTGATGACCGCGGTGCGAAATTAGCGAGCGCGGGCTTGTCCGTTGCCCGCTTCTGTGCCCGCTCAGGCCGATCGGAGGAAGGGGTCGTCTAGCTTACGGAGAGACCGGTATTCCCTCCTGACCCGGTCGAGAAGCACCGGCCGGCAAGCCGCATGCCGTCGCTACGGTGGACCGTAGAGTCCCGGGACGGGACGGCCCTCCATCCCCGCGGGCACGGGCACGTCCATAAGGCGCAGTACGGTCGGGGCGATGTCGAGGAGGCTCAAGTCCTCGACGGTCCCGCCGCGGGTGTGTGCCGGGTCGTGGAGCACGAAGATGCCGTCCATCGCGTGGACGGAGTCGTCGGGGCCAGTGTCGTTCTCGGAGAGGTAGAGGCCGCCGTGGCCGACGGTCCCCGCGGATCGCCACGCGAGGTCGTCGAAGTAGACCATGAGGTCCGGGCTATCGCCAAGGGTCTCGGGGTAGAGTTCCTCGGGGCGGAGGGCGCGGGCGTTCATCGGGGTCCCGTCTGGGCTCTCTATCCCGGAAATCTCCTCGATGAGCCCGTCGCGGACCTCTTCGTAGCCATGCCTCGGAACGGTCCCCTGCGGCTCGCGACCTTCGACGTTCAGGAAGATCCTGGCGTAGTACCCGCCCCAACCCCAGGCCGTCGTACCGGACCAGTCCACGGATGCCCGGTCCAGGGGGATGACCCTGTCCGGACGCTCGTGAAGGGTCAGGTGGCCGCGCTCCATAAGCCACTCGTTTATGCAGAAGGCGCCGGTCATGGCCTTGGAGCCGTGGTCGGAGACGACGAGGAAGACGGCGTCGGGCAGAAGTTCCCGGAGCTCGCCGAGGCGCCGGTCCACGAGGGCGTAATACTCCTCGTCGATGTGGCGGTAGGGACTCTCGGGGACGTGGCGGGGGTGCCCGGGGTCGAAGAACTTCCAGAAAGCGTGGCCGAGTCGGTCGACCCCGATCTCAACCACCATCAAAAAGTCCCACGGTTTCGTCGTCGCCAGGTGGCGCACCACGTCGAAGCGCTTCTCCGTCATCTCGAAGAGTCCCTGACGCAGGGTCTCCCGGTCCTCGACCCGGAAGGGCACGTCGAAGAGGTAGGTCCCGACGAGATCCTCTATCTCCCGTCGCAGGTCCGGCGGGTAGGTATAGCGCTTCGCGTCCGGTGGGGTCAGGAAGCAGGAAACTGTCCAGCCGTTCATGGGCCTCGGCGGGTAGGCGGGAGGGACGCCGACGAGGCAGCTCTTCTTGCCGATAGCCGCGAGGACGTCCCAGATCCTGGGTTGTCGCACAGAGAGGGAGTTCGGGGTCCACCCTTCGGTGTACGAGTGGCCCTTGCGGTGCCGGAAACCGTAGAGCCCGAGTGTGCCTGGGCTCGCGCTCGTGGACATCACCTGCCAGGCCGGGACTGTTATGGGCGGGTCGCAGCTGCGCAACGGGCCGTGGAGGCCGGACGCGACCATCGTCTTCAGGTTCGGCATGTGCTCCAGGAGGCGTCCAAAGATCATCTCCGGCGAGGCCGAGTCCAGCCCGATCAGGACGACGCGCCGCGACACAGGAAGCCCGCTACTCCACGTAGCCCATGCGCCGGAGCTGTTCCATCGTCTCCGGGTCCACGTCGACGCTGCCGGAGGCGGGGTCGCCCCCCGAGGCCAGCCAGTCAGTCCAGAGCATCAGCCGCTCTTCAAGCCCGGCCGCGATGTCAGGCCTCTCGTCCACGACGTTCGTCGTCTCCGTCGGGTCGGCCGCCGTGTCGTAGAGTTCGCGCCGCGAGTCGACGAATTCGCCGGTAAGCACCCGGGCGAGCGCGTCCGGCCTCTGCTCGCGGCCTTTCTTTTCGCGGGGCGGGCTGACGGCCATGCTCACGTCCACGGTGATCTCGACGCCGAGGACTGTTAGCGAGATCAGGCCAGGTTCCATCTCCCGCACCCGCTCGATGGGACCCCAGATCTTGTTCTTCCCCCCGAGGTTCCTGCGCTGGACGCTGGTCGCGACCCTCTCCCCGTCCCGCTCCACGAAGCTGACGGCCACCTTCTCGCCGACGGCGAGGTCTCCGGCCTCGACCGGCTCCCTGTGCTGGTCGATCACCCCCGTCTCGCCGCCAAATCGGAAGGAGATACCCATCACCCACAGCTCCCCGTCCTCCGACCGCTCGATGTTGCCGCGGACCTTCGGGGTGACGCCCGGCCTAAGCGCTACCCTGGTCGCCAGCAGCGTGCCGTCGCCGACGGCCTGGCCCTTGATAACGACGTCGTCTCCCTCGCGCAGATCGGCCGGGGAGACCTCGGCCGCCTCCTCGAAGAGGTACGTCTGCACGAAGCGGTAGCCCTTCGTGGTGATTGACTGCCCGTAGCGGTCCCGCCGCAGCAGCTCGCTGAAGCCGGCCGGCGTCTCCCCCGGTTCTTCGCCCCGGATGCGGGGGAGCAGGTCACGCCCCGGTAACTCCGGGGCCGGGACGGCGAAGTGGTCCAGGACCGTGGGGGCGAGGTCGATGAGCTCGACAGGTCCGGCGACCCTGGCGCCCGGCTCGAACGTGCCCTCAGGCGGCTTGACTATCAGCGGGACGCGCACGAGCTCCCGGTAGAGGGTGCGCCCGTGCGAGAGCATCTTGCCGTGGTCCATCAGCTCCTCGCCGTGGTCTGCCGTGACGATGACCCAGGCGTCCTCCATGGCGGTGGCCTCTTCAAGCGCGGAGATCACGCGCCCGACGTGGGCGTCGGCCCGCCGGACCGCGGCGTCGTAGTGCTCCGCGAGCTCCTCGATGCTTCGGCGCCCGGCGTCGAGGTCCGTACCGCCGGCGAGGCGGGAGGGCAGAATCTCTGCCGGCAGTGGGTTGTGGACGTCCATGAAGTGCATGTAGCAGAAGGCCCCATCGGGGGGTTCCTCCCGAAGCCACGCCTCCAGGTCCTCGACGAGGACTGTCCCGTCGTTGTCCGGGTGCCAGCGGAACAGGTCGAAGCCGCGGGTCATGCCGAACATGGGCTTGAGGTTGGCGTTGCAACCGACGAAAGCAACAGTCGGGCGGTCCGGGAGCCTCTCGGCGAGCGTGGGGATCGAAGTGTCGAGGGCGGCAACGGTAAGCCTGCCGTCCACCGTCCGCCACCGGTCGGCGAGCCCGTGCTGGCTCGGGTAGAGGCCCGTCATGATCGAGCCGACAGACGGACGCGTCCAGGACGCCTGGCTGATCGCGTTCTCGAACACGACCCCCCGCCCTGCCAGCGCGTCCAGGTTTGGGGTCCCGGTGTCCCGGCCCGCGTAGGCGCCGAGTCGGTCGGCCCTCAGAGCGTCTATTACCACCAATACCACGTTCGTCACTGCGGCCTCCCCACGCTCTTAGACCCTCTGCAACTCTACGGCCCGGGCGTAGCGCCCGCCCCTGTCCATCAGCTCTTCGTGTGTGCCCTGCTCGGCGATCTCGCCATCCTCCAGGACGTAGATCCTGCCCGCCCGCCGCACCGTCGAGAGCTTGTGGGCGATCATGAGCGTCGTCCGGCCCTCCATGAGAACCTCGAGGGCCCTCATGACGTTCTCCTCGCTTCCTGCGTCGAGGCCCGTCGTCGGCTCGTCTAGGATCAAGATCGGCGCGTCCCTGACGATGGCGCGGGCGATGGCGATCCTCTGGCGCTGGCCGCCGGATAGCGTGCCGCCGCGCTCGCCGACCACCGTCTCGAAGCCGTTTGGAAGCCTCTCTATGAACCCAAGGCAGTTGGCGGCGCGGGCGGCCTCCCGGATCTCCTCCGTCGAGGCCCCGGGCCTGCCGTAGGCTATGTTCTCCCTTACGGTCGTCTGGAAGAGTAGTGACTCCTGGAGGACTACCCCGATCTGGTCGACCACCGAGTCGCTCTTGTACTCGCGCACGTCCCGGCCGTCTATGAGGACGGCGCCCTCGTCCGGATCGTAGAGGCGCAAGAGCAGGCTCGCGAGCGTGCTCTTGCCCGCCCCCGTGGTGCCGACGATGGCCGCCGCCTCGCCCGGCTCTATCCGCAGGCTGACGTCGCGCAGCACGGGGGCGTCCCCGGAGTAGCCGAAGGAGACGTTATCGAAGCGGACCTCGCCCCGGAAACGCGGGGCGCGCTTCGCGCCGGGGCGGTCCTCGACGGTGGGACGCTCGGCGAGCACCTCGACGATGCGCTCGGCCCGCACCATCACCTTGGCGAGCTTGGTCCACAACCTGGAGAGGGTGTTGAGGGGGCTCTGGAGGTCGCGCATGTACTGGATAAAGACGACGAGCGTGCCGGCCGAGAGAGCCCCGGCCAGCACCTGGTAGGCGCCGTAGCCGCAGAGGACGGCGAGCCCGAGGGCGGTGAGGACGGTGGTGATCCAGGAGTACGTGGCCTCCAGGCGGGCCACCTTCACGCTGACCTCCGTCATCTGGCCCGTCTGCTCCTCGAAGCGCCTGGAGGTGTGGTCCTCGCGGCCGAAGGCCTTGACAACCCGGATCGAGGAGATCGTCTCCTGGGCCAGGGAGGTGACGTCCCCCTCGGTCTGGCGGACCTCCGTCTCCTGCTCCCTTATCTTGCGGCGGAAGTAGCCCGAGGTCAGGACCATCAGGGGCGCCCAGGCCACGGCTATGAGCCCGAGCCTCCAGTCTATGACGAGCATGACCACCAGCATGCCCGCGAACTGGAGGACGCTGCTCAGGCCGTCAACCAGCAGCTTGTCCGTCACCAGCTCCTGCACCTTGGTGACGTCGTTCATGACCCGCGTGATCATGTCCCCCGTCCGTTGGCGGTCGTGGAACGCGAGCGAGAGACGCTGGATGTGCGCGAAGAGCGCCCGTCGCAGGGCGAACGCCACCCTGAAGCTTGCAGCCGAGAGGAAGAACTCCTTGACGAACGAGAAGAGCCCCTGCAAAAGCGCGATGCCCACGATGGCCGCGGCTATGCCGAGGACCATGGCCTCGACGGAGTCGGGCCGCGGGCCGCTCTTGCCGACCTGGAGCACGTTGTCTATGAGGAACTTGAGCGGCCACGGCTTGAGTAGCGCGACGAGGCTGGTCGCGATCACCCCTACGAGCGCGAGGGCGAACCCGCGCCAGTACGGCAGGGCGAGCGGCAGCAGGGAGCGCAACACCGTGCGCCCGTCGCGCGGCTTTGCAGGATCTACGGACATCTCTCCCTTACCCTACCGTCCGGAGACCCCGACGGCACCCCAGCGCCGCGGGAGCGGGCGGCCCTCGAACCTGCGGCGCGCCTCCTCGGCCCGCCTGACGGCCCCGTCAGGAACGCCGTCCGTGCCCCGCTCGTAGTCCAGCTCGTCGAGCAACCCGCCGGCCACGGCCTCGAAGCGCTGAAGGACCTCCCGGTCCATCCCCGTCCTCCAGTTCCTGAGGCCGCGGGTCGGGGGCTTCCAGGCGCGCTTGGCGTTCAGGTCCGGGTCCTCGCGCTCGCGGCCCTCGTGGAAGCGGAGCATGGCGTCGCTGAACGGGATGCCCAGAAAATCGCACAACTCGGCGCACTCCCCCGCGGGGTCGGCGACGAGGTCCTCGTAGAAGACCTCGTGGTAGAGGTCGTCGCCAAGGGGCAGGCCCTCCTCGCGGGCCCTGCGCACGTGCCACTCCCACCAGAGGGCGGCGGTGGTCATGGGGTCCTCCGACCAGGTCGAGAACTCCTCGGCGAGCCGCTTCGCGCGGCGCCAGGAGATGGCCGAGGAGGCAACGTCGCGGCCGTCCCTGATCAGGTGGACGAACTTCGCCTCCGGGAAGACCTCGTGCAGCGTGCCCACGTTGAGCGCGTGGTCGACGGTCTTGTTGCCGACGAGCGGCTTGCCCCTCTCCTCCCCGTACCGGTCGAAGAGCAGGGAGACGAGCTCGGCGTAGGTCGGCGCGGGATCCGCCGCCGCGAACTCCGCAAGCTCTTCGCGGCTTATCGGGAGCGGCGTGTACCTCCCGAAGTCTCCCCTCTTCGGGAGCGTATCCACGAATCCCGGCTCGAGCCGCCCGTCGGGCGTCAGGCCCTCGCGCTCCTCGTAGCGCCGGGCCAGCCAGCCCACCTCGGGGATGACGGCGACCTCCGGGTGGGCGTTTACCATCCTCATGAATAGGGTGGTCCCGCTCCTCGGGCATCCCACCATGAACACGAACGGGTTTCTCATCCTGAGACCTCCCTGGTAGTAACGATGTCCTGCGCGCCCGCGTGCCGGAGCATGGCGCCCCTCTCCCTGTGCAGCAGCCCTATGCAGGCCTCTTCGTCGGCCTCGCCGTAGCCGAGGAGCACGTGGAAAGACGCAGCCCTGGACGCCACCCGAAGGACGAAGCCGTGGCCGACCTCGGGCGACGCGGGCTCCCCCCACGACGTCGCCTCGTCGTCGGCGAGGCACGCCCAGACGCTGACGTCGCCGTTGCGGTAACCGCGCCGGAGCGTCCCCTCGATGGGCAGCACGGTCTGCCTCCCACGCCTGAGCAGCCTGTAGTAATCGGGGGAGAGGCAGATGTCCGTCTCGAGCTCGCCGAGCCACCCGGGCGTCCCGTAGCGCACCGCGAGGGCCGCGGCGTCGGGGGAGAGGAAGAAGGCCTTGGTCGTTCCGAGGAGGGGGCTCCCTTCCTCGACGTTGGTCATCTCGATCAGGGCTGAGCCGTCCACGTCGACGAGGGTAGGGCGGTAACGGTCGTGGACGTGGCCCGCGTCCGCGAGGGCGCCGGGGTGGTTCGAGGGGGTGTCCATGTAGCGGTTCAGGTCCTCCTGGAAGTTCCAGTCGTCCGTGGGGTTGCCGACCACGAGGGCGCCGCCGCGGGACGTGCGGACGAAGAGGTAGACCAGCCGCGCCCCCCGGGACGGCGAGATCACGGCGTACAGCCACTCGTTGCGCAGGATGAACTCGTCGTGACCGTCGCCGTCGATGTCGAGGATCTTGAGCGAGGCCCGCGCCGTCATCCCGCGAACCACCTCGCCGCGTCGGCCATCACCCGGCACGAGCGGGAGTGGCTGGCTACCGCCCTGGCCCACGGCGCGGGCTCAAGGCCCTCTTCCGTCGGGTCGTGCCAGGCCGTCTCGTAGGCCGAGGCGAGCAGGTGCTTCCACGCGAGCCTGGTGAGCCGCTCGTCGGCCCCGGCCCGCTGCGCGGAGCGCACGGTCTCCTGGGCCTGCGCCAGGTGGCCCCTGTAGGGCGACCACGCGGGGTTCTCCCACCAGCCGCGGTAGTCCTCCTCGGCGTCCCAGCCGCGCGCCAGCTCGAAGAACGCGCCGCTCTCAAGCTCGCGCTCCTCCCGGGGCGGGCTGGCGTCGAGCCGGTCCTGCAGGGAGACGGCCTCGGCGTCCGCGCGGGATGCGAGCCACCGGAGGAACCCCTCGTAGCGCCGGAGCGCCCGCGGGTCCCAGCCGCCGACGCCGGCGGTCCTCTCCAGGTCGTCGGCGTAGACGAGCACGGCGTCCCCCTCCGACGGGAACGACCCGAGGATGGTCTCCAGGCGGCGCCACTGGTCTCCTGAGCCGGGCGGCACGGCGTACCGCAGGTCCGCGGAGATGGGCGCCATCGAGAGGCCCCGGCCGCCGGATATCCTGTACGGACGGCGGCTCTCGACGGCCGAGGGAGCGAGGTCCCCGCCTTCGAAGGGACCGGACGCGTCGAACCGGGCCCTTGGGCTCTTCGGGTACGAGCCATTTGCCGGGTAGAGCAGGCGGTCGTCTAAGAGCACGTGGCGGTAGCCGCCGTTGGCGAGGTCCCCGTCCGTTAGGACGGGCGCCAGGGCCCCAGTGTCCCAGACGCGCTCGGGGACCCAGCAGGTGCCCATCTCCTCGGGCCGGACGCCCAGGTGGTGCTCGTGGAGCCAGAGGAACTCGTCGAGCTGGCGGCGGTTGAAGGCGGGCGAGAAGAGCGTCATCACGTTCTCGGAGTAGGTCCCGCCTAGCAGGGAGACGACGCCCCTGTCGCGCAGTCTCTTCACGAGTTCCAAGAACCATGGGCAGTGCCATGCAACGGTCTCGACGAGGGTGCCGCTGAGGTGGAGGTTGGCCTGGACCCCGTACTTCTCGTGCAGGCGCAGGGCGGCGGCGTAGCCCTCGACGACGTCGGAGATCCCCTGCCGGTCCTCGTAACCGTCCGTGATCAGGTACTGGTTCGCGTGGTGGACGAGCGCGACGGGAACCCGGGGTCCCGCCGCGGCCTCCGCCCGCCGTTCCCGTCGCCACGCCCGTCGCCGCGCGATCCCCTCGGCCGGTATGCGCCGCGGCCTGGTGGCGCGCGCCTTCTCGTAGAGCTCCTCGTAGCGGCGGGCCGGGCCCTCCCAGGAGAAGTCGGCGGCCATCGCCCGTTCCTGGAGCCCGTGCCACGCATCCGGGCGGCGGTAGAGCGCGACGGCCCGCCGGACCGCGCTGACGAGGTCCGGAACCGACCGGTGCGCGAAGACGAAGCCGAGGCCCGCGTCGGGATCAGCGTCGTAGTCAGCGATTGTGTCCTTCATTCCCCCGGTGTGGCGGACGACGGGGATGCTCCCGTAGCGCAGCGCCACGAGGGGCGCGAGGCCGCACGGCTCGAAGGAGGAGGGGGAGAGGAAGAGGTCGGTTCCGGCGTACACCTGGCGGGCTAGCGCCTCCTCGCCGGTGGGGTGGTAGGCGAAGCCTTCGCGCGCGAGGGCCGCCTCCCGCAAGAGGCCGGCGTAGCGCTCCTCGCCCGTCCCCATAGCGACCACCTGCACGCCCAGATCTAGCAGCCCGCCGAGCGCGTCGTGGAGGAGGTCAACGCCCTTCTGGTCCACGAGCCGCGCGACCATCCCGAGGAGCGGCACTTCTGGCTCCTCGGGCAGGCCGCTCATCTTCTGGAGCGCCTCCTTGTTGCGCCGCTTTCCCTCGTGGCCCGGGCCGTCGTAGCGGGCGTGGAGGTGGGGGTCGAAGCTCGGATCGAAAGCCTCGTAGTCCACACCGTTGAGCACGCCGCAAAGGTCCCCGTTGCGGGCGCGCAGCGCCCGGTCCATGCCCATGCCGTACTTGGGGGAGACGATCTCCTCCAGGTACCCCCGGCTGACGGTGTTGACGACATCGGCCGAGTTGACGCCGATCTCGAGCAGGCGCCTCTCCTCCCCTGCCTCGACCGGGACGAGCATCTCGGCCTCGGGTCCGAAGCGTCCCTGGTAGGCGAGGTTGTGGATGGTGAGGACGGTGGCCGTGTCGGCGAGCTTCCCCGCGAAGGGCCCGCGCCGCATCTCGCGCGGGACGAGCGCCGTGTGCCAGTCGTTGCAGTGGACGACATCGGGGCGCGATCCCGGGCGCGCCGCGAGCGCCGCGACCGCCTTGGCGAAGTAGACGAAGGGGATCACCTCGTCGTCCTCGTAGCCGTGACCGCCGTAGGCGGCCCGCGCGAAGAGGTCCTCGTTCCACACGGCCGCCACCTCGACGCCCCAGTGCCGGCCGAGGTCGAGGACATCGGCCCGCTCGGTAGCGGGCCCCATGGGCACGTCGAACGCGTAGGCGCGTTTGGCGTGCGCGAGCGCGGGATGGCCCGGCAGGACGAGCGTGACGTCGTGGCCGAGCCCGGCGAGGGCCTTCGGCAGCCCCCCGCCGACGTCGGCGAGGCCGCCCACCTTCAGGAAGGGGTAGGCCTCAGCTATGGCGAACAAGATCTTCAAGCGTCTCCGATCCTCTGCTCCGTAGCCAGCGATCCATCTGCTCCGCCCAGGGCTCTATGAGGTCCGTGCGGCCGTTCTTGAGGGTGACGAGCTCGTAGTGGAGGCTCTGCAAGAAGGTGCGGGACACGTGCGCGCCGACACGCTCGGGGGGGGCGCCTCCCCCTTCGTCGTAACGCTCCAAGAACGCCGCGGCGGCCCGCGCGCCGGCCCCGAAGTCTCCGGAGCGTATGTACGACATGATCATCAATTGGCCGATGGCGTACCCTACGTCGTAGGCGGCTTCCCGCCTGCCGAAGTTGTCGAAGTCTATGACCGTGACGGCCCCGCGGGAGATGCGCACGTTGTCCGGGTGGTAGTCGCCGTGCGAGAGCACGGGCTCTGCGCCCTCCCGCAAGACCCCGACGAGCCGATTCGCGAGGGGCCCCAGCAGCGCCTCCTTCTCCGGGTGGGCCGCCATCAGCTCCCGGGCCAGGCGCTCCGGGGAACGGGGCCCCGAGGCATACGGCGCGTGGTTCGCGTTCTCAGGGGGCACGGCCTGCAGCCTGAGGAGCCAGTCGGCCGCCGCCGCCGAAGCCGCCGCAAGGGACCCGTCCTCGAGGACCAGGTGCTCCTGCCAGGACTCTCCGCCTACCCTCTCCTGTATGAGGAGGTTCTGCTGCGCCACTCGCCCGTACGGGCGCGGCACGCGCCACGGGCTCGGGGACCTGAACCCCGCCTCCCACAGAAGCCGAAGCGCCCGCAGCGACCGGTCGCCAGGATCCTTCCTGTAGAGCTTCACCAACACCTCTGCGGATGTAGCCTCCGCTCCACCTTCCCCCACATAGTGCAACCTGCCGAAGACGAAACGGCGTCCCCGATGCCTCCAGGTCCGCTCGTGCTCCCACCCCAGCAGACGCCACTCGTCGGACCCCAGCTCGGGGATACCCTCCCGGAGCATCCGGATTACGAACTCGTTGTCCACACCAACCTCGCCCAACCCGCTCCTCTCCGGGTGTCCGCCCCTCTGCGGACGTCCCTCACAGCCTCGACCAGCCCAAGCGCGGCCCCGGATCACCCGGGATCGCCGGAGGAACCGCCATTTCTGGCGACTCCAGGCCTCGGCTTCCCTCCTCTGCGGGTGTATGTTTGTACGGATCCCGGTTTAACTTGGATTTAACCGCACCCGCTCAAAGCGAAACCGTAAGAGAGCACACGACCCGGATCTAGTCCCGCGCCCCTACAAGAATGTGACGATATGCTTGGCCTGTTTAGGACATGTTCAGGTGCTTCTAGAACGTCTGGTAAGCACCCCTGGTGGCGGACAGGCGGACGCATGGAGAGGACCCTTTGGGCCGGCGACCCGGCGATGTAATGTTGCCCGGGCCGTGCCGCGGGCAGTCCCCTACGCGCAAGAAGAAGCGGGAGAGGGAGGTGCAGCTCCCTCTCCGAATGATGCTAGCTGCGGCGAATCACCCTGACGGCCATGAGACCAGAACCGGCCAGCAAGAGCGCCGGAACGACGGCGAGCAGCCCGGGGGACACAACGCCGCCGGTGCTCGGGAGCGGCGTCGCGCTGGCGGAAGCCGAAGCACTTGACATGGCGGAAGCCGAGGCGGTGGACATGGCCGAGGCGCTGGACATGGCGGAGGCCGAGGCGCTTGACATCATATCGTCGCCTGACATCATATCGTCGCCCGACATAATGTGGTGGTCTGCCAGCGCCGCCGGCGCGAACAACAGCGTCGCCACCGCGCACAGCGCCACCAACACGATAAATCTCCTCACGGTTCCTCCTTCGCTCTGTTTCCCGTCGTCGGAGGGCCGCCGCACCGTTCCCTCCGTTCTCGTAGATGTTACACATGTTGTAAGATCCGCGTCAATACCTCGCCTCATCGGCGGAGCGCCCTCGGGCTTGGCAGCGCGGTGCCTGACGCCCGTTTCCGACGTCGGGCCGCGCTGTCGCGGTCACGAAACCCGGATCACTCCTTCGCACTTCGGCCGCTCAGAGAGCCCGGGCGCCCTCCGGGTTGCTGGCATCGGCGCGGCGGAGAAAGGCCGGGCACGCGGGCGAGGGCCGACGCGCGAGGCCGTGGGTGTCGCCGGGATTTGCTGCTAAAATCTGGCCGAAGCCGGGCCAGTAGCTCAGTGGCAGAGCAGGGGACTTTTAATCCTCGTTCGTCGGCCCTAATCCGCCATTCTAGGCACACATCAGGCACGGTAGAACCCGGATAGACTGACATAACCTGACACATAGACTGACGCTTTCACTGACACATCAGTTCCTTTAAACGCTCCTTCTTGGCCCGCAACTTGTCGGCTTTACGCGGCCTTGTCGCCTGCAAGCTAAGTACATCTCGCTCCCATGCCGTCAACGCCTCGTCAACGTTCGGATGCTCTCCGAGATGCACGTCAACCCTAAACACACTCCGACGCTTGCCGGGTTCGCCGCTCATT
>DATFPF010000179.1:0-20966 GCA_035264945.1 Rubrobacter sp.
GGGTTCATCAACTTCGGGGGGCCTGCGGGTCAGATCGCGATCATGCACCGCGAGTTGGTGGACGAGAAGCGGTGGGTCTCCGAGGGGCAGTACCTGAGGACGCTCAACTTCTGCATGCTCCTGCCAGGTCCCGAGGCCCAGCAGGTGGCGACGTACATCGGTTGGAGGCTGCACGGGACGCCGGGCGGCATCGTCGCCGGTACGTTCTTCGTGATCCCGTCCATCTTCGTCCTGTTGCTCCTTTCGTGGCTCGCGGTGGCGCACTCGGACGTGCCCGCGGTCAGGGGCCTTCTCTACGGCGTGCAGCCGGTCGTCATAGCCATAGTGGTCGAGGCCGTGATGCGCATAGGGAAGCGGGCCTTAGGCCACGCGGCGTTGTGGGCCTTCGCGGTGGCGGCGTTCGTCGCGCTGTACTTCCTCTCCGTCCCGTTCCCCCTGGTGGTTATCGCCGCGGCCGTCGGCGGGGTCTTCCTGCAGCGCTTCGTTCCGGAGGCGTTCCGGGGCGGGGGGCACGGCGCGGAGGAGGAGGAGTCGGCCGTGGACCGGGCCGCCCCCGCCGCGCGGCCGTCCGCGGTGCGCAACCTGAGGTTGATCGGCACTTTTGCGATGCTGTGGGTCGTTCCGGTTGGGGCGGTCTGGATCTGGCGCGGCGGGGAGGACGTGCTCGTGCGGGAGGCCCTGTTCTTTACGGGGGCCGCCTTCGTGACCTTCGGCGGGGCCTACGCGGTCCTTAGCTACATCTCAAACGTCGCCGTCAACGGCTACGGGTGGCTGACGGCCGACCAGATGGTGCAGGGGCTCGGGCTCGCAGAGTCCACGCCGGGGCCGCTCATAATGGTCACCCAGTACGTGGGGTTTCTGGGGGCGTGGAACAAGGCGCCGGACGGCTTCGATCCCCTGCTCTACGGGACGCTCGGCGCCCTGCTTACCACCTACGTCACGTTCCTGCCTTGCTTCCTCTTCATCTTCCTGCTCGCGCCGTACATAGAGCTGCTGGCCGGCAACCAGAAGATCCGGGCCGCCCTGACGGGGGTGACGGCGGCGGTGGTCGGCGTGATCGCCAACCTTGCCGTCTTTTTCGCCGGCCGGGTGCTGTTCCCCGACGGGGTATCGTTGCGGGGCCTCGACGTCTTCGCCCTCGTCGTGGCCGTCGCCTCGTTCGTGGTCTTGCAGAGGTTCAAGTTGCCGATCTACGTTATGGTTCCGGTCGGCGCCGTGCTGGGCATGCTGTGGACGCTGCTGTAGGGGAACCGTCGGACGGGACCGGCGGGCGCTGGCTCATCCTGATCTACCATCTGCCCCGCGAGCCTTCGCGCCACCGGGTCGCCGTGTGGCGCAGGCTGAAGGTGCTGGGCGCCCTGTACCTCCAGGACGGGGCCGTCGCGCTGCCTGCCGACGCCGTGACCCGCGAGCAACTGGAGTGGCTCCAGCTGCGCGTCAGGGAGGCCGGCGGCGAGGCGACGCTCTGGGAGGCGCTCCCCAACACCGTCGCGGAGGGCCGGGAGCTCGCCGCGCGGTTTCGGGCCTCCCGCGAGGAGGCGTACGGCGCGCTCATCGAGGCCGCCGGCAGGCTGCGCCGGAAGGCCGAGCTCGGCGCGGGGGGAGAGCCGCTGGCGGAGGAGCTGTCCAGGATCGAGCGTGGTTTCCGGGCCGAGCGCCGCCGCGACTACTTCCGCTCCCCGATGCGCAAGGAGGCCGAGGGGGCGATCCGCGCCGCCAGGCAGGCCCTCAGAGAGGGAGCCGGGGGAGCCCGGGCGCGGGGTGAGGTCGGGTAGTGCTCTGGGCCACCCGCAGGGGTTGCCACGTGGACAGGACCGCCTGCGTGTGGTTGATCCGGCGCTACCTGGACGGCGAGGCCGCCTTCCGCTTCTTCGGGGACCCGGCCGAGGCGCCCGATGGGGCGGAGCTCTTCGACGTGGCCGGGGCGCGCCTCTCCCACCGCGGGGAGGATTGCTCCTTCGAGACCTTCCTGAAAGAGTACGGGCTCGAAGACGCGGTGCTGCGCGAGATAGGCGAGATCGTCCACGACGCGGACCTGATGGACGAGAAGTACGGCCGCCCCGAGTCCGAGGGCCTGGACGTTATAGTACGGGGCATGCAGCTATCCCTCCCCGACGACGAGACCCTCACCCGCCACACGGACGTCCTCTACGACGGCCTCTACGCCTACCTGCGCCGGGAGACGCTCTAGCTTGGGGCGACCGAAGATCCTGGTCCGCGCACTCCGCTACGCGGTAGGCGAGACGGAGATCCTCAAGGGCGTCGACGCCGAGATACCGGACGGTGGGATCACCGCCGTCGTCGGACCCTCGGGGGCGGGCAAGAGCACTCTCCTGCGCGCCCTGAACCGCCTGATCGAACCGAGCGCGGGCGAGGTCTACCTGGACGGAGAACCGACGGACGGGATGGACCTACTGACGCTGCGGCGCCGGGTCGGGATGGTCTTCCAGCTGCCCGCCCTCTTCGGCCGGTCGGTCGGGGAGGACATCCTCTACGGGGCGCGCCTCGCCGGCCGGGACGCCGACGCGCCGCGCCTGCTCGACATGGTCGGCCTTGACCGTTCGCTGGCGGCGCGGGTGCCCGAGACGCTCTCCGTCGGCCAGCAACAACGCGTCTCCATCGCCAGGGCCCTCGCCCTCGAGCCCGAGGTGCTCCTCATGGACGAACCGACCAGCGCCCTCGACGAGGCCGCCAGGCGGAGGGTGGAAGAGCTCGCCCGCGGGCTCAACGCCAGGCTGGGGCTTACGATGGTCTTCGTGAGCCACGACCTCGCCCAAGTCGAGCGCGTCGCCGACCGCGTCATCCTGCTGGCGGAGGGAAGGAGCGCGGGGGCTTGGGGGAGGGACGACTTTTTCTCCGGGGCAGGCGAGGACGCGCGGCGGCTCCTCTCGGGCAGGCTCTAGGGTGGGCACCGTCGTCTCAGCCCTGCCAACCCTTGGCCTGGTGGCCGTCGCGGTGGCGCTGAGCTTCTACGAGGGGCTTGGCCTCGAGAGGGACATCGGGGTGGCGGTTGTCCGCTCCTTCGTCCAGCTCGCCGCGATGGGCTACGCCATAGATTACGTCTTCGGGCTGGAGAGCGTGGGCGCGGTCGCGCTGCTTCTGGCCGGGATGGTCCTCTTCGCCGCCTGGACGTCGGCCCGGCGCGCCGAAGGGGTGCCGCGCGCCTTCGGCGTCGCGGTGCTGGCCGTAGGGACGGCGGCCGTGGCGACGCTCGGCCTGCTGCTCGCGCTCCGGGTGGTGCCGGCGACGGCCCGCTACCTCGTACCGCTCGGGGGGATGGTCGTCGGCAACTCCATGAACGCCGCGAGCCTGACGATGCTTCGCCTCCGGGACGACCTTGCCGAACAGCATCCGAAAGTCGAGGCCGCCCTGGCCCTCGGCGCCACGGGCCGCCAGGCCGTCTCGCCGATCCTCAAGACCGCCCTCAGGGGTGCCCTGGTGCCGCTAGTGGACTCCACGAAGACGACCGGCATCATCTTTCTGCCGGGCGCTATGGTGGGCATGATCATCGCCGGGGCCGACCCCCTTGAGGCGGTAGAACTGCAGATAGTCGTCCTCTACATGCTCCTCGGAAGCGTCTCCATCGCCGCCATGCTCGTAGGCCTGCTCTCCTACCGCTCCTTCTTCACGGCCCGCCACCAGCTCCGAACCGCCGCGCCAGAAGAGTAGTTGGTGGCCCGTCGCCGAGACCGTCCTAGAACGGGCGGCTGACGCCGCGGGTCGGGCGCACGACGAGGACGGGGCAGTGGGCGTGGCGGACCACGGAGTCGGCGACGTTGCCCATGAGGGCGCGTTTCATCCCGCCGAACCCGCGGCTGCCTATAACTATAAGGCCGGCGCCGATGTCCTCGGCGAGGTGGACGATGGCCTCGTCCCTGCGCTCGTCCATCTTCAGGTGGGCGAGCGCGACGGTGCCGCCGGCCTCCTCGATCTTCCTTACCTGCTCGTCCAGCATCTCCTGGGCCTCGCGCCTGAGATCCTCGGCCGCCTCTTCGGCGTAGACTTTGTAGATGGCCGCGGCGGGAACGTGGGGCCGACCGCGACGACGTGAAGCCGCGAGCCCGTGCTCCGCGCGAGGTCGATAGCCGTCATGGTCGCAAGGTTGGCCTGCTCGGAACCGTCGGTGGCGAGCAAGATGCGCGTCGGAAAGATGCCCAATCCGTCTCCCTTCCCCAGGGTTCCAACCGCCCGCGGGTCGCTCCCGATGCACCTTCCTCGGGGGAACTCTACACCGGCTCGTCGCGGGGCTCGACGAGGACCTCGTTTACGGCGACGTGCTCCGGCTGCGAGAGGGCGTACACGATAGAGGCGGCCACGTCCTCGGGGTCGAGGACCTTCGCGCCTGTCGGCTGGCCGTACCGCTCGAGCGCCTCCTCGTCGCCGCTCAGGTCCAGCAGGTCCGTCGCCACGTTGCCTGGCTGGACGGTAGTAACCTTGACGCCCGTGCCGGCGGTCTCGAGGCGCAGCCCCTTCGAGAGCGCCTCGACGAAGAACTTGCTGGCGGAGTAGACGGCGAGGCCGGGGAAGACCACGCGCCCCGCGTCCGATGAGATGGTGACGATGTGACCCCGGCCCCGCCCCACCATCCCAGGCAGCACCGCCCCGACGCAGTTCAGCGCCCCCTTGCAGTTGACCTCGACGGTCCGGTCCCACTCGTCAGCGCGGACGTTCTCCATGAGCGTGAAGTACATGACCCCCGCGCAGTTGACGAGCGCGTCCACCGGCCCGAGCTCGTCCTCGGCGCGGTCCACCAGCGCCTTCACCTGGCCCCGATCCGTAACGTCGGTGGGCAGGACCAGGCTCTCCGCGCCAGTTCCGAGCCCATCCCGCACCCCTAGCAGTGCATCCTCGCGCCGGGCGGCAAGCGCCACCTTCGCGCCCGCGTCCGCGAGCATCCTTGCGGTGGCGGCCCCGATGCCGCTTGACGCGCCCGTCACCACGACGACCCGGCCCCGCAGCGCCCCGCTCACAGGTTCCTACTCACGGCACCGCGGCCCAGAAGAGCACAGAGAAGCCAGGAGCTGACAGCCGAAAAAGCCGCCCTACCTGTTGCTCCAGTTGTACTCGGTGTCTGGGGAGGGCGTCCAGAGGTAGCCGAAGAACTCCAGCTTCTCTATGACCTTGCGGGCGCTCTCCTCCGGGGTCTCCTCGTTAGTCTTGAGGACGAGGTCGGGGGCGTTGGGTGGCTCGTAGGGGTCCGAGACGCCGGTGAACTGCTGGATCTCCCCGGACATCGCCTTCGCGTAGAGGCCCTTCACGTCGCGCTCGGCGCAGACCTCGAGGGGCGCGTCCACGAAGACCTCGACGAAGTCCACGATCCTGCGCCTCACCTGGTCGCGGGCCTCCTTGTAGGGCGAGATGGCGGAGACGATAACGCCGACCCCGGCCCGCGTAAGCAGGTTCGCCACGAACCCGATCCTCAAAACGTTTATGTTCCTGTCCTCGCGCGAGAACGTGAGGCCCTTGGAGAGGTTCGTCCTGACGATATCCCCGTCCAGCACCTCCACGGGCCGCCCCCGGTCCCTGAGCTCTTTCTCCACTATCTCCGCGATGGTCGTCTTGCCGGCCCCGGACAACCCCGTGAACCACAGGGTGAACCCCCGCTGCCCTTCTGTACCGTTTCTCTGCACCGCAACTCCTCTCCGTCGATGGACACGCCTCCCCGCACCCAGTCTACACGCGGCGGGTCGCCCGCTCCGGGCCACTCCCCGGACGGGCTTCTGAATAGTTTGTCCACGCGTTTTGTAGACAATTCGCGCAACTCTACCCAGGACCCCGGTCGTCGTCAAGGCCCGCCACTTCGGGAGGCGGGCGGTGCGAGCTAGGTCACTACGAAGGGCGGGTCGTTCGGGGAGATCTGGTCCCTGGTGTTGATCTCCGCCCCGACCGGCGCCGGCACGGGCCCGCGCAGTAGTGGGTCGTCCGTCTCCTCCATCCACGACTCCAGCCTGCCGCGCATCTCCTCGAGCACGTCCGCGTGGGCCGGGTCGCCGGCCAGGTTGTCCGCCTCGTTCGGGTCGTAGAGCAGGTCGAAGAGGCGCTCTTCGGGGATTGGCCTGTCGGCTAGGCCGTTTGAGAGGGTGAGGTCCTTGCTCGGACCGTCGTCGATGTTGGCGAGCACGGGCGTCGGGTGCTCGTCGTCGAACCGACGGATGTACTTGTGGCGGCGCGTGCGGACGCACCGCTCAGGCTCGTAGGCTACGTGGTAGGTCTTCTCGGCGAAGATCGCCTCCCGCATCTCTTCGGCCTCCCCGTTGACGAGCGGGAGCAGGGATTCTCCTTGAAGGTAGGGGGGACGCCCCGCGCCGATCAGGTCGCACACGGTGGGGTAGATGTCTATGTGCGAGACGAGGGCGTCCACGGCCCTGCCGCCGGTGAACCCGCCCGGACCGCGCAGGATGAGCATGACCCCGAGGCCCCTGTCGTGGAGCGTCGCCTTGGCCCCGGGAAACGCAAGGCCGTGGTCGGTGGTGCAGATGACGAGCGTGTCATCCGCCAGCCCCTCGGCGTCGAGGGCGTCGAGCACGGCGCCGACGCCGCGGTCCAGGGAGCGGGCGCTCTCCTGGAAGGCGGCCATGTCCAGCCGCGTCTCCGGCGTGTCCGGCAGGTTCGGGGGAGGTATTACGTAGTTAGCCTTCTTCGGGGAAGAGGGCCGGAAGAACTCGCGGTGGGTCTCGAAGAAGCCGACGGAGAGGAAGAAGGGACGGTCGCCCGTCCTTTCCAGCAGGTCGAGGGTCACAGGGACAACGTCGTCTGTGCGGGTGGAGGGGATCTTGAAGACCTCGTCGTACCCGATCACGTCTGGCTTCTTGCTTATGTGCTGCTCCCCGATGAGGGCAGACCAGTAGCCGTTCTCGCGCAGGGTGTGCACGATGTGCTGGCGGTAGTCGTTGAGCTCGAACCCGCGGTGGGCGAGCCCGACCATGCCGTTGGAGTGGGCGTACTGGCCCGTCAGCAGGCACGCCCTGCTGCCCGAGCACGTCGGGGCGGCGCAGAAGGCCTGGCGGAAGAGCACGCCCTCCTCGGCGAGACGTTGGATGTTGGGCGTCCTGACGGAGTGGCCGTAAGGCCTTACCCAGCGGCCGGTATCGTGGGAGTGGATGTACAGGATGTTCGGAGGCTCTGGCAAGCTCTACCTCTCTCCGGTCGTCGGGGCGGTCTTCTGCTCAATATACAGATTGACCCACTCCTCCGAGAGCTCGTCGGCCTGGCGCTTCATCCCCGGCGCCTGAGCGGTGAAGCCCTCGGGCACGTCCACCCCTATGCCGTCGAGCAGGCGCAACACGGTGCCCTCGTATTCCCCTACGAGGTCCTCGTAGACCACCTTGAGCGGCTCCACGCCGCAGCCGTCGAAAAAGTCCTGCCAGGCCTCATTGTGCTCGTCGATGCGCCTCTTCAGGTGGTCCACGGCAGGGAAGCTGAAGCGCAGGCCCTTGCCGCCCACGTCGTCGTCCGAATCTCGGCGCCACTGCTGGGTCTGGAGCGCCTTCCAGAGGGAGACCGCCTGGCGGGCCGTGTCGCGCCTGCGGATCCAGACGAACCTCCGCAGGTTCGGCAGCACAGATCCAGGCACCTGACACGGCGGCACGTCCCACCGCCCGGAGGTCCTGCGCGCCAGCCTGACGAAGCCCCTGAAGTAGGCCCACATGATCTTGGTCCCGAGCACCCCGTTCTCCGTCGTGCCCTGCTCGCGCGCCCTGGCGACGAGCTCCAGAAAATCCGGCGGACGCCACGCGGGGTCGTACCACGCCCCGCGGTCGGCGTACCGGCCCCCGTACTCCCCGAGCACGTCCTGGAACTCGGGGTCGTCGAGGAGCGCCCACACGGCGGGGTCGTTGGAACGCTGGAAGTAGTCCCGCGGCTGCCGCGGCCGGCCCGTCTCGAGCAACACCTCGAAGTGCTCGGCGGGCCTGCCGGCTATCCCGGTCCGCCCCAGCGCGTCGCACAACAGCGTGCTCCCGCTGCGCGGCGTCGCGCAGATCAGGTACGACATCACCGGATCGTTCTCCCGCCGAGAGAGCGCGTTATTCATCCCATCTCCTATCGGCTCGGTTCTTGGCGACAGCGGATACCCGTCCGCAGCCGCGCAGTATATACACTTTGCCTACTAAATAAATAAACTTACCGGATATTCCCCTGCCCGGGCTCTTGACGGCGCGGATACGACGACGTACGCTTCCTTATTAAGTAAAACAGTAGACAAACAGGTAAACGGTGGAGGTAGGGCGTGTTGAAGTGGGAGTTGGATCTCTGGTACGAGCTCTGGGAGCGGGCCGGCAGCCAGGGCCTGGATACATGGTACGACCCGCGCGGCGCCGGGGGAGAGGTGGACCCTCCCCAGCCACCCCCCGACGCGGGCGTTGTCGTTGACGGCGAACCCGAAGGGGCATGAGGCACCACCTCCGCAGAGAACAAACCGCGGGGACACGTCCCTGGCCCGGGTGGTCCGGTGCGTCGCGCGCCGGTCAAAGGTTCCGTTCGGCCGTCGAGTCCGTCGTTCTCGTTTGCCTGCTTCTCGCCGTCGTGGCCTCCGCGGTGGTGGGGGCTCCCGTGACACTCTTCTGCGCCGTCGTGGGCGCGTGGGTTGTCTTGGCCGTGATCGTCGGCCTCCGGAACGTCCTGGACGCCGGGTGCGCCTTCATGCTCCTCGTCGTGGGTGTGATCCTGGTCGTGGACCTTGCGACTCGTGGCCCGGGTTCCTTACTACCCTAGCCGAACAAGCTCGTTCCGACCCCAGATCCAACCCCTCCGCGCCGCTTCGCGAACTTTTTTGAGGAGCACCAGCAGCACCAGTACGGGGACCGAGGCTTGCTGGCCGTAGGCCCAGAGGCCCGTTAGCGCGGTCGGCACCACCGGGGTCAAGATGTTCCACCAGATGCGTAAGTCTCCGGGCACGCCGACGACCTCCAAGAGCTGGAAAAGCCGCCCAAAGAATTTGCGAAGCACCCGGCCATTCTAGCACCTTGCGTCAAAGGGATAGTCCCGGAAGAGGCCTACCGCTTCGCCGAACTGGTCATGCCCCGCCTGCCGCTGGCCCACGACGGCACCCGCCTCCAGGCCCGCGGCGTGAACACGGGCCCCTTCGGCGAGACCATCGCCAACGACCACAGGCCTGGCTCCCCCCGGTCACGACTCCCGACCAAGCCGGCGAACGTGCTCGGAGTAGACGATAAGAAAAGAGCACGCTACATGTACCCGTTGCTGTCCGTGGAGGGCGTGACGTTGGGGACGTGAGCTTCGAGGTACACCCCGGCGAGAAGGCGATGCTCGCCCCGCACGGCTTTATCTCCATCGGGGAGTTCATGCAGAGCGCGGGCCTCATCGAAAAGGTCCCCGGCTCATGGAAGGATCTCGTCTACGCGAACCTGAAGACCGCCGACGGAAGCTGACCGCCGAATATCGGCGGCGCGGGTTGCGGAAGCCGGGCTTCCGCAACCCGCTCTGGCGTCGTCACAGGCCCCGCCGCATGCCTTCTATCAGGATCTCCGCGACCTCGGGGCGGGAGAACTCGGGTGGGGGGTACTCGCCGCGGGCCAGCATCTCATGCAGCCTGGCGTCAGAGAGGAAGACGTGTGAGGAGGGGTCGTGGGGGCAGGTCTTGGAGGAGACCATGCCGTAGCACTCCCGGCAGAAGAAGGCGTGCTCGAAGAAGAGCGGGGTTATGCCCAGCTCCCCCGGCTCGAACTCGTCGAAGATGTGCTGGGCGTCGTAGGTACCGTAGAAGCTGCCGACGCCCGCGTGGTCGCGGCCGACTATGAAGTGGGTGCAGCCGTAGTTCTTGCGGCAGAGGGCGTGGAAGACCGCCTCCCTGGGGCCCGCGTAGCGCATGGCGGCGGGGAAGACGGCCAGCATGGTGCGGTCCCTCGGAAAGTACCTCTGGAGGCTTACCTCGTAGGAGCGCATCCTTACGTCGGCTGGAACGTCGTCGTCCGAGCCGGTCTCGCCGACGATGGGGTTGAGGAGGAGGCCGTCCACCGTCTCGAGCGCGCTCTTCTGGATGTGCTCAAGGGCGCGGTGGATGGGCCGGCGGGTCTGAAAGCCGACCACGCGGCGCCAGCCCCTCTCGTGGAAGGCCGCCCTGAGTTCTTGCGGGGTAAAGTAGTGGTTGGGGAAGGGACCGGGATCCGGGGTTTGGATCAGCTCGACCTCCCCGCCGAGCAACACGTCACCCCGGCGGTAGAGCGCGGCCACGCCGGGATGGTCCCGGTCGTCCGTCCTGTAGACGCGCCTGGCCTCGCGCTCCCTGTCGTAGCGGTAGCGCTCGCGCAGCCGCATGGTGGCGACAGGCTCGCCGGCGTCGTCCACCAGGGCTATCTCCGAGTCCTCGGGGAGCTCTCGGGCCAGCTCCTCGTCGACGGGCAGCGTGACGGGCAGGGGCCAGACGGTACCGTCGGGAAGGCGCATGTCCTCGACCACGGAATCGTAGGTCTCGCGGTCCATGAAGCCCGTGAGGGGGCTGAAGACGCCGGTCGAGATCATCTCCAGGTTGGACAACGTCCGCGCGCCCAGCGGTGCCTTCGGCAGCTCCGCGGCCTCCCGCGCGCGCTCCCGGCGCTCCTCCGCCCGAACCACCCGGTCCACGAGGCGCCCCCCGTGGGGCGGTATGGGACCGCCGTCGGGGACCTTGTCTACCTCTATGGGGCCCGGGGCGGTCCTGCCCTGGCGCGGTGTGGCGTGGATGGCGTGGGCGGCTAGCTCGTAGTAGTAGGGGAGGCACCGCTCGTAGACCTCTTCGAGCTCCTCGGGAAGCTCGGGGTCGCGGCGGGTGGCCGGCTTGATGCCCGTGCTCCTCTCGGCGTCGTCGTGCCAGCCCTCCCAGCTGTCCCAGTGCTCCACGTCGCGCGACTCCCAGGTCAGGCTCCCTGACCGGAAGGGGATCTCCAGGTGCTCGCAGTAGGCGGCGAGCACGCCGGCCGGGTTCTCCGAGAAGGTCATCGCGTCGACTACAGCGACGTCCTCGCCGCCCTCGGTGGCGTACTTGAAGAGCCTGTAGAGGTCCTCGTAGCCCGTCTCCTCGAAGGTGAAGTCGGGCCACATCTTGTACAGGGAGACGAGCACGTACTTCGGGTCCCTCACGATAAACGTGTTGACGAACCGTGAGGCGAACTCGGGGCTCAGGACCTTCTTGGCCTGGTATGCCATGTCCTTGACGAAGACGCGCTTCTCGCGCGGTTCGAGGACGTTCGCCAGGACGGAATCGAAGGAGTATCCGTCCTTCGGCTCGGCCTCGGCGAAGCGGTCGCTCAGGCGGTCCGTGCCGTAGTAGTAGGCGTCGGAGAAGGGCTCGTGCAGCACCTCGAAGTCGTCGCGCTCGACAAAGACCCGCTCGAAGGCGGTTGAGATGGAGCGCGGCACAGCCCAGAGGGCTATGGGTCTGCCGTCGCTCAAGCCGCGCAAACCTCCCCAGGGCGTCCGGTACCGGCCCCGGGCCGGTACCGGACCCGACTAGCGGTGGAAGTGAGCATCCCGCGGTCCATCAACTGTACGAACTGACCACGATGCAAAGGCGCCTCCTCTGGTGGGTTTCCGCATCGTTTTGGTGGACAATACTAGCACACGCTGCAAGCCCTGGGCCCCGCCCCGGTGACCCCCGCGGATGCCCGAAATCAGTACGAGATCAGGGGCAACTTCTCCGGCCAACCCGTGACCCGGAGGCGGCGCCGGTCCAACCGCTGTCGTCCCGCGAGCTTGCCACGGTAGCACGGTCGGGCCCGTGCGGAAGGTGCGGTTGCCGCGCTTTCGCGCCTGTGCTCCAATACGGCAGGTCTTGTTGGACGGACGAAAGGATGCGCACTCATGACGGCGACCGACGAGCTTTTGCAGAACAACGAGAACTACGCCGAGGGCTTCGACAAGGCGGACCTGCCGCTCCCGCCCGCCAAGGGCGTTGCGGTGGTCGCGTGCATGGACGCCAGGCTCAACGTCTACGGGATGCTCGGCCTCCATGAGGGCGACGCGCACGTGATACGGAACGCCGGCGGCGTCATAACGGACGACGAGATCCGGTCCCTCGCCATCTCCCAGCGCCTGCTCGGCACGCGCGAGATCGTCCTGATCCACCACACGGATTGCGGGATGCTCACCTTCACCGACGACGAGTTGAAGCAGCAGATCCAGGAGGAGGCCGGCATCAAGCCGCACTTCTCCATGGAAGCCTTCTCCGACCTGGAGGAGGACGTGCGCCAGTCGAAGGCCCGCATCGAGGCGAGCCCGTTTATCCCACACAAGGACGCCGTCCGGGGCTTCGTCTACGAGGTAGAGACCGGCCGCCTTCGAGAGGTCTCCTAGTAGTCTCGTAGCCCGTGGCCACCTTCCCAGGCCGACCTGGCGTGGAAGCCCGATAGCTACTAGGCCATGTTCGCTTTGAGCGCGTCCGCCAGCTGGTGGACGGGCGTCAGCGTCTCGGGGTTCTCCCGCTCCATGTACCGCACGAACTCCTCCTCGCCCTCGAAGTTCATCTTGGGGTTGGTGGCCTTCTCCTCACCGAGCACGGAGTGCTCGCACCCCTCGTAGTCGTGGCCGGGGAAGACGAGCAGGTCGTCCGGGAGGGACCTGTAGGTGTGGTAGAGCGTGTGGTACTCCCGCACCGCGTTGCCGTTAGGGAGGTCTGTACGCCCGCACGACCCTATGAGCAGCGCGTCGGCCGAGAGTATCCTGCCGGGCAGCATCACGGAGACCAGGTCCTTGGCGTGCCCCGGCGTGTGGAGGAACTTCATGGGCAGCCCCCCGAGGTACAGCCGGTCCCCGTCCTCGACCCTCAGGTCTATGCAGCCGGCCGGAGCCTCCACGTGCATGACGAGCTTCGCTATGGTCTTCGCCTTTACCTCGCGCGCCCCCGATAAGTGGTCGGCGTGGGTGTGGGTGTCGATGACGTAGACTACCTTCAGGCCGTGCTCGAAGACGGAGTCGAGCATCGGCTCCACCATCTCCAGCTCGGGGTCCACGAGCGCCGCCTGCCGCGTCTCCGGGTCAGCGACGAGGTAGCCCAGGCAGCCCCGCTCGACGCGGAACTGCTCGAAGAGGTAACCGTGATCGCTCTGCTTCATGGGCGCTCCTTCCCGCCGACGACCCCGGCGCCACGCCCTAGAGCACCTCGACCGGATGCCCCACGACGCCATCGTAGAGGTATCCTAGATCATTCCAGCCCACGGCGTCCGGTTGGAGATTCCCGCCCTCGTCCACGGCGCGGACCCTGATCTCGTGCGTGCCCGGGCGCGCGTCCCACTGGAAACACCACCGGGCCCACGCCCCGCGGATGTTCGGGCCGAACATCCGGGCCTCCCGCCATGGACCGCCGTCCACGCTGTACCCCACCCGCGAGACGGCGCCGGACCCGGACCACGAGCGGCCCCGGATCTCGTGCCTCCCGCGCCGCAACCTGGCGGGCCAGGGCAACTCCAGCGCGCCCTTGACGCCCTGCGAGGTCAGGGGGATGCGCTCGTCGCCGAAGCCCCCTCCCGTGAGCACGTAGTCGTCTGTGTTCCAGGGCGAGAAGAGCCGCTCCTCGGCGACGAAGAGGCGGCCCACCCACTTGACGCTAGCCACCGCGGCCCAGCCCGGCACGATCACGCGCACCGGATACCCGTGGTCGGGCGGCAACTCCTCGCCGTTCATGCCGTAGACGAGCAGCGCGTCCTCCATCGCCTTCTCGATCGGCAAGGGCCGACGCATCCTTACCCCGTCCAGGCTCTCGGCCATCACGTCGCGGGCCGTCCTCTTCAAGCCGGCCCGCTCCAGGACCTCGCTCATAGGCGTGCCCGTCCACTCGGCCACCCCGATTGCGCCGAGCCGCCACGGAAGCCCTGGAGCGTCTCTGCCCTGCCTCTCCCCGAAGAAGACGCGCCCGTTGCCCGCGCACTCCAGCGCCCGCGTCACGGAGACGGCCGGCAGGGACAGGATCTCCTCGTAACCGATCTCCAGCGTCCGCTTTACGCCCGGTCCTTCGACGCGCAGGCGCCAGCCCGAGGGCTCTATCCGCGGGGTCGGCGCGTGGCTCCTGACGAAGAACTTCTCGCCGGGTGTCAGATAACCGGTCTCTGCCAGAGCCTCCCAGCGGGTCTCGGCGTTGAAGCCGTGCTCCCCGTCCGTGTAGTCCACGAAGTCCTCGGGCGGCAGCGGTTTTACCAGCGGCCCCGCCTCGTCCAGCTCCCCAACCCGCCGGGCCGGACGGACCCTAGACACGCGCCGTTCCGAACGATCTGCCGCCCGCGCCGGGACAGCTCGTTTGGAAAGATCCTGCGCTCGACCTCACGGGTGAACCTCCTGTTCCGGTCGTCTCTGGACGGCCCATGTGCCTACAGCGGGAAGTGGGAGCCGATGCCGAGCTCCCTGGTATCCAGCCTGACGTTGCGGCCGGTGAGGAGCGGCGTTTCGCCTTCCAGGCTCAGGGTATCGAAGTACTTGCCGACGGCGAAGAGCTCCGTCGCCCCGCCGTCCATAGCCGTCCTGTAGACGACGACGGAGGTGACGGCGGTCGCTTCGCTTCTCTCTTCGTTCCGCTCCACGACGTAGACGCTTGCGTGGCGGGTGAGGGGGGAGTGGTCGGAGTTGTGCTTGGGTAGCATCCTGAAGAGCCCCTCCATGCCTTCGCGGTCGTGGTCGAGCCAGGTCATCTCCTTGCGGATCTCCGGGCTGTAGGCCGTGATCGTGTAGCGGAACTCCGGGGCGCAGAGGTCCAACCAGCCTGGGAAGTCGCCCTCGTCCAGGCGCAGGCAGGAGCGGTAGATCAGCTCGCGAACGGCCGAATCGAGGTCCTTGCGCGTTGCGGTGCCGGTCGTCATGTCTCTCCTCCTACGCCCTTGCGGGCTCCTCGAACGCAACCTTCTTCGTGGGGTCGCTGGCGAGGCGGCCCATGCGTCGGCTCCACTCCGCGTAGAAGTGGCGCATGCCCACCTCGTCGTGGATGGTGCTCTCCTCCTCGCGGCCGTGTAGGACGTAGCGGGAGCCGTTCCTTATGGCGCGGCCCTGGCCGTCCACGGCGAGCAGGTCCTCGTGCAGGTTACGGCCGAAGGGGCCCCAGATCGTCTGGTTGTCCGAGACCCGCTGGCGGCGCTGCGCCTCCGTATCACCTTTCAGGCCGAGGCTGCGGTACTCGATGGCGGTCTTGTCGGGGCCGAGGGGGATCTGGGAGTCCACGCGCAGCACCGAGGCCCTCAGGTTGTACGAGTAGCCGGGGAAGAGGTCGATCAGGGACCATGGATTCCCCTCCACGCCGGGGAAACCCGCCTGGGCCCGGCCCTTGCCGCCCTCGTAGGCCTCGTAGTGGACCTCCTGGGAGCCGACCTCGGCGTGGCCGCCCGGGAAGGGGATCATCTTCCGCTCGAAGTACCCCTCCTGCTTCATGCTCGTAAGCCTGTTATGGACGTGCAAATAGTCGTGATAGAACTCGCTGTTCGTGTCGTGCCAGAGCTTGTAGTTCGTGTTGACGACGGCCCTGTGGTACGAGAAGACCTCAAGCGGCTCGGTGTCTATCTGCTCGATGATGGTGTCGAGCGCGGATCCGATGTGGTCCTCCAGCGGTGCGCACCCGTCGTCGAGGTTCACGTAGACGAAGCCCCCGTAGCCTACCTGCGTCCTCACCTCCCGCAGACCCAGGTCGTCGCGGGTGACGCTGCAGTCGCCGTTGGAGCAGTAGCCGGCCTTCTCGCGGGGCAGGCCGACGCAGTTGCCCCGCGAGTCGAAGGACCAGGCGTGGAAGATGCAGGTCATGCGCTTGGCGTTGCCAGACGGACTGTAGAGGATGGTGTTGCCCCGGTGGGGGCAGACGTTGAAGAAGGAGCGTACCCTGTCGTCCTCGCCGCGGACGACGATCAGGTTCGCGCCCGCGGGGTGGTGGTAGGTGCGGTAGTCGTTGGGCTCCGGTAGCTCGCTCTCGTGGCAGGCCAGCATCCAGGTCTTCGCGAAGATCTTCTCCTTCTCCTCCTCGAAGATGCCCTCGTCCGTGTACACGCGCGTGTCTACGTAGTGCGTCTCCGGGAAGGGAGGCCTCCGCCCCCACTGTTCCGCCGTGCGTCCCATCTGGTGTGCCTCCTTTATGCTCGCTCTAGTGGTGCTGAGCCTCCGTTGGAGAGAAGCCCGGTCCTGTCCGGCGGCCTGAAACTCGACGAGGAGGCCAGCTTCGCCTGGGCCAGGCCCCTAACCTGCCACTTGCAGTGTTCGATCAGGTCCCCGATGCGCTCGAAGTCCTCCTCTTCGAGTACCTTCTCGGCCCTCGGGTAGAGCGACTCCTCGAGCTCGACCTGACGTTCCACGAGCAGCTTGAGGTCGCCGATCCCGTCCCGCGGCCCCCGCGCGAGAAGCGACCGGATCTCGCGGTGGTTCTCGTAGGCTCCGGCTATGATCTCCCCCGAGCCGGCGAGGGCGTCGCCGTCGAAGAACCCCCGCATCGCCCTCAGGCCGTCCTCGATGGCCTCCTCGACCTGCGGCAGAAAGACGTTGTCCTCGGCAAGGAGGTGGACGGTGAGCTCACTCCTCAGGAGATCGAAGAGGCGCGGGTCGTCCTCCTCCGCGAGCGCGAGCCTCCCCACAAGCGCCGCGATCCTGTCGTGATCCTCTCTGAGTACCTCTACGGCGTGCACGTCATCCCCCCGCGCGCTCCAAGAGCGCCCAGTTGGCCCCAGCCAGGATCGCCACCGAGACGGCCAGGAACCAGCGCTCCGCGCCGGAGAGCGGCAGGAAGAACGAGAGCGCCGCGAGGCCGACCAGGACGGCCAGGTTTATCTTCAGGACCGGCAGCAGGCCGCCACCCACGCGAAAAGACTGGCCCTCCGGGCTCCGTACCTCTGTGCGAGACGCCGCGCCGTTTTGCCTGAGGTCGTCCATCCGGCTAGACCTCCCCGACCGGCTGGGGGTCCCGGGACGGTTTGGGGGCGCGTTTGGGGAAGATGTCCACTTTGTGGGTCTCGTGGAGCGCGTAGACGCACACGAGGCTCAAGAGGGCCGCCGCCATCATGTAGCCGCCGTACAGCCAGGGCTTCCCCCCGCCGACGATGAGGAGCCAGGTGGCGATCAGGGGCGTGAGGCCGCTCGCGAAGATGCCGGAGAACTGGTAGATAAACGAGAGGCCCGTGTAGCGCACCCGCGTCTCGAAAAGCTCGGACCAGAACGACGCGAGCGTCGCCTCCATCATCGGGTGGATCAGGCCGAACGCCACCACGAGCGCGACCACGATCCACAAGACCTGTCCCGTGTTGAAGAGCAAGAACGAGGGTATCGCGAAGATCCCGAACAAGGCAGCCCCCAACCCAAAGACCGGCCTCCGTCCGACCCTGTCGGAGACGGCCCCGAAGACCGGCGTCAGCACGCACGTCAGCACCGCGGCCACGGAGACCCCGAGCAGGGCCGTCGTCCTCGGCAGGCCCAGCGTTTCCGTCAGGTACGTGATCGCGAAGACTCCGAAGGTGTTGAAGGAGACGCCCTCGGCGAAGCGTGTGCCGACGCCAAGTATCACCTCCCTCGGCTGGGTCTTGAATAGCTCGACGAAGGGCACGGCCGCGACCTCCTGGGCCTCGCTTACCTGCGCGAAGGCCGGGCTCTCCAGGATCTGCAACCTTATGTAAGCCCCTATGACGACAAGGACCGCACTCGAGAGGAACGCGGCCCGCCAGCCCCAGGTTAGGAACTGCGCGTCGGTGAGCGCCACCGAGAGCAGCGTGAACATGGTGGTACCCAGCAGAAGCCCCGCCGGCACCCCGACCTGCGGCCAGCTGCCGAAGAAGCCGCGCCGGCCCTCCGGCGCGTGCTCGACCGCCATCAGGACGGCCCCGCCCCACTCGCCGCCGAGCCCGATGCCCTGGACGACACGCAGCGTCAGGAGCAGGATCGGAGCCCAGATGCCTACCTGTTCGTACGTTGGCAACAGCCCGATCATGAAGGTTGCTATCCCCATGATGATAAGCGTCAACACGAGCATCTTCTTGCGCCCGATCCTGTCTCCGAAGTGGCCGAAGATCAAACCGCCGATGGGCCTCGCCACGAACCCCGCCGCGAACGTCGCGTAGGCCGCCAACGTCGCGGCCGTCGGGTTCCCCGCCGGAAAGAAGAGCTGGCTGAAGACCAGCGCAGCCGCCGTCCCGTAGAGAAAGAAGTCGTACCACTCGATGGTCGCCCCGATGGCGCTGGCGAACGCTACCTTCCTCACGGACGTCTCTTCCCGGATCTCCCGCGACGCCTCCACCGCCCGCGACTCCCCGTTCTCGCTCATGCCACAGCCCTCCAAACCATGCCCGCCTCCACATTAATAACTTTGTCTATTAACTTGATAGTCAATGAGGGGGTGGACTGTAATCCAGCGTGGGCGGGGCGTCAAGGCCGGCAGGGTTAAATCTTGTGGGACGCCGGAGAATTTCCGGCCGCGGAGGCCTTTGTCGACCACCCGGCGCCCGCACGGATGCTGGTTGGAAGCCGTGACGAGGCGGGTGCCCGTGGTCGGCGTCTCCCACGCCCTCGTCATGCCCACCGCCCGTTCCGGTGTGGCCGGCGGAGGATTCGGTCTCTTGTGTGCCTGATCAGGACGCGAATCAGAGTATCCGCGGTGCCGCCCGGCACGTTTTTCCGCAGGCCCGTCAAAGACGTCTTGACCCTTCCATCCTCTTGTTGTACGGTCCCACTTTGTCTACGAGATTAATTAGCTTGGTTAGCTTGGTGAACTAGGAGGCCGTAAGATGCGCAGGCTCGTTTTGTTGGGCGTAGTGGGCTTCATCGCCCAGCTCGTGGACGGCTCGCTCGGCATGGCCTACGGGGCGTCCTCGGCGACGTTGCTGTTGGCCGTGGGGGTGGCGCCGGCGCTAGCCTCCGCCAGCGTGCACCTCTCGGAGGTGGCCACCACGTTCGCCTCTGGCGTCTCGCACTGGAGGTTCGGCAACGTAGACTGGGGCAAGCTGGGTTGGATGACGGTCCCGGGCGCGTTGGGCGCCTTCATCGGCGCCTTCGCGATCAGCTACGTGTCGGCGGAGGCGGCGGCGCCGATCGTGGCCCTGTTCCTGTTCGGCCTCGGCGTGTACATCCTGTCGCGCTTCGCGTTCCGCAGGAACCACCGCCTCGTCGTGGTCAAGCCCATCTCCCGCAGGTTTCTCTCTCCCCTCGGCCTCGTTGCCGGGTTCTTGGACGCGGCCGGCGGCGGCGGTTGGGGCGCAATCAACACCTCGACGCTGCTCTCGACGGGCAGGATGGAGCCCCGCAAGGTGGTCGGTACCGTGGACACCAGCGAGTTCCTGGTCTCCGTCGCCGCGAGCGTCGGCTTCTTGTTCGCCCTCAGCTTCGCGGACATCCCCTGGGGTATAGTGGGCGCCCTCCTGGTCGGCGGCGTCGTCGCGGCCCCCCTCGCGGCGTACGTGGTGCGGCTGCTGCCGGCCCGTATCCTGGGCACCGCGGTCGCCGGCATCATCCTCCTCACCAACATGCAGACTTTTCTCGAGACCGTCGGGGTAGGCGGGACCACGGCGACCGTCATCTACGTCCTCATCGCCCTCGTCTCGCTCTCCGCGCTCGCGTGGGCGATCTTCGTCACGACCCACGAAGACGAGCCGCAGGTGGTCGAAGGGGAAGCGGCCTGAGGCCTAATAAGGGAATCGCCGTAGCGTCTTGGAGGGAGCGGGGCCGATCCCAGATTGGGATCGGCCCCGCTCCCTTGTCGTCTGCCTTCGATTTCCGCTTTCGGCCTCCGCGGCAATTGTGGTCGCCGCGGAAACCGAGGGCAGACCGACCTTAGTAGCTTTCTGTCCGGCTAGACGGTCTCCATACGGATAAGTGGCGGGGACGGACTTCGGCCAGGCCCCGCCGTTTTGTTGTTCTAGCCAGGTGTCGTCTTGCGGGCCCGCGGGGAACGTTGGCGGCTGCGGAAGATGCGGGCGGCGGAGACGATGAGGATGACGCCGAGCAGCAATTTTAGTGCCGCGGCCGGAACCGGGCCGACCAGGAATCCCCCGACCACCGACCCCGCACCCATTGGTGCCACCGTCCCGGTGATGTCCCCGCGCTCCTCGAAGGCCCCGAGTTGGCGGTGCCTGAGCACCCCCACGGCCACGGTGGGGAGGCTCACCAGCAGGCTCGCCGTCCCCGCCGCCTTTATGCCCGCCCCGAAGGCGAAGACGAGCGTGGGGATTATGAGCTCACCCCCGGCGACCCCGAGCAGGCTGCTCACCAGCCCCACGGCCAGCCCGAAGAGCGCGGCGGCCACGAGGCGCAGCGCGAGAGAGTCAGGTAGCAGGCCGGGAACATCCCGGGGCAAGAACGCCTCCGCGACGAGCGCCGAGCCGATGACCACCAGGAAGACGAGGATGACCCGCTCCAGGAGACGCTCGGAGATACGATGCACGAGCGACGTACCCAGGTAGGCCGAGGAGACGGCGCCACAGGTCATGGCTCCCACGACCGGCAGCAGGGCGGCCAGGGGCGTGGGCGAGAGCGTTCCGCCGCGGATAAGCAGGGCGCTCACGACGGTCACCAGGCTGATTGCGAGGTTGAGGGCGACGGCGCGGCGGGTCGCGTAACCGAAGGCCCCGACCAGGACCGGCAGCCTGAACTCGGCACCTCCCAGGCCGATGGGCACGCCCCACAGGGCCGCGAGCGCCGGCGAGCGCCGGGGCGAAGGCTGGGCTTGGGGGGTCTTCGCCATCCGGCGTATCCTACGCGAGACGACCCGGGTCCCGCCACGCGCCCCGCCACGCGCTGCACGGCGGGGTTGGCTGCGCGCGGCGTATCTGGTGTTTGCGGTGGTCTACCCGCGATAGACGCTGGGGCGGTGTGTCCGGCGGGGGTCTTGCGGCATTCCGGAGGGGCGGCTCGGGCGCATAGCGTTCGCGTCCCACTTCCGGCGTCAGCGGGTTCCGTTGGGCGGCCGGTTGGAGGAGGGCTGCGTGTCGCGTGCGGGATCAGGAGCTCAGTTTGGGCTCCTCGACTATCTCCCCGAAGACCTTGGTGTGGTCTATCTTGATGTAGACGGGTTTCCCGCGTTCGAGGTCCAGGTG
>DATFPF010000180.1:0-6612 GCA_035264945.1 Rubrobacter sp.
TTGGCGATCCGCCCCCTCAAAAGGCCCTCAACGTCCGCGGGTGAGGATATCACGGGACGCCCGGGGTTACGAACCCTCCCGAGCCGCTTTCCGAACTCGACGGCGGCCAGTATTATGCAGGCCTTTGCCTGCCCGACGCCCTTGGTCTGGACGAGGTCATGAACGGTTACGCCGTGGAGGCCGAAGAGGTCGCCGTGGGTGGAGATGACCTCGCTGGCGAGCTCGACGGCGGTCTTCTCGCGGTTGCCGATGCCGAGCAGGATGCCGAGGAGCTCGGCGTTGGAGAGGGCCGCGGGGCCAGCCTCGAGCAGGCGCTCGCGCGGGCGGAGCTCCGCCGGGAGCTGCTTCATGGTGTAGCGGCGTCCTTCCACGGTTGGGGAGGTTATCGACATCGCACGCTACGGGCTTCAGGTCGCCTCTTTTGGAGGCTTTCGGGCATCGGGGGTGCGGTGCGCGACCCGGTAGCCGAGGTCGTGGCTCGTGCGACTGGTGGGACTACGGGATCGCGGCAACCTCTCTCCACCATTCCTGGTGCCCGGAACCTGATACCCGGAACCTCCATTTCAGGGCCGCGGGACGCCGTAGCGGGCCAGCATCCTGCCGGTCAAGGCGAGGGGCAGGCCGACGACGTTGGTGTAGTCGCCCCCGATCCACTCGACAAAGGCCCCGGCCCGGCCCTGGATGGCGTACCCGCCGGCCTTGCCGACGCCTTCGCCCAGGCGCACGTAGGACTCGACCTCCCCGTCACCGACGTCGCGCATGCGCACCCGGGTAACGGCGCTGCCGACGAGGAGGCTCTCTCCCCGCGCCACCGCGACGCCGGAGTAGACCTCGTGCGGTCTCCCGCGAAGGGAGAGGAGCATCCGCCTTACCTCTTCTCCGTCGGCGGCCTGGCCGAGGACGCTACCGGCGGCGGGCCCGCCCGGAAGGAAGACGACCGTGTCGGCCCCGAGGACCACGGATTCCGTCTCGGCGGCCACGGCCAGGGCCTTGCCGCGGGCGTTCGTCTCGGCGGTCCTGCGCGGGTCAGGCAGGGTGACCTCCGCGAAGCCGCTGCGCCTCGCCGCGAAGTCGTAGCCCGCCGCGCGGAGCAGGTCCACGCGGCGGGCCGATTCGGAGGCCAGGACGAAGCTCAAGCCTTGTTCTCTAGCGGCCGAAGAAGAGGCCGAGCTCCCGCGCTGCGCTCTCGGGGGAGTCCGAGCCGTGGACCAGGTTGTCCGGCAGGGAGAGGGCGAGGTCGCCCCTGATGGTGCCTGGCGCGGCCTCGGCCGGGTTCGTGGAGCCCATAAGGTTCCTCATAACCTTTATGGCGCCCTCGCCCCTTATCCGCATCGCGACGACGGGGGTCGCTGTGATGAACTCGACGAGCTCGTCGAAGAACGGCTTGTCGCGGTGCTCTGCGTAGTGCTCCTCGGCGAGGTCGCGGCCCACGTCCATAAGCTTCATCGCGTCGATGTCCAGGCTCTTGGCCTCGATGCGGCGGATGATCTCACCGACGAGGCGGCGGCGGACGCCGTCCCCCTTCACTAGTACCAGGGTCTCTTCCACGGTTGTCTCCTATCTAGGGTTACTTACCGGAAACCTACCAGGCCATCTTCTTGCCGCTGCGCTGGTCCGTGCCGCAGTAAGGGCACAGGCCCCACTCCTGGTTTAGCGGCCGGTCGCAGTTGATGCACGGTTTCTTGAGCTCCCAGGCGCAGGTCGGGCAGATCAGGAACTCCTTCTCAACCATGTTGCGGCAGTTCGGGCAGAGCAGGATGCTGTTGCGAAGCTCCCGCTCGAGGACCGCCGTCTCAAGCTCGCGCTCGCGCGACTCGTCGAGGTACTCGGGGGGCCGGACGATGAGGTAGATCAAGGTCCCTATGTACGGGAATATGACCGCCACTATCCCCCACAGCACGCTCGTGGCACCCCGCCGCCCGGCGTCCGTGTACGTCCAGTAGACGAGCGCGATCCAGAGCACCACGAACAGGAGCACGACGAGCTGGCCCGAGATGCGCAGGATCGGGCTGTCGAGGAAGTTGGAGATGATCTGGAACGGGTCTGAGTCCTGCAGCAGCGCGATCTTGGCCGGGCTCATGAGATAAACCTTACCATTACGACGTAACCGAGCACAAAACACGCGACGGCCACGACCAGCAGCAGGCCAACCAGGCCCCAGACCCCCCGGCTAGTCACGCAGCCACCGCAAGACCGGCGCCGCCGTTAGGAAGGAGCCGAGCACGAGCACGGCCCCCCCGTCCCCGCGTACGCTCCGAAGCGCGACCTCGACGGCCTCTACGGGATCCTCTTCGATCACCGTCTCTTCCCCCTCCATGTCCTCGTGCTCCTGCAAAATTCCGGCGGGACCCGCGGCCCTCTCGCCCTCGGGGCGGGTCAACACGACGGTCCTGGCCGCCGCGCTCAAGGCGGTAAGCATACTGCGAGCATCCTTGTCCCGCAAGACGCCGAACACCACCGCGAGCGGCCTCCCCCCGTAGACCGCCCCCATCGCCTCCAGCGCCGCCCCGACCCCGGCCGCGTTGTGCCCCCCGTCGGCCACCACCGGCACGCCGCCCACCTCGTGCACCTCGAACCGCCCGGGCAGCGCGCCGTAGGCGGCCCGGACCGCGCGCCCCCTCGCCTCTGGGTCGAGCCTCTCCCCCAGCAACTCCTCGGCGGCCCGCGCCCCGAGCGCGGCGTCCCGAAAGACGAAGGGCGGCACCCCAGGCAACGGATCCCCCACCTCCGCGGGCGCGACCTCGACCAGGCCGGCCCCGACTTCCGCGCACCGTTCGCGCGAGATATGTCGCACCACAGGGTCGTCCGTGCCAAGGATCAGGACGGACCCTGGCGAGACGCTGGCTAGCTTCTCGTGCGAGATCTCCTCGACCGTCTCCCCAAGGTACTCGGCGTGGTCGAGGCCCACGTTCGTGAGCACGACGGCCTCGGGCCGGGCCGCCGTGGTCGCGTCGAACCTTGCGCCGAGCCCCGCCTCCATGACGGCCCAGGAGAGCCCCCCGTCCGCGAAGAGCTCAAGGGCTCCGGCCGTTAGCAACTCGAACTGGGAGGCCGGTACGCCATTACGGTCCGCGACCTCCATCGCCCCGCCCATCGCGGCGGCGAAGCGTGCTTCCGAGATGTATTTCCCACCCAGCATGACGCGCTCGGTGTACGAGAGTACGTGCGGGGAGAGGCATGCCCCGGCGGGCTGACCGGCCTCAGAGAGCGCGGCGGCCAGGGAGACCGCCGTAGTGCCCTTGCCGTTCGTGCCGACGACTTGGACGACCCGGAGCTTCTCCTGCGGGTCCCCGAGCAGCGAGAGGAGCCGCTCCACACGATCGAGGCCCATGGTTACGAACAGGCGGCGGTCGAGCTCGGCGCAGACGGCGGCGAAAGAGGAGATCGGGGCCAACGTGGGGCTAGAGGTAGCCTTCCAGGCGGGCCTTCAGCGTCCCGAGCATCCGGCCGTTCGTCTCGAGCTTCTCGCGCTCGGCCGAGACCACGTCGGTGGGGGCCCGCTCTACGAACTTCGCGTTCCTGAGCTTGCCCTCGGCCCGCTTCACCTCGCCCTCGACGCGCGAGATCTCCTTGCGCAGGCGTTCGATCTCCCCGCGCCGCATCTCCTCGCTGAGCGAGAGCTCCACGACAACGTCCCCCGCGGGCAACGTCGCGGTCGCCTCTCCGTCCATAGACGCGACGAGCTTGACGCCGGAGAGGCCGGTGAAGACCGCGGGGTCAACCTCCCCGACGACCCTTCCCGCGAGCTCCCCGTCGACCTTCGACTCGGCCCTGAACGACCTGACGGCCGACACGGCGCGCCTCGTACGCCCGAGAAGCTCGTCGGCCTGCGGGTCCTCCAGGGCAGGATCGTACGCCGGGAACCGCCCGCGGGCGAGCGGCCCCTCCTCGCCCATGATGCCGGCCATCTCCTCCGTCGCGAACGGCATGACCGGGTGCAGGAGCTTGAGGGTGCCGAGAAAGACCTCCCTCAGGACGCGCGGCGTCGCGGGCGAGGGCGAGGCCTTGGCGATCTCGATGTACCAGTCGGCGAACTGGTTCCAGGCGAAGCCGTAGACCAGGCGCATCGCCTCGGAGAACTCGCACTCCTCCAGCATCCTGTCGTACTCCCGCGCCGTGCGGTTGAACTCGGAGAGGATCCAACGGTCCGAGGCAGACGGCGCCCCGTCCCCGTCGGCCTCGGGGTAGCTCAGGATGAAGCGGGTCGCGTTCCACAGCTTGGTGACGAAGGCGCGGCCCATGGCGGCGCGCTCGTAGGAGTAGGCGAAGTCCTGGGTGGAGGACTGGTAGAGGAGGCCGAACCGGACGGCGTCCGTGCCGTACTCCTCGAAGAGGTCGAGCGGGTCTATCGTGTTGCCCTTGGACTTGCTCATCTTCGTGCCGTCCTCGGCGAGGACTATGGAGTGGACGTTCACCTTCTCGAACGGGACCTCGCCGCGGAAGCGGAGGCCCATCATGATCATGCGCGCCACCCACAAGTACATGATCTCGCGCGCCGTCGAGAGCAGGCTCGTCGGGTAGAAGTACGCGAGATCCTCGTTCTCCTCCGGCCACCCGAGCGTCGCGAAGGGCCACAGCCCGCTCGAGAACCACGTGTCCAGGATGTCCGGGTCCTGCTCCCATCCCTCGCCCGGAGATTCCTTGGAGGCGACCGTCTCCCCCCCGGGCCCGTACCACACGGGTATGCGGTGTCCCCACCAGAGCTGGCGGGAGACGTTCCAGTCGTGGATGTTCTCCAGCCAGCGCGTCGTCTCGCGGCGCCAGGAGTCAGGGTAGACCCGGATCTCGCCCTTCTCCAGCGCCTCGATAGCAGGTCGGGCAAGCCCCTCCATCGCAACCCACCACTGCTCCGAGAGCCAGGGCTCGATGACGGTGCCGCACCTGTCGCAGTGCCCCACCCTGTGCCGGTAATCCCTTACCTCGCCGAGAAGGTCCTCCTCGCCCAGGCGTTCGGCGACGGCCTTGCGGGCCTCCATCCGGTCCATGCCGGCGAAGCCGGCCCCGTTCTCGTTGATGGTGCCGTCCGGGTTCAGGACGTTGACCGGCTCGAGGCCGAGCCTGCCGCCGATCTCGAAGTCGTTGGGGTCGTGGGCCGGCGTTACCTTGAGGACGCCCGTCCCGAAGCCCGGGTCGACGTGGTCGTCGGCGTAGACCTCGATCCCGCGCTCCACGAAAGGCACGGTGACCCGCCGCCCGACGAGGTCCCCATACCGCCCGTCCTCGGGGTTGACGACGAGCGCCACGTCCCCGAGCATCGTCTCCGGGCGGGTGGAGAAGACCTGGACGAAGTCTTTGCCATCCGGGCCCGGACCCTTGCCGTCGGAGAACGGGTAGCGGAGACCGTAGAGCTTGCCGTCCGTGTCCTCGTAGTTGACCTCGAGGTCTGAGATGGCGGAGCGGTCGCGGGGGCACCAGTTTACGATGCGTGTGCCGCGGTAGATCGAGCCGTCATTATACAGCTCGACGAAGGCCGTAAGGACGGAGTCTATGTACCCCTCGTCCATCGTGTACCTGAGGCGGCGCCAGTCCACGGAGGCGCCGAGGCGTCTGAGCTGGCCGAGCATGGTGCCACGGGCTTCTTCCGCGAACTGGCGGCAGCGCTCGACGAACTCCTCACGCCCGACCTCCCACTTCGTCTTGCCCTCCTCGCGCATAAGCTTCCGCTCGACGACGTTCTGGAGAGCTATCGACGCGTGGTCCACGCCGGGGAGCCAGAGCGCCTCGTAGCCCTTCATGCGGGCGCGGCGGGCGAGGGTGTCCTGGATCGAGCCGTTGAGCGCGTGCCCCATGTGGAGCGCCCCCGTCACGTTCGGCGGGGGCATGACTATGCAGTAGGCGGGCCTATCCGGATTCGGGTCGGCCTCGAAGGCGCCCGTCCGCTCCCACTCCTCGTAGAGGCGCGCCTCGACGGCGCGGTGGTCGTAGGTTTTTGGTATCCCGGTCTCGCTCAAGGAACCTTTACGCGGTCTCTTCTTCGTCGTAGGAGTACTTCTGGGTGCCGGTAACCAGCGAGGGCTGCACGCCCTCGTTCACGGTGTCGGCGTCCACCACGCAGCCCTTCACGTCCGAGCGGCTCGGCAGATCGTACATCGTCGGCAGGAGCGCCGACTCGAGGATGCTCCGAAGTCCCCGGGCGCCCGTCCCACGCTCGAGGGCGAGCTCCGCGACGGCGGCAAGGGCCTCGTCTGTGAACGAGAGGTCCACCTTGTCGTAGCGGAAGAACTGGCGGAACTGGCGCACCAGCGCGTTCTTCGGCTCCGTTAGGATGCGTACAAGGTCCTCCTGTTCCAGGAGGCGCAGCGTCGAGATCACCGGCAGGCGGCCGACGAACTCGGGGATCAGGCCGTACTTGAGCAGGTCCTCCGGCTGGACGTGCTGGAGCAGGGCGTCGTCTTCTTGCTTGAGCCGCTGGTCAACGTCGGAGCCGAAGCCTATGCTCTTCTTGCCGATGCGCTGGCGGATGATCTCCTCGAGACCCCCGAACGCCCCGCCGCAGATGAACAGCACGTTCTTCGTGTCGATCTGCAGAAAGTCCTGGTGCGGGTGCTTGCGACCGCCCTGCGGCGGGACGCTTGCAACCGTGCCCTCCAGAATCTTGAGCAAGGCCTGCTG
>DATFPF010000181.1:0-8927 GCA_035264945.1 Rubrobacter sp.
GCGAGCTCGCGAGGCTCAAGGCCGATTTCAGCGCGATGGTCGCCCACGAGCTTGACTCGCCGCTGTCCGCCATCCGAAAGCTCAACGAGATGATCAACGCCAGGGGGGGCAACTCCGAGGTCCGCGGCTACGCCACCGCCACGATGACAGGCGAGATCGAGGCGCTAAACGCCCTTATCGACGACGTGCGGGCCGCCGGACGAGACGAGTTCGAGGTCCACCCCCGCCCGTTGCCCGTCGGAACGCTGATAGAGGAGGCCAAGGTCTACGCGGGACTCCTGCCCGGCGGCCACCCGGTGACGACGGCTTTCCTCGGCGGGCTAGACGCGAGGGAGATGGTGTGGGCCGATCCGGAGCGCATTGCCCAGGTTTTGCGCAACCTTCTCATCAACGCCGCCAAATACTCTCCGACCGGCGCACCCATAGAGCTTCGCGCCTCGCTAGGGGCAGAACAAGTAAGGATCGAGGTCGTCGACCAAGGCGCGGGCGTAAGCGCCGAAGACGTGGACCTGATCTTCGAGAAGTTCGGGAGGGGCCGCGACGGGGAAGGACGGGAGGTGGCCGGGAAGGGACTCGGGCTCTACATAAGCCAGCGCATCATGGGCGGTCACGGGTCCAGGCTGACGGTGCGCCCGGGGCCCCACGGGGGCTCCGTATTTGTATTCGACCTGGACATAGCGAGATGAGCGAGAAGATAGGAGTAATGCTGGTCGACGATCACGTCTCTTTCAGGCAGCCGCTGGCCTTTATGCTCGGGTGGGAGCCTGACCTCTGCATCGTATCCCAGGCTGGCGACCTCGCCGAGGCGCGCTACCTGCTCCTGAACGCCGACGCGGCGGTGGACGTGGCGGTGGTCGACCTTGACCTCCCTGACGGCCTGGGCATAGACCTGGTGGACGACCTGCGCCGCGTCCACCCGCGGGCCGTCATGCTCGTCCTTAGCGCCCACTCCGACGAGGGACGCCGGGCCAGGGCGATCGAGGCTGGGGCAGCCGGGGTCATGCACAAGTCTTCGCCCGTCGAGCAGATCCTGGACGCGATCAGACAACTATCGCGGGGTGACCACCTCCTCTCCCAGCGGGAGGTGATCGAGGCGCTGCGCCTGGTCAGACGCGAGCGGGAGAGGGACAACGAGTCGCGGCAGATGATAGAGAAGCTGACCTCCAAGGAGCGCGAGGTCCTCCAGGCGCTCGCCGAGGGCCTCTCCGACAAGGGCATCGCAGAGCGCCTCTACGTCGGCGTCGGCACGGTGCGAACCCACGTCAGGAGCATCCTCATGAAACTGGAGGTCCAGTCGAGGCTCCAGGCCCTCGTCTTCGCCGTGCGCCACGGCCTAGTCGAGATGGACCCCCTCGAGCGCTGAGACCAGCTCGGCCATCCCCGGTAGGGAATGGTGCCGCCCCGCCTATCCCCGCCGGGTCGCCCTGTCTCCAGCCCTCTGGTCCACGATGGCGAGCAGGTCGTCGAGCTCGATCCCGGCGGTCTTCGTGCGGCGGCCCTCGATGCCGATCGTGGCCATCCTCTCCCCGTCGGGGTAGAGGTCCACCCATGCCGGCACACGGCACTCGACCAGCGCCGTCACGTGGCTGCACACGACTATATCGGGGCGAAAGCGCTCGACCTCGAGGTCTAGCGCCTCGGGATCTGCTAGCAAAACCTCGATCTCCGGCCGGAGCCTCCCGATTGCCATGGCCATCGCCTGACGGTACGCGAGCGGAGCGTTGGCGAACAGGACTCGCAGCCCGCCAGCCCGGTGGTCGTCGCCGGGCGGGCCAGGGCTGGTATCGCCAACGTCGTCATCTTCTGGCGCCGTCTCCGCGCCTAGCTTTACCGTCGGTTCCCACTCGAACCTCGGGCGGCGCGTCGACCCGCGAGACCTGTTGCCCCGAAAGTTGCTCATCGTTGCCGCCATCGGTACGTCCTTTGTTCGACCGCCATCGCGAACACATGATGGCGGTACGGGAAGCCCCCGGCCTCTTCAATAAAGAATAAACTTTACTAGTTTGGGTAGAGTAATCGCCCGCCGCGCCGCTCCGTGGGGCTGGACCGGCGCACGGCCGCCGCATCCTCCGCCCGGCAATTTCGGATATACCGTCGAGAAAACGCGGGCCCCGGGGCGGCCCGCAATCTTCTCCTTGCCCAGACCGGCGCCCGACTTTGCAACCCGACGTGACCACGCGTTCCGGCCGGTCGTCGGGTTCCCGCCCACATGCCCGAGAGATCCACACGTTGGGGTCACGGCCGCTTCGGCCCGGCCGCACACGGAGCGTCCGCACGTCCCTGCCCACCCATGCGCGGGAAGCGCACAAACGCCGTCGGGCCCCGCCCTCCGGAGGACGGGGCCCGACGTAGGATTCGGTGCAGGGTCGCTAGCGGTTGACTTCTTCGCCCGCCACCACCGACATCACCTCGTCGGAGATATCGAAGTTGGCGTAGACCTCCTGGACGTCGTCGTTCTCTTCGAGCGCGTCTATGAGGCGCAGGGTCTGCTTGGCGGTGCCGGCGTCGAGGTCGATGCTGTTCTGGGGCTCCATGGTGACTTCGGCGTTCTCGTACGGGATGCCGGCCTCGTCCAGCGTCCCGCGCACCGCCACGAACTCCTCGGGGGTCGTGACGACGCGGAAGTCGCTCTCCTGCTCCTCGACGTCCTCCGCGCCGGCCTCGAGCGCGGCCATCATCAGCTCGTCCTCGTCGGCAGCGTCCTTCGGGACCAGGATGATCCCCTTCCGCTCGAAGAGGTACGCCACCGACCCGCTCGTGCCGAGCTTGCCGCCGTTCTTTGAGAACACGTAGCGCACGTCCGAGGCCGTCCGGTTGCGGTTGTCCGTAAGGACGTCAATAAGCACGGCGACGCCGCCGGGGGCGTAGCCCTCGTAGGTGATCCTCTCGATGGCCGCCGCGTCGGCCCCGGAGCCGGTCCCCTTGTCTATGGCCCGCTGGATGTTGTCGTTCGGCATGTTGCCGTCCTTGGCCTTCTGGACCGCGAGCGCGAGCGCCGGGTTCATCTCGGCGTCGCCCCCGCCCTCCCTGGCGGCGACGGTTATCGCCTTGGACAGCTTGCCGAAGAGCGCCCCGCGCTTGGCGTCGGCAGCACCCTTCTTGCGTTTGATCGTTGACCACTTGCTATGACCGCTCAATGCCGCATACCTCCTCGAGAAAGTACTCGTGAAACCTCGTGTCGTCGGTCAGCTCCGGGTGGAACGCCGTGACGAGGATGTTCTCCCCCCGCGCCGCCACGACCTTGCCCTCCAGCTCGGACAGGACCTCGACCCCCGGCCCCACGTCCTCGAAGAACGGCGCCCGGATAAAGACCCCGGTGAAGGGCCTGTCGAAGCCCTCGACGTCCAGGTCCTTCTCGAAGGAGTGGACCTGCCGCCCGAACCCGTTGCGCTCCACGAGCGCGTTCATCACCCCGAGCAGGGGCTGGCGCGGCCCGGTCGTAGCCGACGCTGCGAGCACCATCCCCGCGCACGTCCCCCACACGGGTCCGCCCTTGTAGAAGTAACCCCGCAGGCCGTCCAGAAGCCCCGAGGAGACGAGCATCTTCCCTATGGTGGTCGACTCTCCGCCTGGCACGATCACGCCGGCCAGACCATCCAGGTCCCCGGCAGCCCTTACATCGACCGGTTCCACCCCGAGCCCGCGCAGGATCTCCGCGTGCTCCCGGACGTCGCCCTGGAGCGCGAGTATGCCCACCTTCGGCCTGTCGCCGTTACCAGCCACGCGTCGCGAGCCGCTCCTCCTCTTTCAGGTCCCCCATCTCCCTGCCGACCATAGCCTCGCCGAGCCCCCGGCTCGCCTCCGCCACGGCCTTCGCGTCCTTGAAGTGCGTCGTCGCCTTCACGATGGCCCGCGCCCGCAGGGCCGGGTCCCCGCTCTTGAAGATGCCGCTGCCGACGAACACGCCGTCGGCCCCGAGCTGCATCATGAGCGCCGCGTCGGACGGCGTAGCGATGCCCCCTGCCGTGAACAGCACGACCGGCAGGCGACCGTTCTCGGCGACCCACCGCACCAGCTCGTAAGGCGCCCGGAGCTCCTTGGCCTCGCTCATAAGCTCGTCGTCCTCTAGCACGCTAAGGCGCCGGATGCCGCCGACGATGGAGCGCATGTGGCGGACCGCCTCGACGACGTTGCCGGTGCCGGCCTCGCCCTTGGACCGGATCATGGCCGCGCCCTCGCCGATGCGACGCAAGGCCTCCCCCAGGTTCGTCGCCCCGCACACGAAAGGTACCTCGAAGGCGGCCTTGTCTATGTGGTGCTTCTCGTCGGCGGGGGTCAGGACCTCGGACTCGTCGATGTAGTCGACCTCGAGCGCCTCGAGCACCTGCGCCTCGACGAAGTGGCCTATCCTCGCCTTCGCCATTACGGGTATCGAGACGGCCTCCTGGATGCCGGAGATCATATCAGGGTCGCTCATCCTCGCGACCCCGCCGTCGGCCCGGATATCGGCGGGCACCCGCTCCAGCGCCATCACCGCGACCGCGCCGGCCTCCTCGGCGATCTTCGCCTGCTCGGCGTTCACCACGTCCATGATGACCCCGCCCTTGAGCATCTGCGCCATCCCGCTCTTGACCCTGAACGTCCCGGTCAACCGCCCGTTTTCCGCCATAGGTTTTGCCCCCGTGAGTGCTTACTAGAATCTGTTAGACGTATCTTACTACCAGCGCCCCACGAGACCAAACCGCGACCCGCCCGCAATCGTGATTGCTAGCGCTTTTTGCGCTCCTTGGCGTACTCCTCCGAGAACTTCTTCAGGAACGCCTCTATGCCGTGCCCCGCGGCGCGCCTGGCGGCCGGGAGCACCACGCCCGCCTCCCGGCGCGCGACCTCGGCCACCTTGCCGAAGATGCGGGCCCTGCCGGAAGGCCCCCCGTCGCTCTCCGAGATCTCCGTCCTTTCCTTCATCGTACCTCTATACGCTCCCTGGCAGGCTCCCCAGGCCCGCCGCCGGCCGCCTCGGGCCGGGCCAGCGCGGCAACGCCCTTGAGCGCCTCGAAGCCGGCCCTCCTGAAATGGACGGCGGCCTTCTTGCGCCGCTCGCCGGGCACCGCGACGTACGCGATAACGCCGAGCAGACCGCCCTTGCCGCGCCGCTCAGGAGCCATCCTCGAGCCTCACCTTCAGCCTGCCTCCCTCCACGCTTGCCCCAGCCGCCGAGAGCCGGGCCAGCGAGTCCGGTAGCAGGATGTTGCGCCGGTAGCCCCCGACCCTCACGTACAACTCCGCGCCCTTCTTCGACAGGTCCACGTCCTTCTTCTCCGCCAGCGGCAGGTTGAAAACCACCTCGTACCCGTCGTCCGTCTTGACCACGTCGTGGGCCGCGCCCTCGAAGAGCACCGGCAGCGGGTCCGTCCCGTCGAAGACGTCGTCGGCCAAAGCCTCGAGCGCCCCCAGGCCGAACATCTCGCGGTCGAAGAGGCGGGCCGTCAGGATCGGGATCGGCGAGAAGGCCTCCTCGATGCTCCTCATGTGACGCCCCTGCGACTCCCGCCACAGGTCGAAGTACGGGTCCATCACGGAGTCAGGCAGGAGCCGGTTGACGACCACGGCGTCCACCCCGTAGTCGTAGAGGTTGAGGTACGTGTAGGCCCGCCGGGCCTCGGCCACGACCATCTTCTCCGCGTTCACGACCAGCCGCACGGAGGCCTGCCGCCTGTCCGTCAGGATCTCCTCGACCCCGGCGATTGCCTCGTAGAACCTCTGGCCCGCGGCGAAGACGCTGTCCTGGGGGAGCGGCGGCAGTGACTTCGCCCTGTTCGCGAAGGGCCTCACCAGCTTCGCCGCGCGGCGTTGTATCGGCAGTATCTTCTCGACGTACCAGTTCATCTGGTCCGGCAGGCTCAGCAGCTTGAGCGTCTCCCCCGTCGGGGCCGCGTCCACGATGAGCGCGTCGTACGCCTCCTCCTGGTGGTGCCGCCTGACCATGAGCAGGCCGAAGAGCTCGTCCATCCCTGGCAACATCGCCAGCTCCTCGGCGGCGAGCGTGTTCGCGCCCTGCCACTCGAAGACCGTCGAGACGTAGGCCTGGATCTCGGCCCAGTTCTCCTCGATCATGGACGTGTGGTCCAGCTCCTGTGCCCACACCCCGGTCGCCATCTTCTTCGGGTCGGGACCTATGGGCGCGTCGAAGGCGTCCGAGAGCGAGTGCGCCGGGTCCGTGCTCATCACGAGCACCTTCTTCCCGATGCCGGCGGCCTTCAGCGCCGTGGCCGCGGCGACGCTCGTCTTGCCGACGCCGCCCTTGCCGGTGTACAGGATGGTCCGCAAGCTAACGGAGCACCGCCGGGTCGGGCACGAAGGTCGCCGCCATGCCCAAGGCCAGGAGCGCGATGAGCCCGAAGTAGACGAGGCCGACTAGCACGCGGCTCTTCGGCTCGACGGCGTAGTAGGCCTTTCCCTCGGGCGTATTTCTCGCCCGCCAACGCCGCCACAGCTCCATGCCGCCGAGGATGGCTATAAAGATGAGGATCGGGTTCGGGTTGACCAAGAGCAGCCCAACTACGCCCAGTACCCCCACCAACCAGAATACCGGCGAGAGCGCCCCGATGGCCCTCCCGCCGTCGAGCGGCAGCATCGGCAGCAGGTTGAAGAGGTTCAGGAAGAACCCGACGTAGGCGAGCCCCAGGAAGAGCGACTCCTGGGTCAGCCCGTAGACCCCCCAGGCACCAAGCGCCCCCAGGGAACCCAGCACCGGCCCGGCCAGCCCCACCCGAGCCTCGGCTAGCACGTCCTTCGGCATCTGCTTCATCGCCACGAACGCCCCGAGAAACGGTATAAACATCGGCGCCGAGGCCTCTATGCCCTCGCGTCTCAGTTGCAGAACGTGGCCCATCTCGTGGACCCAGATCAGGGCCACGAAACCGACCGCGAACCACACGGGGAACAGGAGCGCGTACGCCCCCACGCTCACCACCATGGTCAGCGCCGTCCCCAGGAACTTCACCTTGAGCAGCAGGAGCGCGAGCCCCTTGAACTTCGCGAGCAAGAGACCCACCGCCGCGAGCGGCGCGAGAAGCCTCCCCAACACGGACCGGAACCCGCCCTCTGGCCTCCCGGGCTCGTAAGCCGGTCCCTCGGCGCGCGGCTCTACGTCGCTGCGGAAGACGGGCTCGTTCCCCCCATCGGGGTGTTCGCGGTATTGGTAAGGGTCCACGGACGGATTATACCGCCCCCCGACCCACCGCTAGAGCGGCGGGCGCCGCTCCCGCTCGAAATCTTGCTGCTCCTCCATAGTTCGGATCGCCTCGGGCGCGGCCTCCAGCCTGCCCCTCGCGATGGGCTCCCCGCTCTCGTCCGAGAGGCCGTAGGTGCCCTCCTCGATCTTCTCCAGCGCCCGCTCGACCTCCCCTAGACGCCGCCCGGCCTGCTCGCCGATGGTTGCGTCCATCTCACGCGAGAACATCTGCTGGCTCATGTCGCCCGAGTCGTGCTCGGTCATGTCGCCCTCGTCCTCGCCGCGGTTCTCGAGGTCGCCCTCCATGCCCCGTTGGATGCGCAGCAGCTCGTCGCGCAACCCAAGAAGGCGCTCCCTCTGCTCCGCCACGAACTTCTCGTCAAGCTCCGTATTCGCCACGCCCGCTCCTCTCTGTCCTCAAAGCCTCACCATACAACAAACCCGGCCGCCCGGACCCTGGCAAAAAGAAACCGGCCCCGCCTGCCCCGGCCAGAAGCTGACCGCTGACAAGCTGACCGGCTGACCAGCTAAAAGAAAAATGGGCGACGACCTACTCTCCCACAAAGTCTCCCTTGCAGTACCATCGGCGCTGGCGGGCTTAACTTCTCTGTTCGGAATGGGAAGAGGTGTATCCCCGCCGCTATCGTCACCCTTTCGAAAAAGGATATATTCGGTTGTAAAGCCCAGGCTCCAGCCGGCGCCTGATCTATGAAAACTGCATAGCTTGCGATCCAATATAGTCCATTAAGCCCTCGACCTATTAGTACCACTCGGCTGAACACATCGCTGTGCGTACACCTGTGGCCTATCAACCTGGTGGTCTACCAGGAGCCTTACTCCCTCATGGGGATGGGAGATCTTATCTCGAGGCGAGCTTCCCGCTTAGATGCTTTCAGCGGTTATCCCTTCCGTACATAGCTACCCGGCGGTGCCCTTGGCAGGACAACCGGTACACTAGGGGTACGTCCACTCCGGTCCTCTCGTACTAGGAGTCGCTCCTCTCAAATCTCCAACGCCCACGGAAGATAGGGACCGAACTGTCTCACGACGTTCTGAACCCAGCTCGCGTGCCGCTTTAATGGGCGAACAGCCCAACCCTTGGGAGCAGCTCCACCCCCAGGATGCGACGAGCCGACATCGAGGTGCCAAACAGCCGCGTCGCTGTGAACGCTTGGCGGCTATAAGCCTGTTATCCCCGGAGTACCTTTTATCCGTTGAGCGACGGCACTTCCACTCGTTACCGCCGGATCACTAACCCCGACTTTCGTCCCTGCTCGAGATGTCTCTCTCGCAGTCAAGCTCCCTTGTGCGTTTACACTCTGCGCACGATTTCCGACCGTGCTGAGGGAACCTTTGGGCACCTCCGTTACATTTTGGGAGGTGACCGCCCCAGTCAAACTACCCGCCTGACACTGTTTCCTACCCGGATCACGGCGTAGGGTTAGAACACCAACACGGCAAGGGAGGTATCTCAACGGCGGCTCCACCGAGACTGGCGTCCCGGCTTCCTAGCCTCCCTCCTATGCTGCACAAGCCGTGCCGATATCCAATGCCAGGGTATAGTAAAGGTTCACGGGGTCTTTCCGTCTTTCCGCGGGTACTCGGCATCTTCACCGAGACTACAATTTCACCGAGTCTATGGTCGAGACAGCGCCCAGATCGTTACGCCTTTCGTGCAGGTCGGAACTTACCCGACAAGGAATTTCGCTACCTTAGGACCGTTATAGTTACGGCCGCCATTGACCAGCGCTTC
>DATFPF010000182.1:0-6985 GCA_035264945.1 Rubrobacter sp.
CGTAGGTTTGCTCGTGCTGGCGGGGCGCGGTTTGATCGAGGGGGGCGAGATCCGGCTCGCCCTCGTCCTCGTGCCCGCGGCCATGGTAGGGAAGTTGGTCGGGACGGCTTTCTTGAGAAAAGTCTCGGAGAGGGCCTTCCGGGCCCTGAGCCTCGGCCTCGTGATCCTTACCGGCATCCTTGGCGTCGCCACGGCGCTCTGGGCCCTGGCCGGTTAGCCCCGGCTCAACCCCCATACCTCGATGTCGACCCCGTGCCAGGCGTTGTTGGCATAGCCGAGAAAGCTCCAGACCTCCCCGGCAGACGCCGGCTGCGCCCCGCCCCCGGAGTCGAACGCGCGGGCCACTATCCTGGCGGGCCAGGGGAGAGGTTCAACTTCGCCTCCCAGAAGCACCACGTCCCTTGGCCGCCTTCCAGGAGCGACGCCCCGGCCCAGGACCCGCCCCCGTCGGCTGAGACCTCAACCCTAACCACCCCGCGGTCGCCGCCGGAGACGGCGTAGCCCCGGACGGGGACAGGAACCCGCTCCACCGTCTCGCCGCTTTCGGGGGCGAGGATGGCGCAGTTCAGGGGATCTCGCCGAGCATCTCGCCCTCCGAGTAGTCCGCGGTCTCGGCCGTCACGTGCGGCGGGAAGAGCTTGTACTCGACGGCCTGGTAGTGGTTGTCGGAAGGCCCGGCCCTGAGGGTTATACCCGAGAGCCATTTGACGCTGCGGGCGCCCACGTGCCCCCCGATGACCGCGCGCAGCGGGAAGCCGTGCTCAGGCGCCAGCGGCCTGCCGTTCATCTCGTAGGCGGGCAGCACCCGGTCGTCGACGGCCCTCTCGATGGGCACGGAGCCGCCGAAGGGCTCGCCGGTGCCGGATTCCACGGCCCTGTCGAGGCCGGCGAAGGCGACGTGCCTGGTCCCCTCCCCGATGGCGGGCCTCCGCGAGCACGTCGCGCAGGAGGACGCCGCCCCAGCGGGCGTTGCCAGCGGCGCCGACCTCCCAGGCCACCTTGCCCGTCATGGGCTTTATCCGTGTAAGCTCGGCGCGGCGGTTGCCCGCGCCGTAGACGGTGGCGGTCGCCTCGGCCTTCGGGAGCCCCGGATCTCCTCCAGCGACAGCCGTAGCGGCCTCCCCACGAGGCCAGAGACCTTCAGCCGGTACGACCCGGGGTTCACCTGCGGCACGTCCCCGTGGCACCGGACGTAGAAGGCGTCGGAGGGCGTCACGAAGCTCTCCCGAAACAGGCGCGGCGGGGTCTCGGCGTTCAGGGGGTGGTCGCCGTGGACCACCAGATCCGGGCGTTTGCCCGGAAGAAGCCCGGCTTTCGACCCGGGATCGCCCATTCGTCCCGGCCGCTTCCGGGGCGGGCTTCGTTCTCCTGGCGGCGGTCAACCCCTACGCGCTCCTGTAGAGCTTGGTCATAGTGAACTCGCGGTGGCCGAGCGCCTCCGCGGAGGTGAGGCGCCCGTTCGCCGTGCGGGCGAGGTGCTCCATCATAAGGTCGCCTGCCTGCGGCAGGGTGAGCTCCCGGCCGAGCAGCCCGCTCACGTCCACGTCTATGTGCTCGCCCATCGTCCCTACGGTGTTCGGGTTCCCCGAGACCTTTATGACCGGGACTATGGGGTTGCCGATGACGTTGCCCTGGCCCGTCGGGAACATGTGCAGGACAGCCCCGCCCGCCCCCATGAGCGTTACGTGCTCCGCTGCGGCCGAGGAGCTGTCCATGAAGTAAAGCCCAGGCCCGTTCTGCGGCGCCTCGGCAGGCCCGAGGACCCCGGTCACGGGCTTGGTTCCCGTCTTCTCGATGTTGCCGAGCGCCTTCTCTTCGATGGTCGAGAGGCCCCCGGCTATGTTCCCCTGCGTCGGCTGGGAGCCCAGCAGGTCCTCGGACTGGGCCTCGATCAGCTCTACGTAGTCGTCGTAGACCCTCTGGAACTCATCCCTGAGTTCGGGTGTGGCCATCCTCTCGGCTATCAGGTGCTCCCCGCCGGTAAGCTCCGAGGTCTCCCCGAAAAAGACCGTGGCGCCGTCTTCGATCAGCCGGTCCACCGCGACGCCCACCGTCGGGCAGGAGGCGAGGCCCGTCGTGGTGTCGGACTCGCCGCACTTGATGCTCACCGTCAGGTCTTCGAGCCCCACCGGCTCCCGGCGCCTCTCCGAGGCCCACTGGACGAACTCCTTCGCCTTCCAGGAGGCCCGCCGGACGGTCTCCAGGTCGCCGAAGCCTTCTATGGAGAGAGCGGCAACGGGCTTCCCCGTCTCGGCGATGCCGGTTGCTACCTTCTCCGTCCAGTTGGGCTCTATGCCTATGACCACGACGGCTGCGACGTTCGGGTTGGAGCCGGTCCCGATCATGGTCCTGAAGTGGAGCGCCAGGTCCTCCCCGTACTGCAGCCGCCCGTACGAGTGGGGCAGCGCCATCGTGCCCTTTATGTTGTTCGCCACCGCCTCGCACGCCGCGTTCGAGATGTCGTCAACGGGCAGGACGATCACGTGGTTTCGAACGCCGACGCGCCCGTTCTCGCGCCTGTAACCGAAAAGTTCCATGCCTACCACCTCGCGCTCTTGAGGTTGTGCGTGTGGACGTAGTCGCCCCGCTCGAAGCCGTCCGGCGCAACCCCGATCCTGACGCCGTACTCCGTGACGTCCCCGCCGGCGTCGCAACCCTCGACCGCGATCTTGTGCCCCAGCGGCACGTTCCCCAACGCCTCGACCTCGACCGTCGAGTCGTCGTCCATGTACACCCCGACCACCCTCTCTCCGGCCACGATGTCCGAGGTCGCCACCCCGACGTAGTCGCCAGCCCTGTGGATCAGAAACTTGTGCACCCAGCCTCCTCGCGAAACTGTGCTCGGGGTGGTGCGGGCCCCACGCATGACGCGGCGGCTCCCCGAGAACCACCCCTTCCCACATCATACCCGCGTCGTCACGGCCGGGCCGGTCGGGTCCCCGCGCGGGAGGGGCGCCGGGGGGCGTAAACTTGTGGGCGTCTACGGGAAGGGGGAGGGCTCGCGGATGACTAGGGGATGGTCCGTGGGGCGGGGCCTGACGGCTGTAGTGCCGGCGCTCGGCTGGCTCGGTCGCTACAGGCGGGCGGACCTTCCGCGGGACCTCTCGGCCGGCCTGGTCGTCGGGGTAATGATCGTGCCCCAGGCCATGGCCTACGCGGTCCTGGCCGGCCTTCCGCCCGTCTACGGCCTCTACGCCTCCATCGTCCCCACGGTTGCCTACGCCCTCTTCGGCACCTCGCGCCACATGCCCGTCGGGCCGCCGGCCCTGATGGCGCTGCTGACGTTCTCCGGGGTCTCCGCGCTCGCGCAACCGGGGACGGAGCAGTACGCGGGGCTCGCGCTGCTGCTGGCGCTCATGGCGGGGACCCTGCAGCTCGGGCTCGGGCTCCTGCGGCTCGGGTTCGTCTCCAACTTCATACCCCTGCCCGTGCTGAGCGGGTTCATCTACGCCTCGGCCGTCGTGATCTCCCTGAGCCAGGCCGCTGCCCTGCTCGGCATCCCGGCCGGCGACGAGAGGTCCACCATCGGCATACTCTCCGCCCTCGCTGACCACGTCGGCCAGGCGAACCTCCCGACGCTCATCATCGGGGCCGGCAGCATAGCGTTGTTGGTGTGCCTGGCGCGGTTCTTCCCAAGGGTGCCCGGCGCGCTGGTTGTCGCCGCGGCCTCCACGGCCGTCGTGTACGTCCTCGGCCTGCGGGGGGCCGGGGTCGGGATCGTCGGGGAGGTGCCGGGTGGGCTGCCGGGTCTCTCGGTGCCGCCGCTTGGGCTTGAGACCGCGCGGGGGTTGCTGCCTGCCGCCCTCGCCGTGGCGCTAGTCGGGTTCGTGGAGTCGGTCTCCGTGGCCAAGGCCGTCGCCGCCAAGGAGCGCTACGGGCTGGAGTCCAACGCGGAGCTCAGGGGCCTCGGGCTCGCCAACGTCGCCGCGGCGTTCACGTCGGGGATGCCGGTGGCAGGCTCGTTCTCCCGGACGGCCGTCCAGTACGAGGCCGGCGCGCGGACCCAGCTCGCCTCTGTGGTATCGGCGGGGGTGGTGGTGCTTACGCTGCTGTTTCTGACGCCGCTCTTCTACTACCTGCCAGACGCCGCGCTCGCGGCGGTCATCCTGGTCGCCGTCTTCGGGCTTCTGGACTTCAGGCAGGCCAGGCGCATCTTCGAGGTGAGCCCCGTGGACGGGGCCACCCTCGTGGTCACGTTCCTCGTAACGCTGTTCGTCGGCGTCGAGGAGGGCATCCTCGCCGGGGCGCTCTTCGCGCTGCTCGCCTTCCTGCGGCGCACGGCCTACCCGAACGTCACCCAGATGGGGTTCGTGCCCGAAGAGCGGGCCTTTCTCGATCTGGAACGTTGGCCCGAGGCGGAGACGTACCCTGACGTCCTGATCTTGCGCTTCGACGCCACGCTCTACTACGCGAACATCCCCTACCTCGAGGAGAAGCTCATAGAGCTAGTCTCGGAGAAGCCTGAGGTGGGGTGGATCGTCATAGACTGTCGCGGCATCAACGCCATAGACGTGACCGCCGTGGAGGGGCTAGAGGCGCTGGTCTCGGGGTACCGCTCGCGCGGCGTCGGTATCCTGCTAACCCACGTCAAGCTCCGCGTCCGCGAGCGCCTGGCGGGCGCGGGGTGGTCCGAGAAGTTCGGAGGCTGGACGCTCCGCTCGACGACCAGGGACGCCGTAGCCTACGCGAGGTCGCGTACGGGTACATAACCTGCCGGTTGGAAACCTCACGAGGAGGCGAGAGTGGCGACGGTAAGGGTCGGGGCGCAGATACAACCGCAGCACGCGGGCTACGCGCAGATGCGAGACGCGTGGTTGAGGGTGGAGGAGATGGGGGCTGACACGCTCTTCAACTGGGACCACTTCTATCCCCTGTACGGGGAGCCCGAGGGCAAGCACTTCGAGTGCTGGACGCTGCTTGGCGCGATGGCCGAGGTGACCGAGAGGGTCGAGTTCGGGGCGCTCGTGACGTGCAACTCCTACCGCAACCCTAACCTGCTCGCCGACATGGCGCGCACCGTAGACCACATCTCCGGCGGCAGGCTCATCCTCGGGATAGGCTCCGGCTGGTTCCAGAAGGACTACGACGAGTACGGCTACGACTTCAAGACGGCGCCGGACCGCCTGCGCGACCTCGACGCGGCCATGCCGGTAATAGAGGAGCGCCTCGGCAGGCTCAACCCGCCGCCGACGCGCCGGGTCCCGATCCTCATCGGCGGCGGCGGCGAGAAGGTAACCTTGAGGATCGTGGCCGAGCGGGCCCACATCTGGAACGGCTTCGGCGACCCTGAGCAGGCCGCCCGCAAGAGCGCCATCCTCGACGACTGGTGCGGCAAGGTCGGGCGCGACCCGAACGAGATAGAGCGCTCCGTCCTGGGCGGCCCGGACCAGATCATAAAGAACGCCGACGCCTACGTCGAGAGGGGAATCACCCACCTGATGCTCGGCTTTACGGGCCCAGACTACGACCTCGCCCCTCTGGAGGAGCTGATCTCCTGGCGCGACGCCTACCGCGAGCGCAACCCCGAGGTCCTGGCAGGGTAGCCCAGGGAGGCGCCGTGCCGACGGACGAACACGTGAACATCGTCGGGCGCTGGTTCGACGACCTCTTCACCCGGGGCGACCTGGACGCCGTAGACGACCTCGTCGCCCCCGACCTCGTGGCCCACGGGCAGGGCGGCTCGGAGGACTCCCGCGGACGGGAGGCCTTCCGCGAGTGGTTGCGGTGGTACACCTCCGCCTTTACAGAGAGGGAGTGGACCGTCCACGACATCATCTCCGAGGGCGACAAGGTCGTCGTCCGCAACTCGGGGTGGACGACCTACAGGGGCGGCCTGCTCGGCATACCCTCCGAAGGCCAGCGCGTCCTCGAGACCGGCATCCTGATCCTGCGCGTAAAGGACGGGCTCGTGCGGGAGCTGTGGTCGGAGATGAGTGACCTTCAGCTCGTGATGCAACTCGGCGCTTTCCCCCAGCCGGGGCAGGGCAAGGAAGGAGAGGCGAACCCGTAACGCGCGGGGGCTCGGGCGCTGGTGGCGGGCGCCACGACCCCGACGCCTTCGTTTGAGTAAGCCCGTCTACACGAGCGCCCTGAAGCCCGACTCGTCCGTGCCGGGGATCTGCCGCGGGAAGCGTCAGTAACCGGCAGGGCCCGTCCTGGCGTGCGCTCCATTGTTGCGGCCGAAGGGGGCGGGGGTCGGGAAGGGCACGATGCTGACCATCGGGACGCTCGTGGCGGCGGGGGCTGCGACGAAGGGGCCGGCCGGGGTATGGGGAGCCCGACGCAGCGGTCCGACCTTCGCCTCGTGCACCGGGCCGCACCGCTGACTAGCTGACAAGCGGAGGCGAAGCCGGGGCGCGCTGACCAGCCGCCTAGCTTATCGCCTGGTCCAGGTCCGCCACGAGGTCTTCCGCATCCTCGATGCCGACGGAGAGACGGAGCAGGCCGTCCGTGACGCCGCGGGCCTCGCGCTGCTCCTTGGGGATCGCGGCGTGGGTCATCGTGGCCGGGTGCGTGATGAGGGACTCGACCCCGCCCAGGGACTCGGCGAAGTGGAAGACCTCCGTCTTCTGGACCGCCGCGTAGGCGGCTTCGGCCCCGCCTTTCAGGGTGAACGAGACCATGCCCGAGAAGCCGGACATCTGCCGTTTGGCGAGCTCGTGCTGCGGGTGGCTCGGGAGGCCGGGGTAGTTGACCGTCGCGACCTGCGGGTGGTCCCGCAGGAACCCGGCGACCGCCAGCGCGTTCTCCTCGTGCTGGCGCATGCGGACGGCGAGGGTCTTGAGGCCCCTCAGCACGATCCAGGAGTCGAAAGGACCCGGCACGCCTCCTGCGGCGTTCTGGCAGAAGGCCATCCGCTCGTGCAGGCCTGGGTCTGAGGTTACGGCCGCCCCGCCGACGACGTCGGAGTGGCCGCCCATGTACTTGGTCGTCGAGTGGACCACGATGTCCGCGCCCAAGGAGAGCGGCCGCTGGAAGTAGGGAG
>DATFPF010000183.1:0-2582 GCA_035264945.1 Rubrobacter sp.
TGGCTGCGTTCATCCTCATACTATAGCCCTTTTGCCTGGAGCGAATCTGCCGTAACATACGCCCCGTGGAAAGTTTCGTCGTACCAGGGATCGGGGTCGATGTCGTCGACGTGGAGAGGATGCAGTTCGCCCTGGAGCGCACCCCGAAGATACGCCGGCGCCTGTTTACGGAGGCCGAGATCTCCTACTGCGAGAAGTATCGTTTCGCCGAGCGCCACTACGCCGGACGCTGGGCCGCCAAAGAAGCGGTCACTAAGGCTTTGGGGTGCGGCCTGATTCAATGGAACGGCGTCGAGGTCGTGCGGAGGCCCCGTAGCGCCCCGACGGTCCGTATCTCGGGCAAGATCAAGCAGTTCGCCGATGCGGTAGGCGTACACGAGGAGGATCTCTACATCTCCATAACCCATTCCGAACTCTCCGCCGTCGCCGTCTGCGTCGTGCGCAGGGAGCAAATCTCCGGGTGAAGCTCTACACCGCAGAGGAGATGGGCCACGCCGACGCAGAGGCACAGGAGCTAGGCATCCCTGGCGGCGTGCTTATGGAACGGGCCGGCGCTGCCATGACCCGTACTGCCCTTGAGCGGTACTCCCCCGGACGGGCGCTCGTCGTCTGCGGCGGCGGCAACAACGGCGGCGACGGTTTCGTCATCGCCCGCGAGCTGCACCGCTCCGGCGTCGACGTCGCGGTCCTGGCGACGAAGAGCGAGTACGAGGGGGACCCCGCGACCAACCTGGAGGCGCTCCGGAACCTGGATGTGCGGCTGATTGACACGGAGGACCTCGATGTGGAGCTCGGATCCGCCAACCTCATCGTCGACGCCCTGCTCGGGACGGGGTTCTCGGGGGAAGTGCGGGAGAAGGAGGCCGGGATCATCGAGAAGATGAACCCCGCCCGAACCCCCGTGCTCGCCGTCGACGTCCCATCAGGGGTCGATGGATCGACGGGCGAGGTGCAGGGTGCTGCCGTGTTCGCCGACCTCACGGTCTGTGCGCACGCGGCGAAGGTGGGGTGTGTGATCTCCCCCGGCCGCGAGCACGCCGGTAAGGTCGTCGCCGTGGACATAGGTATCCCACCCGAATCTAACGTCGCCCCCTCTCTGGTCTGGACCGACGCGGCCTCTCTGTGGGGGAAGATGCCGCGTACCGCCGAGCCGGCCCACAAATACTCGGCCGGCGCCCTGCTCGTCGTCGCCGGCTCCCGCGGGACGACCGGAGCCCCCGTTATGGTCGTCCACGGCGCGCAGAGAACAGGGTGCGGCATAGTCTTCCTCGCCACCTCCGAGGGGGCCGCGCCCGCCGTCGACCTCGCCCTCACCGAAGCGCTCGTCTACGGCGTCGCCGAAGACGCGGAAGGCTACATGAGCTCAGGGGCGCTGGAGGAGATCCTGGAGCACGCAGGGAGAGCCTCCGCGCTCGTGATGGGCCCGGGAACGGGGACGGGAGATGAGGGCAGACGCCTCGTCGAAGGCATCCTGCGCGAGATCGAGGTGCCTGTGTTACTGGACGCCGACGCCATCACGAACCTCGCCGGCACGGATGTCCTCGCCACTAGAGACAACCCGACCGTAATAACGCCCCACGCCGGGGAGCTGGGGCGGATGCTTGGATCCGGGGCGAAAGAAGTGTCGGCCCGCAGGCTGGATTCCGCCCGCGACGCTGCCGCACAGCATCGTTGCTGTGTGTTGCTCAAGGGTTCCGATACGCTCGTCATCGAGGGTGAGAGGGTCGCCGTCAACTCCACGGGGGACGTCGCGCTCGCCACGGCGGGGACGGGTGACGTATTGACGGGGGTGATCGGAGCCCTCCTCTCGCGCGGGATGGACACCTACGAGGCGGCCAGGGCCGGAGCCTGGGCGCACGGACGCGCCGCGGAGCTCTGGGTCGAGGAGACCGGCTGGCCCGCGGAGAGCTTCGTGGCGACCGACCTGCTGGGGTATCTACCGTTAGCGGTGGGAGAGCTGCTCTGACCTTCAGGCTTCTCTTTATCGGGGACATCGTCGGGCCCGCGGGATGCTCGGCGGTCCTGGATCTTCTACCGCGCTTGCGCGAAGAGTTGGAGCCTGACGCCGTCGTAGCCAACGCCGAAAACTCCGCCCCGACGGGGCGGGGGATCACCCGCGCGAGCGGCTCCGCCCTGCTTTCCGTGGCCGATTTCCTCACCCTCGGAAACCACGCTTTCGACGCCGATGGATACGTAGAGTTTCTCGGAGATGAGGACAGGGTGGTGCGTCCCGCCAACTTCGACGAGAAAGACCCGGGATCCGGCCTGGGTCTCTTCGAAGCTGGCGGTGTAACCGTTGGCGTCACCAACGTGCTTGGACGCGTGTTCGTCGAGAGGACGAAGGCATCGCCCTTCGAAGCGGCAGACGGGGCCATCACGGAGTTGAAGGAACGCGGCGCCGACCTCGTGCTCGTCGACTCTCACGCCGAGGCCACGAGCGAGAAGCAGGCGCTCGGCTATCATCTCGACGGAAAGGCCCAAGCCGTGCTCGGGACACATACGCACGTGCCCACGGCGGATCATTCGATTCTGCCCGGTGGAACCGCGTACGTGACCGACGTCGGTATGAGCGGCTGCAGGGA